>JARLGF010000090.1 GCA_031296165.1 Occallatibacter sp. | reverse complement strand
GGACGTGCTGCCTGGCTTGGCCGACCGCTCCATCCAATCCCTGGCCGAACTCACCCCCATGGCCTACGCCGCAAGAACAGCGAAATAGCCTACCTGCGTACACCCCGGACCCGTCAACCATGGCGTTGCCCGGAGGCGTACGAGCAAAGACTATGAACTCTGCCCAACCTCGGCGGAAACCATGATCTAGATCAGCTTCGCTCACACCCTGCTGAAACGCTATGCGTAGTTTTTAGACAGCTTCTAAGAGTGCAAAAATGAACATCCAGCCTAATTTGTCCGGAGTACTGTCAGGCCATGATCAGTAGTTCTGTTTGCCGCACTCTAAAATTTCGGTCATTTATATGAAATCTGGTTGTGTCCGCCGCCGGGGCTTCGTATTTATGCGCGGCTTACGCCTGGACGCACTGGGAAAAGGAGTATCAGACTCGGCGTCTTCTATACACACTACTGGCTTGTTCGGTATGCCATTAGCGGGTATCGGCATAGCACTCTCTCTTCTTACCTTTGTCACAAGAGAAGCACTGGCAACGATTCCCGTGCTTCTCCACTGATCTCAATTTGCACGATTGCCCGCAAGCAACTGTCGCTCGCAGGTTAGTTGAAGGAGCCTACATGTCCGCATCGAACTCTTCTATAAATTCGCAACCGAGCAACCCAATGAGGCGCGAGCAGCAGTCCCTTGTATTCGGAAGAGAGCCTGCATTCTGCTTGCAACCAGCGCCCAGCCGTCCCCTTCCCGTTCGGGTAGCGGTTGTCGGAAACCACCTTCCTCGGCAGTGCGGAATTGCGACCTTTACAACCGATTTGTGCGATGCGATCGCTGCCGAGTACGGATCTGCAGGATTGTCTATTGTCGCGGTCAATGACCCGGAATCCTCATACGCCTACCCGGCGCGTGTGCGGTTTGAGATTGCAGAAGGCGACATAGCCTCCTATCGGACGGCCGCAACATTTCTCAATGCCGGTAATGTCGATCTAGTGTGTTTACAGCATGAGTATGGAATTTATGGTGGGAATGCCGGGAGCTATGTACTGGAGTTGCTGAAGTACCTCACCATGCCAGTGGTAACAACACTTCATACCGTTCTTCGTCAGCCGGACCTCTACCAGCAAAGCGTCATGCAGCAGATTGCCGTGCGCTCCGAACGTCTGGTTGTAATGAGCCAGTACTCTTCTCGCGTTCTGCAGGATGTATTTGGTGTTCCTGGCGAAAAGATCGACCTGATTCCGCATGGCATCCCCGACCTGCCCTTTGTGGAGCCGGAGGTATACAAGGATGCACTCTCCATCGGAGGAAAGCTGGTACTGCTCACCTTCGGACTGTTGTCTCCCAACAAGGGGTTCGAGAGCGTAATTCGAGCCCTGCCGCTCATCCTAGCCAAGCATAGCAATGTTGTCTACTTGATCGCAGGCGCCACTCATCCGCACGTCAGGGCTCGCGAGGGCGACCGCTACCGGGATCAGTTGCAGGCCCTGGCCAGGAAACTAGGAGTTGAGCGCGAGGTGATCTTCCACAACCGTTTCTTCAGCCCTAAGGAAATGGCGTTGCTGGTCGGTTCAGCCGACATTTACATCACGCCGTACTGCCATGAAGCACAGGCTGTTTCGGGAACGCTGGCGTATGCTATGGGCGCCGGGAAGGCGATCATTTCCACTCCGTACTGGCACGCCGCCGAACTGCTGGACGACGGACGCGGAGCGTTGGTCCCCTTTGAGGATCCAGCATCTATCGCTGCAACGGCAATTGAACTCCTCGACAACGAGGCGAAACGGCAAGCCATGCGCAGCCGCGCTTACCTTTATGCACGCCAGATGGTCTGGAACCGCGCAGCGCAGTCTTATATGCGCTCCTTCGTTCGCGCATGTGCTATTCGCGTGGAACCTGTCCAGGTTGGGTTCCCTGTCCAGACTTTCAAGAAGAGCACTACAGACCGGCTCTTAATAGCCTGAGCGCTCTCTAAGATGCGGGCGAGCCGACGATAGGTATCAGATTACGGAAAGGCAACAAGGGGAGGTTTCTGAGAGTTGTGTTCAGGCAATTGATCGAGCAGAACCACATTGAGTAGTGACTTGTGCACCTGAATGCGGCCGTTGTAAGTAATGAAACCGAGCTTGCGGAAGCGATTCATGAAGAAGCTAACGCGGGACCGGGTGGTTCCGATCATCTCCGCGAGGGTTTCCTGCGTAATTGGAGGAATGAAAGTCTCCCGCTCCCCCGGCTTGCCGAACTCCGCCATCAAAAGGAGAATCCTTGCCAGACGCTTTTCACTGGAGTTGAATAGTTGATCGACAAGATCGGCCTGTGTGCGCATGCTGCGGTCCAGCAGAAACTTCATAAACAGGTCGGATAATTCATGCTCTTCATGCATGACGCGGACCATCTCCTCCCTATTGATCTTGAGCGCCACGCAGGTGTTTATGGCCGTGGCTGTGGATAAACGCAGCCCAGGCACTGCCGCAAGTGCTGCCTCCCCAACGAAGTCACCGGCGGAGAGCAGCGTAATGGTGGCCTCTTTACCTTCGTGCGAAACGACAGTAAGTTTTGCCCGGCCATTCTGAAGATAAAAGACAGAGTCTGATGGATCCCCCTGCACAAAAAAAGTCTGATTCGGCTTCAATTCTATAATTCTTCGACCAAGGCCTGCGTTTGCAAGAAAGACGGCAGGGTCAAATGGCGGGTTATACTTATCGGTCATCGACATAGAGCCTCCGTTGAGGTAGCCCGGGTGCGGGATGCGGACTCCGGCATGCCGTTCAAAGGCCGCGGAGGGAGTGCTTGAGAGAGAGTTAGAGCAGAGCATTCCGCGCAGCCCAACCGGCAACGCAGGCCCGAATCATTTCCTGGGGAGTGGCCGCAACTGTAGTGGCGGATTTCCACGCGCTTGAGCCTTACTACACTAAAGTCCTTTCCATCATCGCGTGGACGCAAAATCTTATCTGTTCAATATTGCTCAATATCGAAGGGTTTTGCAGGACCCACTGGGGGCGAATGTTTTTCTATTCCCATCGCATGAACTGGGCTATGTGCCGCGCAGCCTTCACGGCCCGTAAGCAATTAATCTATGTCACTGCTGTCCGGCTATAAGTAGAACAGATTCATTTTCTTGGAGAGGTATGGTAAATCGTCTTGGGAGTCGATCCGCTGAAGTGCCCGTAAAGTGGGGGATCTCTAACAGCGTCAGACTGAGCACCTGTAGGATTTGGTAGAGACTGGCCTCGGCATTGAGCTTTTTGCGCGCGATGGCCACCAGCACGTAGACCGAGACGGCGTTCTCGCTGGTGCCGTAAAAGGCCTTGATGCGCAGGTGCAGCTTGATCCATTTGAAGAACAGTTCCATCTTCCAGCACTGTTTGTAAATGGCTGCAATGGTCGCAGCAGGCAGCGCGAAGTTGTTGGTCAACAACACCAGTCGCTTGCTGGTTTCCGTATCGACGTAGGTGACCTTGCGCAACGCATCGGGATAGGCCGAAGCCGATTCCAGCGAGGCGAGAACAACGATCTGGTCCGAGCTCACGCCGGTAGCAGGATCAACGGGATGCTAGTAACTGCGTTGCAAGAGCATATTGGATTTTTTGCGCACGACGAAGAAGCCCAATTCCAACGTGAAGCGATACAGCCGCTCGAAGTCGATGTAGCCGCGATCCATGACATAGAACGCGCCCGCCTCTGGCAGGATCTGGTCGAGCACATTTACATCGTGCACTTTGCCGTCGGTGATGTGGATGAACGTGTGGATATTGCCGCGCAGATCAAGCAAGGTGTGCATTTTGACAGAGACTTTGCGGCTGCGAAAACACGCCCACGCGAACAAGCTAAGGCATAAGTCGATAGTGGTTAAGTCGAGTGCGTATAGACTTTGTTAAAGTTCCACGCCCATCGGTTCGGCGGCGTACAAAGACCGCGCAGTAGCGATTAACACTTGGGCAAAATCTGCGTAGATGCGCCAGTCGTGTGCGTCGTTGGCGTCGGCAAGAGTGGAACGCCGAATGCGGCCGAGAAAACTCATGTGATAGAGCTTCGGGCGCATGGCGCCGAGATAGGATTTGATGTCGCGCAGGCTCTCGCTATAGGTCAACTGCGCGAAAACCATGGCCAGATACTGGTCCCAGCAAGAGAAGCCGCACAGGTGCGCGTCGCCTTGGTAACGGGCAACGCATTTTTTAAATCCCTGTGCGGGAGTTGCTCTATGACTTGCGCGAAGATGGTGCGGTAGGCATTCATGCACCATTGTTTCGCTGCAGTCATGAAAGAGGAAAACGAAATTAAATTTCAATTTTTCCGTGAAGAGTCCATGCATCATGCTGGTGCACAATAGGTTACGAGATTTATCTGAAAAATAGCCGGACAACAGTGAGGCCAATAGTTGGGACCACCATAGAGAGTTAACATTTCCGCCTTCGGCGTATTTTCGCGTTGTTTGGCAGTCCTCAGCGAACAGCAAGTTTTTAAAGTACACTTAATTGGGGCTATGGCATGAAAGAGGCAGCCGGTTCGATCCAGACCATGTTTACCATTTAATATCAACAACTTACTTCCCCATCCTCCTCATGAATTCCTTCTCTTGTCAGCCATGCCGGGCACTAAAAAATAATCCTCCCGGTTGTAACGGATCGCCGCCCGTATGTCTTTATTCCGTTGAAAGGCAATGACCATTATGGAAGTGAAGATTAAGCACCTCAATCATGTGAAGTTTTCCATTCAAGTGCGATCACACACCATTCTCTGCGACCAGCCCGTAGAAAATGGCGGCGAAGACTCCGGCATGACGCCTCCCGAACTGCTGCTCGCGTCGCTAGGTTCCTGCGCAGCTTTTTATGCCGTGCAATACCTCAAGACACGCAATCTCGCTGAAAGTGGCATAGAGGTTTCGGTGACTGCCGAGAAGTTGCTACAGCCTACCCGGCTCGGTAACTTCCGCGTGCATGTTGTGTGCCCCGTTGCTCTCTCTGAGGCTCACACCGAGGGACTCATGCGCTCCGTGCATCTCTGCCTGATCCACAATACGTTGCTGGCGCCGCCTGAAATCGCGATCGAATTGGAAACGCCGATAGTGGTCTGACCCACTGACAGCAGGGGTTCATTCGGCAGCCGCAAAATTGTCGCGTCTGCTGCATCTCGCCGTCGTGAGTGTTCTAATCGTCCCATGGCGAGTCTCGACAATTTCCGTCTGGTGGTCTTCCGGACCGTGGCCGGACAACGCAGCTTTCGCAAGGCAGCCGAAGAACTGTATCTGACGCAACCTGCCGTGAGTCTTCAGGTCAAGGCGCTTGAAGATGATCTTGGCGTTCAACTCTTCGATCGCACCGGACCGCACATCACCCTCACGGCCGCCGGCTCGGTTCTCCTGGACTACTCTTTACATATCCATGCACTGCTCGCTCAAGCTGAGCACGACATTGCCGCCCTAGGCAGAGAACACGCAGGACAACTGGCTCTAGGCGCCTCCACAACCATTGCTCAGTATGTATTGCCTCGCCTGCTAGGTGAGTTCCGCCGCGAGCATCCCCGCGTTCTTCCCACCCTCATCAGCGGAAACACGGAACACATCGTGGAAGCGGTGGAACAGCAAAAGGTCGAACTGGGTTTCATTGAGGGCCCGGCGCGAAGCCGCGACGTGAAAACAGCCCCGTTTCTCGCGGACGAACTTGTCCTGATTGTATCCACCGCACACGAGTGGGCCGAGCTTGAATCCATCCCTCGTTCCGAACTCGCCGCCGCTCCTCTGCTCATGCGGGAGCGCGGTTCCGGCACGCGCCGGATCATTGAGCTTGCGCTGGAAAAGCAGGATGTGAGGCGGAGGTCGCTTCACGTCGTGATGGAACTCGATTCAACCGAGGCCATCAAGTCCGCCGTCGAAGCCGGTCTGGGCGTAGGCTTCGTCTCTCGTTGGTCCATCGCCAAAGACCTGCGACTCGGCTCCGGTTTCAAGATTGTCGAAGTGGAAGGACTGCGCATGCGCAGGGAATTTCTGATCGCCTACGCCAAGGGACCCGAGCCGCAGGGCCTTGCACATGAATTTCTCAGCTTCCTCTTTGCGCGCGCTGGCATGCGAAGAACGCCGCCAGAAGGCGGAAAAGCCCAAGCCGGCAGAGTCCATAAGATTCGCAAATAAGGCATCAATACTTCTACTTGGACCGGAGTAATTTTCCCGACCACACTGAGTGTGTGTCCAAAAATATTTTCTTCATCGGTTTGATCCTTACCGCCAGCGGGCTGGTGTCGCCACCCATTGCGCTGGCCTGCGGCCTAGTCTACGGCTTCTCCTTCATTCATCCCTATCATGTGGATGCAAAGCGGCTTTCCAAGCTCCTGCTGCAGGCTTCGGTAGTTGGCCTCGGGTTCGGCATGAATCTGCAGCAAGTGATCCAGGCGGGGCGTGCGGGATTTATCTATACGGCGGCCAGTATCAGTTTTGCTCTGCTGCTGGGCTGGGGACTGGGAAAGCTTCTGCACGTGAAACAGCGAATCTCATTCCTCATCTCTGCCGGAACCGCCATCTGCGGCGGCAGCGCGATTGCCGCAATTGCACCCATCACCGATGCCACCCAAGAGGAGATTGCCGTCTCGCTGGGAACGGTTTTCGTGTTAAACTCGGTGGCGCTGCTCACCTTTCCGGCTATTGGAACCACGCTGCACATGACACAGCAGCAGTTCGGGCTGTGGGCGGCACTGGCCATTCACGACATCAGCTCCGTTGTTGGCGCAACAGCCAAATATGGCGCTGTGGCTCTGGCCGTGGGTACAACTGTAAAGCTGGCGCGCGCTCTATGGATTGTGCCGCTGTCGGTCGGCACCGCCATGGCCACGAAGAGCAAGGCGAAGATTCAATGGCCCTGGTTCATTGTCTTCTTTTGCCTAGCGGCAGTCGTCAATACCTACGTTTCGCTGCTCCAGTCGCTCTGCCCAACCCTGAATCACCTTGGCGTCATCGGACTCACCGTGACGCTCTACCTTATTGGAACAGGGCTCTCGATGAAAACGCTGCGCGAAGTGGGCGCTCGGCCGTTCTTGCAGGGCATCCTGCTGTGGATAGCTGTTGCCACGGGATCGCTGGCGCTGATCCGCGGCGGATGGATTCATCTGTAGCGGTTCCTCGCGGACCCGGCATGTGGAGAACAGCAGAAGTCGCGGCGCTAGGCCAGCAGTTACACTTGGCTGGCCGCCCGTTTCCGTCCAATCCAATCCGCGGCCACCCATCCCAGGGCGAGCAGCGCGATCAAAGCGATGATCGCCTGCGAGATCACGCAGTAAAGACACCATACCATGAGCACGTCCCGTTCAATGTGGGTCAGATAAAGCGCAAAGCCCAGCCCGGCAAGCGCTGCGGCGATCACTAGCACGCGCCGGCGCGCCAGCGCCAGAGAGGCCAGCGCCAGGTAACCCACGATGCCGAGCGCGGCCACCGGTATGTGCGCGATTTCGGCATATCGACTGTGGTTCACTACACCGCAGTCCCACCTCTCGTTGATGGAACAGGGCTCGGTCCCGGTGGAATAGTGCACGCGTAGCGCCAGCACGGAAACCACCATCCCGGCCAGAGCCAGCAGCACGATCAGGTATCGCATAGTTTTCACTGAAATCATCCTTTCAAACTGCGCAAGCAGCGGCATCTGCAAGCTCCATTCCGCCGCCGCGAACGGAATGCGAGGTAGCCACGTTGCCTTGCGGACCGGGTCGACGAACTGCGGCTGCGCGGCTCCAACCGATCAGTTCCTGCAGCAGGAGGAAGTCTCGGAGCCACCATGGCCGCCGCAGCAATTCCCATGATGCGCGCCTTGTTTCGTTGCTGTGTGCGCAGCAGGCACAGGAGGCAGTTGCCCCTCTCTGAACAAGCGAAGCGCCTCGCCTCCGGCGACGGGCTCTGGCGCGGCCCAGACGCGTATGCCGGCTGCCTGCAAATGCCCCAGGGCGCCGTCGCCGATGTCGGCGAGAATCACGTCGGTGCAGCCCTGGCCGATCACGATCTCGGCGGCGCACCTTCCATTCACCCCTTCATTCTTCACAAACACGGGAACCGCATTGTCTGCGTCCGAGACCATGATCCATTCGGCCTTGCCAAAATGCAACGACATTTGTCCGCCGGCGTTCTCCGCCGACATCATCACGCCAATTTTGTTCATACGCTCCTCGTTTCGGTAGACAAAGTCGAATTCGCTGCGGAATGTCTGTTTGTCATCGTGAAACTAGATGTAATATACATCTAGAGAGCACACGCAGCAAGAAAAGTGCGAATCATTCGTTGAAAAGAGAGGAATGCAGTGCCTATGCAGGTAAACCTCAGTCCCAAAAAGTGTGCGCTGAACTCTGCGCAGCAGTCCGGGCCCCGGTGCTGCAAGCAGCCGGGACGTGGACGTCCCTGCACCTGCGCTATGGGAAATGTCTCCCGCTTCATCGAGCCGGTCGTACTGCGCATTCTCAAGGAAAAGAAGAAATCGTATGGCTATGAGATTGCCGAATGCCTCTCGCGCTATGCTCTGACGGACGCCACCATCGAGGGCGCGGCTCTCTATCGCACACTTCGGGCTCTGGAAGCGAACGGCCATGTCTGCTCGACATGGGATGCAGGAGAGGGTCCAGCCCGGCGCAATTACTCGTTGACCCAAAGCGGCCATGTCCATTTGCGCGAATGGGCCAGCTTGCTGGAAGCGCTAGGTAACGCGATGATCGAATTTGCTCGCGAAACCCGGCACGCCAGCATCGACGACAACAAAAAATGATCGCAGATGATCGGCTTGTCCAGCCGGGAAAAACAGGAGCACGATGTCGAGTTCGGATGAAACGGAGAATCGAGTGTCGGAACTGAATCTTGCGTGTGAGAAGGTTATTCAAGGAGTGGATAAGCCAGCCTCCAGACAAAATCTGGACCTTTCGGCAGACGTCAACAAACTAGGGGTCGCAAGTCCAATGCAGACAGCGCCCCTGAGCGAACCGTTGAATCCTGCCTGCTTTGTCTGCGGCGAAGAGAACCCCCACGGCCTTCATCTTGCCTTCCAGACCGATGGCCACCGCGCATCCGCCGCCTGGACGCCGCAGACGGGATGGGAGAGCTACAAGGGTATCATCCATGGCGGGGTCATATCATCTGTCCTGGATGAAGCCATGTCCAAGGCCATACTTTCAGGAGGCAACGAGGCTTTCACTGCCGATCTGCGGATCCGCTTCCGCAAAAAGATCTGCGTAGACGATGCTGCATTTGTCCGCGGATGGGTCGTCAGCGTCGAGAAAAGAAAGGTACTGGCAGAGGCCAGCATCACCTCGGAAAACGGTGAGGAACGGGCTCATGCCTGGGGGGTGTTTCTGGTGGTGCGGCACTCTTGAACTTAGCGCACGGTCCGCTGGGTCAAACTCAAGGGGCGAAGCAGCGGCTTGAATCGTTGTTCGATCGAATTCATATCGGTTTCACCCTGGAATTCAGCCTGGACTACGCCCCGCGTGTCAATCAGAAAGGTCAGCGGGAGCCCGAGCACACCGCCGTAGAGTTCTCCGAGCTTCTCATCGCCCATGGCCACCGGGTAATTCAGTCCCAGCTTCCGGACCACGCGCAGCGCCTCCGCGGGGCTGTCGTCCATTGAGATGCCGATGATCTGCAAGCCGCGCGCGCCATACTTCGATTGCCAGGCGATGAAGCGCGGCATTTCCACCTGGCAGGGCGCGCACCAGGTGGCCCAGAAGTCCAGCAGCACAACCTTGCCTCGATAGGCGCGCAGGTCGACCGGCTGGTGATTCAGGCCGGCGCGGACAAACTGCGGCGCTCTCTTGTGCAGCAGAGGCGTGGCGGCAAAGGCACTAGGCAACGCGCCTGCAATAACGGCGAGCAGCAGGCCGGCCAGCGCGCAACGACGTAGCGCCGACATCCGTATGCTCATGGATGTTGTGCGGTCCGTCTTCCGCGAAAGGCGGACCGGGTCAGCGGCCCCGCTCAACCTGATACCCCTTTGCCGCCCAATCGGCGCCGAAGTTGTCGGTCAGATAGAGTACATTCACGTTGCTGAACCCCATCTCCCGCAGCTTCGCGAACGCAGGCGCAACATTGGGGCAGCGTTGCCACGGGCAGCATCCACAATACAGCACGATGAACCTGTTGCGGGGCAGCGAAGAAACTCTACTTTGCAACACTTGCAGGCCTGCCGGTTGAGAACCGGGCCCGATATATTCCGCGCCTGGGATGTGAGACTCGGCAAACAGAATATGAGACCCGACCTGCAGCACCAGCGGTTTCTCAGACCGGGCCGATTGCAGCAGGCGGTTAAGAGCTTCGGGCTGAATCAACTGCGTCTGAGGCATCGATAAAGCGCTCTTCTGCGATGCGGCTGGTCCCGCGAACTGCGCATATGCAAAAGAAGAAATAAGAGTTACCAACAAAGCAGTCATTACAGATCGAAGCATCGGCCCACATTTCATCGCATTGTCTCCACGATCAGTCTAATTCCTCCGGAGAGCTTCTCCATATCACCTGGCTCACGGTCGCAGGGGAGCGATGCGCGGTTGTCCCACGCCGCACCTTGACGCTCCCGTTGGTAGATCGTACGATATCGTACGATCAGGGAAGGACATTTTATGCATCGCAGAGAGTTTCTCGGTGCCGCTACAGCGGCCATTCTTGCCCAGGGGCTGCCCTCAGCAGCTGCTTTCGGCGCCATGCCCCCCGTCCCACTCAAACCCATGGAAGTCGGCCTGAAAATCTCGCCCGGCGACGACCCCGAGATCTCCATCCGCCGCGTCCGCGAGATGGGTTTCAACAATACTTTCTTCTCCGTGGATCATTACCTGAACCACTTCAGTCCGGACCTGGCCAAGCGCATCGGCGATCTGCTCGCCAAATACAACCTCGTCCTGACCACCCTTGAGATCATCTCCCCCGGCCGTACGGTATGGGATTTCCAGAGCGGCCCGTCCACCATCGGACTGGTCCCGCCATCGATGCGCGCCGCGCGCATTGACGGCCTGCGCCAGGCCTCGGACTTCGCCAAGATCCTCGGCGTGAATCAAATACAGGCTCACTGCGGCTTCATCCCCGAGTTCCCCGGCGATCCGCTCTACGAAGGCACTGTCGAAGCCATCCGCACTGTCACTGCCCACTGCCAGGGCAACGGGCAGTATTTCCTGATGGAGACCGGCCAGGAAACGCCCACCACCATGTCGCGCATGATTCGCGACGTCGGCCTGCCCAACATCGGCGTCGGCCTCGACACAGCCAATCTCATCCTCTACGGCAAGGCAAATCCCGTCGACGCGGTTGACATTCTCGGACCCCATGTCCGCAGCATTCACGCCAAGGACGGCCTCTGGCCCACCAACCCCGACAAACTAGGCAAGGAGGTGCTCATCGGCACCGGACTTGTCGATTTCAAAAAGGTCTTCACCAAGCTGCACAGCATCGGCTACACCGGCGCCGTCTCCATCGAGCGTGAAACCTCCGGTCCGCAGCAGATCGCGGATGTCGCCAAGGAAAAAATCTATCTAGAGCGCGTGCTCAGCGGAGTTTTTGCCTCCTGAGACGCGAAAATAGCAGGAGCACAATCACGATCCATTTGATGACACCAGGAAGGGACGATCCATGAACCGCCGAGAATTTTTACAAAATACTGCCGGAGTTGTTTCCGGATTCATTCTTCTCAAGCCGGGAACGGCCTTCGGTTTTCAGGCGAACTCCGCTGTGCGCATGGCACTGCTGGGTTGCGGAAGCCGCGGCACGCACGTCGCCACCTCGTTCTCCAAAAACACCGCGGCGCAGGTTGTAGCGCTCGCCGACCTGTTCCCCAATCAACTGGCGGCCGGCCACGCGCATTTCGACCAGATCAACGCCAGCCTCGGTCGCACTGCCATTGACAGCAAATTGCTCTTTCACGGACCGCACGCCTTTGAGCAGTTGGCCGCCTCATCGGACGTGGACATGATTCAGATTTCCACACCGCCCTTCTTTCATGTGCAGCACCTTGAAGCCGCAGTGGCCGCGGGCAAGCATGTCTACTGCGAAAAGCCGGTTGGCATCGATGTGCACCAGACCCGGCAGGCATTGGAAATTGCCAAGCGCGTCAAACCCACGCAGAGCGTCGATGTAGGTTTCCAGTGCCGCAACGCTCCGCCCATCGCCGCCATCGCCGAAAAAATCAAAGGCGGTGCCTTGGGCAAAGTCGCTTCCGTTTCCGCTTACTACTACGCTCCGGCCTCGAAGGAGAAAGTCTTCCCCGGCGCCGGTCCGGATGAATACCGCCTGCGCAACTGGCTGTGGGACCGCGCTCTGTCGGGCGACATTCTGGTCGAGCAGAATATTCACATCATCGACCTCTGCAACTGGCTAATCGGTTCTCATCCGCTCAAGGCCACTGCCTCGGGCGGTCGCAATGTCCTGACCCATGCCGGCGACTGCTGGGACAACTACCAGGTCGACTACACCTATCCAAATGATGTCCATGTCTCCTTTACATCCACCCAGTTCGGCTCATACAACCTCTTTGAGGCCGGCCTAAGAATGTTTGGCTCCGATGGCGCGGCAACCGTTCCCTACTCCGGACCGGTGCGGATCGTGAGTTCGCAACCCTGGGCTTGGCAGGACTCGGCTAGCGCCGCGGCAACTCCAGCCAAATTCTCCGCCAGCGGCAACTTCGAAGATAATCTCGCCTTCGCTGACCGCGACAAGGAACGCACGTTTATTGACAGCATCGTCTCCGGCCCCACGCACAACCAGATTGCTGCAGGCGTGGAAACCGCTCTTAGTTGCATGTTGGGCCGCATGGCCGGTTACCGCCAGCACCCAGTGTCGTGGAGCGATCTGCTCGCCCACGGCGAAACCTACAAGCTTGGCATGAGCCTCGAGCAGTTCGCCTGAGTGCCGGGCCCTGCAAAATAGTAGCCAAGCCCCCCCCGTCAGACAGCCATCAACAGAGGCTGGCAAATCATCGCCAGCCTTCGTACCATGCAAGCTCTGCTCAATTGGCAATCAACACATAACCCCGCACAATCATCTTCCGCTGTACTCCAGCGGTGCAACACACGAGAGAAGAAGAATGAAGCGCATCGCCACGTTGGTCTTGTTTGTCTGTTTCAGCGTCATTGCCCTGGCCGCCACCGCGCCGCAACCCAAACAGCCCGTCGATTACGTCTCGCCGAACATCGGCAGTATCGGGCAATTGCTCACCCCCACCATCCCTTATGTGCAGTACCCCTACGGCATGGCGCGCCTAGCGCCCATCACCACGCCGGGGATTACGGACCGCTATCTTGCCGACAAGATCTACGGCTTCCCTGCCGGCCCCGCCCAGTTGATGGTGTCTACCGGAGCCATCGGCACCCGTGCGGAGGACTACGCATCGGACTTCGACCACGATTTTGAGACCTCGACGCCCTATTATTATGCCGCCGACCTGCTCACGTGGAACATCAAGGCTGAATTCACCGCCACTCCCCACTCCGCTTACTACCGCTTCACTTTCCCTGCCAGTGCACATGCGCATCTCTCGCTCATCGAGGGAAGGCACGCGGAACTTGCCGTGGTGAGCGATCGCGCCGTAGAAGGCAGCGAGCAGGTTGCTATCAGCGAAATCGGCCCCACCTCAAAGGAAACACGCGCGTACTTTTATGCGGAGTTTTCGAAACCCTTCGCCTCCCGCCAAACCTGGCAACAGGGCAGCCTGTCTCAGTCCGCCACACAATCGGGCGACAACATCGGCTTTGTCGCGGACAACGCAACCAACGAGGGTGAACAGATTGACGTGCGCGTCGGTTTCTCCTACATCAGTGCGGAACAGGCGCGGAAGAGCCTCACTCAGGAAATTCCCGCCTTTGCCTTCGATCGCGTAAAGGCCGGTACACGGGCGGTCTGGAACCATACTCTGGGTGGCATCGCCACCGTCGGCGGCACTGAGAGCCAACGCACCATTTTTTACACGGCTCTTTATCGCTCCCTAGGCCGCATGACCGATATCACCGAAGGTGGCAAGTACTTCAGCGGTTATGACCACGCCGTGCACGATGCTGAGGGCCATGACTTCTATACCGATGACGGTCTGTGGGACACTTATCGCTCGCTGCACCCGCTGCAGATGCTGCTTGATGCGCGCCGCCAGCAAGACATGGCCCGCTCCTATCTGCGTATGTATGAGCAGGGCGGCTGGCTGCCTTCGTTTCCCTCTGTGGCCGGTTCGCGGGCAGTCATGATCGGGCACCATGCCGCTTCTTTCCTGCTCGATCTGTACGCCAAGGGCTATCGCGACTTCGATGTCGATGAAGCTTATGCGGCCATGCGCAAGAGCGCCACGCAGGCCACCATGCTGCCCTGGAGTAAAGCACCGCTCACCGATCTGGATCGCGTCTACTTCGACAAGGGTTTCTTCCCAGCCCTGGCCTGGGGCGAAAAGGAAACCGAGCCTGCGGTAACTAGAGAGCGGCGTCAGGCCGTCTCCGTTACGCTGGAAAACAGCTATGACGACTGGTGTGTAGCACAGCTCGCCAAGGCGCTCGGCAAGCAGGCCGACGCGGACTACTTCACAAAGCTGGCGCACAACTACAGCAATGTCTTCAACCCGGAAATTGGCTTCATGGCGCCCAAAAGCGCCGATGGAAACTGGGTTCCGCATTTCGATCCCAAGCTGGGTGGAGGACAGGGTGGCCGCGACTACACCACCGAAGTTGATTCCTGGCTCTACACCTTCAGCGTGCAGCACGATCCAGCGGGACTCATCCAGCTCATGGGCGGCCGTGATGCCTTCAACGCAAAACTTGACCGCCTCTTTGTCGAGCAGTACGGCGAGTCCAAGTACGCCTTCCTGAGCCAGTACCCCGATGGCACGGGTCTGGTTGGCCTCTATGCGCAGGGCAATGAACCCAGTTTTCACATCCCCTATATGTACGATTTTTCCGGTCAGCCCTGGAAGGCGCAGCGTCGCGTGCGCCAACTCATGGACGTGTGGTACACCAATGACACCCACGGCATTCCGGGCGACGACGACGGCGGAGCCACCTCCTCCTGGTACGTCTTCAGCGCCATCGGCTTTTATCCGGAATGCCCTGGAAGCCCGGTCTACGAGATCGGCAGCCCCATCTTTGAGAAGAGCGTGATCCGCCTCGGTGATGGCAAGCTGTTCACCATCCTTGCGCATCGTGTTTCCGCGCAAAACAAGTACATCCAGTCGGCGCTGTTGAACGGCAAGCCGCTCAATAAGCCGTGGATTCGCCACGCGGACATCGCGAATGGCGGAACCCTGGTTCTGGAAATGGCAAGCAAGCCGAACTATAAGTGGGCCAGCGCGCCTGAAGATGCGCCGCCGTCCATGTCCGATCCCGTCCGTTAAGGTATCGCGCTCCATGGCCAACTACGCCGCGTCGGAGACGCGGCGTAGTTGCATCAAGAGGTACTATGGCAAACGGCATTTTCGTAGGGCTATCGACTATCGATCTTGTCTACAACGTCGATGAGTTTCCCGAAGCGAACACAAAAATCGTTGCCCACAGCCAAGACTTGTTCGCAGGCGGACCCGCCACCAATGCAGCCATCGCCTTCCGTCACCTGGGCGGGAATCCCACGCTGGTAACAGCGGTTGGCCGTCATGCGCTGGCCGGCGCAATCAAAGAAGAACTGCAGCGCCATTCCATTTCGCTCATCGATCTCAAACCCTCCTTCGACCAGCCGCCTTCCATCTCCTCCATCTACGTCAACTCTGCCGGAGAGCGCAACGTCGTCTCCGCCAACGCTACGCGTATCGCCGCTCCTCCCGCACAGATTGACGAGTCGGTTCTTGCACAGGCCTCCATCGTGCTCGTGGATGGCCATTCCATGCAGGCGTGCCAAGCCTGGGCCAGAGCGGCCCGCGCGCGCGCAATCCCCGTTGTACTCGATGGCGGAAGCTGGAAGGACGGAACCCGCGAACTGCTCGCGAGCATTGACGCCGTAATCTGCTCGGCCGATTTCAGGCCGCCCGGATGCTTCAATGAAGACGATGCGCTCCGCTATCTACTGGACTGTGGCGTTGCCTGCATCGCCATCACCTGCGGTGCTAACCCTGTACGTTTTGTTTCTGGTGCAATCTCCGGCATCGTGCCGGTCCCGCAGGTCGAACGCGTCGACACTATGGGCGCGGGCGACATCTTTCACGGCGCTTATTGCTATTACGCCGCAAGCGGACACGGTTTTGAGTGGGCTTTACGTGAAGCAGCAAAAGTCGCATCAGACTCTTGCCGCTTTCACGGAACCAGGCAATGGATGCAGCGCAGCACCTTCAGGCAAACCGTACGCGGTAACTCCGCTTCCCCTGCAAGGTAACGCCCACACTGCCGTCATCGTGCGTTCGCAAGGGCACTTCGCTTCCACCACTTGTGACGCTGTGAATCTTCTGCCCTGCTGGCGCGCGCAGGCGATATGCGCCGGCTAAATCTGGACGAATCGTAGCCAACTCCGCCTTCCCCTTCTCCCATCGCAAATCCACTTCCACAGAACCGCGCGCGCGCAACCCTTTAACCTCGCCCGCAGGCCACGCCGTAGGCAGCGCCGGCAGCAGTTCAATGACGCCAGTATGGCTTTGCATCAGCAGTTCCGCAATCGCCGCTGTCGCGCCAAAGTTCCCGTCAATCTGAAAGATCGACGTCTTGCCTGAAGGATGCGTATCGAACAGGTTCAGATTCGTACTGTGCTGCATCAGCATGGAAAGCGACTCCCACGCCTTGTCGCCGTCTGCCAGCCGTGCCCAGAAGGCAATAGCCCAGGCGCGGCTCCAGCCCGTGTAAGCGCCGCCGTTGGCCAGCCGACGCTCCAGTGAAGTCCGCACCGCCTTCGCAAGTTCCGGCGTACCGCGCGGCGTGATTTCGCTGCCCGGATACAGCGGATACATGTGCGACATGTGACGCTGGCCCGGTGTGCTCTCCACAAAATCGACTGACCACTCCTGCAACTGGCCGTACTTGCCAATCTGATAGGGAACCAGCCGGTCGCGCGCCGCGACAAGCTTGGCCGCGAACTCCGCATCGATACCAAGTTCCTTCGCAGATGCAATGCAATTGGCAAACAGTTCTCGGATCAGCGCCAGGTCCATCGTGCATCCCGCGCTGGTCGTCGCCCGTTTGCCGTCCGGAGCCATAAAGTCGTTCTCCGTCGACTCGGAAGGGCACGTCGTCAGATGCCCGTGACCATCCTCAATCAGCCACGCTAGACAAAATTCAGCCGAGCCCTTCATCAGCGGATAAGCGCGCGTACGCAAAAATTCGCGGTCGCCCGTGAAGCGATAGTGCTCGTAGACCTGCCCGCAGAGCCATGGTCCGCTCATGCACCAGTTGGCCCAGGTTGGCGAGCCCACGCCAGCGCCAACGGGGTTTGCCGCGCGCCAGATGTCGATATTGTGATGCGACACCCAGCCGGGCAGCTCGTACGTCTCCTGCGCCGCCCGCGCACCGGTATGGCTCAGATCTTCCACCAGCGTCAGCAGCGGTTCGGTGCAATCGCTCAGGTTGCACGTCTCCGACGGCCAGTAATTCATCTGGATATTGATGTTCGCCGTCCAGTTGCAGCTCCACGGCGGTTGCACCTGGTAGTTCCACATGCCCTGCAGATTCGCCGGCTGCGAACCCGGCCGCGAACAACTGATGAGCAAATAGCGCCCGTACTGAAAGTACAGCGCCAGCAGCGCCGGGTCGGGCGCTGCAGCAAAATTACTGAGCCTCCGGTCGGTTGGCTGCGCGGCCGCCGCACTCGGTCCCAGGTTCAGTGACACGCGCTCAAACAGTCTCTTGTAATCCGCAACGTGCCGCTCCCGCAAGCTCTGGTAGCTCTGTTTTAGCGCAGCATCCAGTTGCCGCGTAGCGTGTCCGGTCACTTGCGCCAGGGGTATATCGGGCTTCTGCGCATACCCGCGGTAGCCGGTGGCCGCGGTCAGTACGATGGTGCATGTCGTCGCCCCATGGATGTGCAGCTTCTTGCCGTCTACCGCAATCCTGCCACCTTCCGCATTCGCATCGAGCACCGCGGCATAGAACATGCCTTCGCCCGGCACTTCGGAAAATACCAGGGGTGTCTCGCTGCCGGGATGGCCGGCTCCGGCAACATGCTTTGCCGCTTTTCCGGTCAGCAGCAGGCGCTTGCCGCCCACGGGCTCCACCGATCTCGCCAGCGCGCCATCCATCCAGATAGTCGCGTTCAACGCGCCCGGCTTGCTTGCGGAGAGGCGCAGCACAATTGCCTGGTCGGGCGCGGAGGCAAAGACTGTCCGCACAAACGCAACATCGCCCACCTTGTAGCGCGTCGCCGCCACGGCGGTTGCCAGGTCCAGTTCGCGGCGATACTCCGTCGCCTCGCAGCCGTGCGTGCAGTCCACGTGCAGACTGCCCATCAGTTGGTAGGCCTCGGCAAACAGGCCCTGTACCTTGTGGCAGAGTTCGTCGGCCAAGTGGTAGTCCTGCTGCTCCAGCACCGCCTTGCGTATCGCGGGAAGATACTCCTTCGCATGCAGGTTGTTGCCGTCCACTGGCAGGCCTGACCACAGCGTGTCCGCATTCAGTTGCAGCGTCTCGCGCGCCGGATCGGTTGCAACCGGTCCAACCTCGTGATCGGCCTTCGGGTCCCTGGGATCGACCGGGTCCACGGCGCCTCCACCATAGACCATCGCGCCCAGTTGCCCGTTGCCAATGGGCAGAGCATCCACCCACTGCGATGCGGGCGCTGTATACCACAGCTTCAGCGCATCAGGCTCGATGGGCGCTGTCCGTGCCCATCCCATGCGGTTGGCCATCGAAAGTGTCCCAGCAAAGGTTGAAGCTGTGGCGATAAAGCGGCGGCGTGTGAATCGACTCATGGAATATCTGCTTTCCTGAAGCAAGAGAACCAATTTGGCAAAAAATGAATCAAGAAACGGGCACACAATCTGTGCGAATCAAGAGTATTGCGGACAGCCCTGATAGATCAAATGGACACGTCTGAGTCCTACTGTGTTATAAAGTAGAATTTCTCAAGTTTGTTTTGCCTGGCGGGGGAGATTGTTGGGTAGTACGTTGATGGAATGAGCCTTCGCCAACTGGACTTCTCCCGCCATGCGGAACGCCTCCAGGTTTATCTGGATGGCCTCACAGAAGCCGCCGGACATGGTGATCGCAGGACCCCCATGGAGAATTACACCAAAGGGCTCATGTTGCCGATCGAGCGCAAGAGCATCGAGCCGATGGCGGCACGTTTGGCGCCTGGTAACGTACGCCAGATGCACCAGTCGCATCACGTCGTTGCCGATGCGGCCTGGAGCGATGACGCGCTGCTGAAACAGGTTCGCAGTCAAGTGCTTCCAGCCATAACGCGAAAACATGCATTGGCAGCCTGGATTGTGGATGACACGGGATTGCCCAAGAAGGGTACTCATTCGGTTGGAGTCACCCGTCAGTACTGCGGGCAGTTGGGCAAGCAGGACAACTGCCGAGTTGCGGTGAGTGTATCG
>JARLGF010000089.1 GCA_031296165.1 Occallatibacter sp. | reverse complement strand
CGCCTGGGCTACCCGCGGCCGCTGGTGCGCCCTCACCGGCCACACCGGCAGCCACACCGCCACCGTCGCCATCTTCGACCAGCCCTTGAACCCCGGCTATCCCACCACATGGCATGCCCGCGGCTACGGCCTCTTCGCCGCTAACCCCCTCGGCCCCCACGTCTTCAACGCCAAGGAGCCGCCCCTGAACTTCACGCTCGAAAAAGGCCAGTCGGCAACTTTCCGCTACCGCATCGTCTTCTACACCCGCGCCGTTACGCCCGACGAGCTCAACAAGGAAGCCGACGCCTTCGCCGCCGAATACAAGTAGCCACAATCGCCTCCTTCAACGCCACTGCCCGCCTGCAATCGCAGGCGGGCAGTCTTTTATAAATGAAACATCCCAGCGTACGGCTTCCTACCCTCTCTGCTTCGCCGCCCGCTTTTTCTTGGCAGCTTTCTTCGCAACCGGCTTGGTCTTCGCCACCTTCTTCGCCGTCTTTTTCACGGTCTTGGCCGCCTTTTTCGCCGCCGCCTTGCCCGCTCCCGCCAGCGCCAGCAGAGGAATCAGCTTGCTTGCAATCGGCGAGCCCAGCCCCGTGCACGCATCCCAGCCGGGCCCGGCTGAAAATCCTCCATTGTCCCCCACCGTGATGTCGTTGAACGCCTTGGCAGCCTTGGTCGTGTAAATCGCCGGCTGAATCAGGCCCACCTGCTTGCCCAGTTGCTGGTTGGCAACGGCAATCAGCCCCGCCCATAGCGGAGCCACGGCGCTGGTCCCGCCCACCACCGTGTTCACGCCGTCCACGCGAACCGCGTACCCAGTCGTCGGATCGGCATCGCCAGCCACGTCTGGAACGCCCCGCCCTCCAGCTTTCGTGCTCGCTGCCGGAACTTTCGCGTTCGCCTGCCACGTCGGCAGAGGAAACACCTTGCTCACGCCGCCGCCCGTCGCGCCGTTGCCGCCGGCCAGTTCGTTCCACACCTCCTCGGAGACAATCGTCGCCCCGTGTGCGTCCAGCTTCGTTCCGCCACAGCACAGCACGTGCGGACTCGATCCCGGGAAGTCCACGTTGTTGCCCGTCTCCCCGTCCGTCGAACCGTTGTCGCCAGCCGCAACCGTGATCGTGATGCCCAGCGCCGCCGCCGACTGGCAAACCGCGTCCAGCGCCTTCATCGACTGATGCGTCCACGTCGATTCCGGTCCGCCCCAGCTGATCGAAATCACGCTCGGCTTGTTCGTCGTGTCGTGTATCGCTGTGGTGATTGCGTCGATAAAGCCCTGGTCGGTGTTCGGCGTAAAGTAAACGGCAATCGCCGCACCCGGCGCCACCGCCGCCGCAACCTCAATGTCCAGCATCACCTCGCCATCGGCGCTGCTCGGCTTAGTGGGCGCGTTCTTCCCCCCGTTCACCTTGACAGTGGTGATAGCCGGCGCTGTCCGCCCCAGCGACTTGAAGTAAGCCGTCAGATCTGCCTGCCGGTAGCCTCCGCCCAGTTCGATAATTCCGATCGTCTGCCCCGCCCCGCTGGCCTTTGCCGGAAACTGGTAGGCCTCGGCTACTTGCGGCGGCGTGTAGCTGCTGGGAGCGGCGGCGTGTGGTTGGCGAACACGAAAGTGCGGCTGTGCCTGGGGCCGATTATCCAGTCCCAGCACAGCCTCCACTGCACCCGTCAGCGAGTCCGGCAGTTGAATCCCGCCCTCGCGAACCCGGTACTCGGTTCCATTGATCTTCTTTTGTTCCAGCACCACGCCGAACGCTTTTTGAATGTCCGCAGCCGTCCCGGTCAGCTTTACCGTGCGGCGTACCGCTGCGGTCGGATCGGGCTCCACCTTCAGCTTGAATTCCTTCGCAAACGCGCGCACTTTTTTGAGCGCCGAGGGATCGGCCGCGTGCCGTTTGTTGAACTCCGTGCGGCTCACGCGAACCAGGCCGCTGGCCCGCCCGCCGCGCTTGTTCACCTTCAGCTCTTCCCTGCGCTTCAACATCACGGACACGGTAATCTTCGACCTGGGCGGCGTAGCTTTTACATGCACGGCATCGGACACGGCAGATTTTTCGCTCCCGGGCAACACCGTCCGCGCCTGCTCCGCAAGCTGCGGCGGCTTCACTGAACGAACATTGGCCTGCGGCGGCTTCACTGATCGCACATTCGCTTGCGGAGGTTTCACCGAACGTACATTAGCGTTCGCCTGCGGAGGCTTTACTGACCGGACATTTGCAGCAGCCTGTGGCGGCTTGACCGAACGGGCATTGGCTTGTGGAGGCTTTACCGACAGTACGTTCGCCTGCGGAGGTTTGACGGACAGGGATTTGCGGCTCGGGGATTTAGCCATGACTCTCCTTTTTTCTTGTTCTGGCCGCGGGCTCATCTTTCAGATCCACTGGCCCGGATGACTCCGAATGATAGCGGTTCTTTACGCAACACGATACAGTTACTTCAAAAAAAATGAAAACTTCACGCATCTCCGCCCTCACCCCGCCCCTTCTTTCGCCCCCAAGAGATTGACCGGTTTATCCCAACACTGCCTGAAATGTACAAGACGGCCAGGCCTCCATCTCGATACATATTGAAATCAGCACCGCTGAAACCCCATGGTTTGAAGGAGAATATCCATGTTGACCCATATCATTCTTACCGTCGGCAATGTCGAACATTCGTTGGCGTTCTACCAGGCCGCCTTGAAGCCCCTCAATATCAGGTTCTTCCTGCCTTATAAGGGCAAAGGCGACCATCCTGACCTTTGGGGATTCGGGGACGGCACAAGAGCGTTCTTTTGGCTCAGGCAGGGCAAGCCCGATCCAGACTCCATTCACTGGGGGTTTTTGGCGGAAAGTAACGATAAGGTCGACGAATTCTACAAGGCTGCGCTCTCCGCAGGCGCCAGCGACAATATTTCACCCAGGTTCAGAACGGAATACACTCCGGATTACTATGCTGCCGACGTGCTTGACCCGGATGGATACTCGTTTGAGGTCACGCACAGAAACCCGCAATAACACTGCGCCCCACTGCGGCGTTTGCTCACCGGTGGACCTTGCGCCGCCACACCGTGGGAGTGCTGCCAACTTGCCGCATAAACACGCGCGTCAGATGACTCTGATCGGCGAACCCACAACATACCGCAACCTCGCTCAGTGGCGTCGCGCCTTCGTACATCAACCGCTGCGCCAGCGCAATGCGCCGTTTCAGCACCCAGCGATGCGGCGATACGCCCAGTGAGGCATTGAAGCCACGGGTGAGCGAACTGACTGAGGTAACAGATGCATTTGCCACCTCGGCAAGACTCACATCTTCGCTCAGATGAGCCTCAATGTATTCCAATGCATGACGAAGCTGCCGAACGGTCAGGCCCCACTTGTTGCTTGTTGTCTTTGTGCTGAACGTGCCATATGTCGCGGCAATGTGATCGCGCACCGCAAGAAACAAGGAATCCAGGAAGAGCGTACTAACCTCGTGCGGTCTTTCCAGCACAGGCAAAATCGCTTGCATCAGGTGCAGCATCACTGCGTCATAACGCACTTCCTCCACGTCGTAGCGCAACTCCTGAAAGCTACTGCCGCGTTCCGCCGCAAAATCTCGAAAACTGCCAAACGGTATGTAGACACTCAGGTTGTCAAAAGGATCTCGTATGTCTGCAACCCACGACTTGCGCAAATCGTACAGTGCCAATGCTCCGGGCTCCGATGCCGGCTTCCGCTTGTGACGGCCGTCGCAAAACACATTGATCGGCCTGAACGGGCGCAATTCCACCGCCACCGTGACCTGATCCGCCAGGGGCGTGGGTTCCAGCAATCCGAGGTCGGGCTTGTCGTGCCGATACCGGGCGAAAAACAGCGGCTGTTCCGAGCGGCGTGAAACCGAACGCACCACCTGAAGTTCGGGGCGGCTCTCGCTCACAAAGCCCGGAACGTCGAACGATTTGGGGAAGTGATTCGGATCGTCGATCGTCTTTTCCTCCGCGGAGGTTGGCATCCGCTTTGATGATATATGTCGCGTTTTTCAGCGTGCAACATCGTCGCAATAAGTGACCCGAATATCCCAACCGCGCCCAAAATGTTCAAGACCACGAAGCCTTCATCCAATTACATCTTGAATGACCGGGTACATCCGTGAATGACGGTACCTGATTAATGAATAGGAGGCCCCCGAATGAAACAAATTCTTATCGTCGAGTCGAGCCCGCGCGGAGCTGAGTCTGCGAGCCGTCAATTGACAGGCAAGTTGACAGAGCGCCTGAGAGCCCTGTATCCGGAGGCAAAATTCATTGAGCATGACTTGTCAAAAGATCCTCCCCCGCATCTGGATCGACTGGCGGTGAAGGCTATCGCGGCGAAAGACCCGGCGGAGGCAGAATCCCTGAAGGATGTGCTTCGTCTCTCCGACCAGCTCGCTGATGAGGTGTTGTCGTCGGACCTGCTGGTGATCGCCTCTCCCATGTGGAATTTCGGAATGCCCTCCTCCTTGAAAGCCTGGATCGATCATGTCGTGCGCGCGGGGAAAACGTTCCGGTATGCGGGTGCCGGAGTCGAGGGATTGGCCCAGGGAAAGAAGGCAATCCTGGTGCTCGCCTCTGGTGGAGTTTTCACTGAGGAGCCATGGAAGTCCTGGGATACCGTGGAGCCCTATCTTCGTCAGATTTTGAGCTTTATCGGAATCACCGATGTACAGACTGTACGGGCTCAGGGCATGAACATACCGGCGCTTGCACCACATGCAATTTCTAACGGAGAAAAGACCATCGAAGCTCTCGCACTTTAAAGAAGAGATCAATACCCGGCCATCACTGCTGTCCGGTTTACAGCATTTTCGATTCAGCCGGGTGCCTCAGGTGCCAGGAGAAGTGAGCATCGCCACTTAAGCCGGGTGCCTTTGGACACCTGGGATTCCTCGAACCCACACCGGCAGTTTTCAATTCTGCCGGTTTCCCCACCCAACACCAGCCCACACTCTCTGCGCATTCCGTTTTAATCCGGCGTCCACCACCCCTACTTCAAATAAGCGCGCACCAAATCGATCAAATCCTCGGCCAGTTCCGGGGCAATCTGCTCCTTCACCCCGTCCACCAGGTGGAACCGTATGTGTGTCTCCAGCACCTCGCCCATCAGTCCGTTCACCCCGCCGCGCACCGCCGCCAGCAGCATCAGTTGCCCGCCGCAGTCCTCATCGGCCGTCAGCGACCGCTCCACAGCCTCCAATTGCCCGCGCAGTTTCTTCAGCCTTTGCAGCAGCTTGATCTTCTCCCGCTCGTGAGTGGACATCGTCCCTCCTTTTAATCTCTTTTTAATTTGACAATACCCACCCCCGGTATAGTATCTACCTAGTGGGGGTATAGTTCCTCTCCATTGTAAGTCCTATTCCCCGCCGCCCCACGCATCCAATCTCCTGAGGCTTCCCCATGTTCCCCTGCGCCGGCCGCGCCCTCAATCCGTTCTCGACCGCGACCGCCCTCCTCCAGGTTGCCGCAGCCCTGTCGCTCGTCCTCGCGTCCGCTGCCGCCTGCGCCCAGGCGTCCGATTCCCTGCCCGCCGCGCCCCAGCCCCAGACCGTCCAGACTCACGCGTCCCTCGCTCTGCCCCAGCTCGCCTTCGCACCCGCGCAGGCCGGCAGTGACGCAGCCACGTCCGCCGAAGGCCCTGAACCCCAGGCCGCCCCCATCGTCTCCATGTTCCCCCACCCCGCGCGCCGTTTCTGGATCTCCGGCCAGGCCAACATCGTTCTCCAGGGTGATCTGCCCTTTCATACTCCCTACGTGGCCGCCAACAGCTTCGCCGGCCGTGGCGAATACAAAACTTCTCTGGTCGGCACTGTCTTCACCGCTCTGCGGCCCACAAGCTCCATCCGCTACAACACTGACTTGGTCCTCGACCTCGAAAGCACCGGCGGCCGCGGACTCGGCCAGGCCTTCGGACTTGCCGGCTTCACCAACCTCGACGTCGTGCGCAACCCCACTCTCAGTTCCGTGCCCTATCTGGCCCGCTACCAGGTTCACCAGGTCATCGGCCTCACCCAGGAAACCACCCCCCAGGAGCCCGGCCCCTACGCCTTGGCGCCCAGCGTCCCCGTGCGCCGCCTCGATTTCCGCGCCGGCAAGCTGACCCTCCCCGACTTCTT
>JARLGF010000009.1 GCA_031296165.1 Occallatibacter sp. | reverse complement strand
TTTGCTCCGCTGACGACGAGCGATAGCGGGACCCCAATTCCGTCGACCAGCAAGCTTCGTTTGCGCCCATTTTTTCCCCCGATCCGTTGGGTTGGGCCCAACGTATTCGGTTGCAAGTGGGGCTTTGTGCATCGCGCCGTCGATGCTCTGCCAATTCCATGCAATCGCTTCCATCTCGTCATACTCGGCCAGACCGGCACGCCACAATCGAAGAAAGAAACCTGCTTCCTGCCATTTCTGAAAGTGCAAATGTACCGCACTGGAGCTGCCAAACTCACGAGGAAGAGCCTTCCATTGGCAACCGGTGCGCAACACATAAACGATGGCGGAAAAGATCTGGCGCGGCGTCATCGGCTTGCGACCACCGCCAGGTTTGCGAAGATAAACGCGATCCGGTGACCGTTGACGAAGAGGGATCAATGGATCAACCTTAGCCCAAAACGCATCCGAGACAGTCCATGACTTGATCTGAGGCAGCCTGAAATTTATCTTCGCCCAGTCTGCACATCTCTATCCGTGTAGTTTTTCATCGAGAACCAAGTTCTACACTATTTAAGGATAAGTTCTAGGGTCCTACTCAGCCTCACCGCATTCGCCGCTGTCAAAAACACCGGTAATGACGGACGCGGTGGGAACGCGCCAATTCTTGAAGAACTGCAAACCTGCTTCACGAGCTGAATCATTGACTGTTGCGTGAACTGCGCGCAAGTGTGGCGTCGGACGATCACAAAAAACGAATCCGGTTTGCAATTCTGCAGCTACCTCACCCTTCTTGAGGGCCATTTCCGCCTCCAAGAGAATGCATGGGGTTGGGAGTGCCTTTACGATCCCGATTGTGGCTGCTTGTCTGCTAGATCGAGACCTCGGACATTGCAAGCCATGAGCAGAAGGTATGTCTGTTTCCATGCCAAGTGTAGTCCTTGATCTCGGCCTCTTTCAGAGCGGGAGGCAACCAGGGACGATAGTCAGCGTGTTGGCCCGGGCGCGGAAAGACGGGATTGGCAGCCTCATCGCGCGCTGTGATTCCAGTGCAGCTAGTGCGGCGCTGGTGAGAGGTACGTTTCGGGCCGAATCTTGTTCATCGCTAGCGCGACACCATTTCGTTCGGTTCGCGGCTGCAATAAGAGCTATCAATGCGCAGAGCCCTATTAATGACGGCCCGAACTCATCGAGTCCCGCTGCTGCACCAATTAACGGCGAAACACTATGGACCTACAATCAGGGTGTCATCCTCGGCGGCCTGGCAAAATTCAGTCTCTTCATCCGCGCTGCTCCGGCGGAGCCGGCTGCCGGAGCAGCCAGACCTCCGACAGCCGCGAGCCTTCGCGCCAGTTGAGATTCTCTTCTCCGACGGGCGGGTCCCAGGTAATCGTCAGGCGTCGCTTACGAACCTGATCCTGCGGTACGGGAAATTCCTTGAACTCGCCCATCTTTTTGCCGTCGAGCGTGGGCTGAACCCGTTCGCCGTTGATACGCAGCAGCGCCTGCCTATACCCGGTGGAGCGGACGATATAGGCAGCATCCGGATCGATGCCGTCATATACCACGGCCAGTGGCCACGATGAGGCCTGCCATGTCAGGCGGGCGCGGCTTTTACCGTCATCCCACCACCAGAACGAGGCGCCGGAATCGTCCTGTGCGCCGGGGATGCTCGGATCGTAGCTGTAGCGCAGAACGCGCGGTGACTTGTCCAGGTCACCGACCGCGTCGTAAAAACTCCCTGGACCGGGGTGCTCCCAGGTTGCCAGCACCCGCAGCCGTTCCACCCTGGCGCTTTCTGAGCCAAGCTGCGCAACCTTCGCGAACTCGTCTTCAAGCCACCAGCGGTTGTTCAGCGGGAGGTCGATAAAATCGAGTTCCGCGCCGCGCTCCTCACCGCTGGCGAAATATTTGTCGACGCTGGTCTGCAGCACAATGGAGTGGAAGAGATCGTCGCAGAGGCTGACGATGCGCGCTCGCAATGGAGCTGCCGCCGCATTGGTTTCCGCGCGCCCCAGCGTCTGGCGGGCCGCATCCATGGCCGCACTGCTGCCCCGGGACGGAGCTTCGAGCAGCCGCGCGTTGGCTTCCAGCTCAAGCTGTGTTTCATACGCCAGGCGCCTGCGGAGGAAAGCGTCGTAATTGGCGCGCAGCAGGCACATCTGCCACCGCCAGTTGCCGGCTAGCCCGGGCATTTGCCGCTCCAACTGCTGCCAGCGCAGTAAAGTGTCTTCGACGCTTCCATTGGTCAGCAGTGCGCCGGACCAGTTGCGTTCGAGCGCCAGAATGGCATCGCAGACTGCGGGCGCTACCTGCGGGGCAAAATAGACGTGCGCGTATTCGGTCAGAATCTCCGTCACCGTGAGCGAGGGGTCCCAGCTCAAGGCGCTCCAGACGATCTTGTTCACGTCGTCATGCACACCGTCGGAGTAGGAGATGAATCCATCGCTGTATCCGGCCTCGGCAAGGAAGTAGCGTGCATACTCCACCGCCCGCGGGTTGACGCACTCGCGCCCCTCGGTCATTGCGAAGGCTTGAGCCCAGTTGCTCACCTCGTATTGGCAGCGCACGTTGTGCGATACGTCCGGGTAGTGGCGCAGCCGATACTGCGCCGGAAGCCGGTCGCGCAGCTCGTTCGATGGCGGGCTGCTCGGACCGCTGACCAGGCCGCCCATCCACGCTGGCTGGTGCGTGCGGATGTATTTGAATGCGGAATCCACCTTCTCTCCGGAGAACTGCTGCAGGGAGGGCCATATCTTTGCCTGCGGATGGATGGGCGCCAGGCTTCCGGCCAGCTCTTCCAGAAAAGGAAATAGAAGTTCGGGTGGGTTGTCGCCGGGATCGCCGCCGGGAACGAAGATGCCGGTCAGAGTAGGTGTATCGTGGAAGAACTCCTCGCAGCGGCTGAGCAGTTGTTTACGCTTCGCCCCGTTGTTCAGGTCGAAGTCGACCGGCACCCAGACCCAGTAGTCGAGACCGTAGCGATTGCATATCTCGCCAATGGCCCGGTTCATCTGCCTGCGCGGGAATTTCATCACCGGCGACTTGCGATCGTCGTCGAACGGTATGCCTTCAATGCTGTTAACGCCGAAGAACGCGAGCTCGCGGATGTACTGCTCGAACTGTGCGGCGTCCCACCCGTCGTAGGAGTTCGCCTGGGGCCGGTAGCCGAGCTGATGCCCACGGATAGCGTAGGCCGGCGAACTGGTCCAGTCCAGGTCGGCGGCGATTGACAGGCTCCCGTGTGTCCACCGCAACCGCCGCAGCAGCGCTCCGGCGCCGAAGAGTGTTCCACGTGGGTCTGCGCCCAGAACCCAGACCACCGGCTGCTGGCCAGGAGCGTTTTCCACGCGGATGCGGAACCCCTCGGGCCGCAGCGCGGCGCTGGACAGGCCCTGCGGTGTGCGGCGGCCCCAGGCTGAAGCCTGTGCGGCGCTTGCAAGGGCGATGACTGGGCGGTGGGCCGGCCACTCCGTGGACCTTGCCAGCGATATGCCGCTGCGCTTGGCAATCTCGGAGACGAGCACGGCGGACGCAGTCTGCTCGGCATTCGGCAGCTTGCCTGGCCGCGTCAGCAGAACTGCGTTGGTCAGGTCCAGCAAGGGAGCTGCGACGGATGAGTCCAAAGCCGAACCGGCGTTTTCCTGGGTAGGATTCTGCGCCATGGCGCGCAGCCAGCTGCCTGCGGTTTCGCTGACCGCCAGCGCCGCTGTCCCGATTTTCAGAAAATTTCTGCGTTGCATGATGTTGCTCTCCAGTTGTCCGGGCCTTCAGCAGCCCTGCTTGATCTGAGAACTGTACCCTCGTCTCGACTCAAGGGAGGGAAGCAGTTCATCCCAAAACCATAACGACTGACTGCACAGCGCTGGCGATTCCCCAGCGGGAAGAAATGATCATCCGGCATCGAGTGAAGTTTGTGCAGTCAGCCATGTGAGCAGAAGCGCCAGGGAGCCGAGAATGACCTCGTCCCCCAGGCCGCCACCCAGAGTCTTCACCGTATACAGCCAACGGCTGCCAGCCGCTGCAACCAACTGAGCCTCTGGATACAGCACCGGATATTCAATAAATGTCTTCAGCGCGGTAAGCGCAACAATCGCCCACATCAGGAACAGAAGGGGCTTGCGAACCGCCGTATCCCTTTCATTCCACCAGCCTGTGACTGCCCAGGAGGCTGCGGCTGTCACCAGGGCAACCACGGTCCAAAAGAAGACCGCATTGCCGATCTTTTGCTCGTCAAGCCAGTAGACAATGACGTTCACAACCGTGACATAGATCGTCACTGTAATTCCAAGATGCCAACCTACTTTCTTCGGGAAAAAAGCGACGATGCAGACCATGATCGAGCCTGGAACGAGCCATTCGCCGATGCCGGCCACGGACAGAAGGACGAAGGCAGCGCAGATTGCCAATCCGAGCAGAGTGCCCCATCCGCGTGACATCGAGTTGATCGCAGGTTCCGTCGAACCGCTCAGATCGGGCAGCTTGTCTTTGACCAGCCAGGTTCCAATCCCAAGACCGATTCCCATGAAGGCGCCGTAGGTGGTTTCGGCCACCTTCCACCAATCGTGCCACCCGCCAACGTACACCGAGTGAAGACCCAGGCTGTTCACGAACACGCCTAAAGGAAACCCCAATCCGCCTGCAACGGCGGTACACGCGGCAAGCACAAACGGTACCTTGGTCCGGCCACGGAAGGTAAGCCAGGCGAGCAAGACTAGACAGCCAACCAGGTACCCGCCGTAGCTCTCATGCCGCGTGACAGAAAAGTAAACCGGGTTGGGCTTGTTGATCAGGGCCCATCCAGCAGGAAACGCGGCAACGAAGGCGGCCATGCCGATCACAATATCTCTCCAGCGATAACGGGATGCGACCAGAGCTAACCCGATCACCGCACCGCCAACCATCGCCCACACCGCGCCTTTAATCGCCAATCCGGTGTAATCCAGCACCATCGTGTTCCCCACGCGGAAGATCTGGCCGTCCGCCAGTTGCGCTGTATCCTGCGTTGTTATGGTTGCTCCATATCCGAAGGCGATTGCGCCAAATCCAACAGCCAATCCGCGGGAGAATAGTTTCCCGGGAAGCAGACAGCAGAGCGTCAGCACGGCCAACGCGCCGGGAACCATTGCCCCGGTCGAATGGCCCAGTTGCCCGCGGAGGCCCCACCCCAACGACATCGCCAGGGCCGGCAAGACAATAAATCTCCATTGATTTGCTTTCAAACTATTCATTGCTATGCCCCTCTGGCAGCAGCTTCAATCCTTCAAACAGTAAGACAACCAACCCGGTTCGTCGCCCGGGTCCAGCAGCAGGCTGGATGAAGGCGTGATCGGGCAAGCTGGTGTGCTGCCGGCAACGTCAAGCACGAATGACGGCAGCTCATCTCAGGCTCCGCGCCTGGCCGGAGTCCGGATCAGCCACACCTCAGAGACCTGGCAGCCACGTCCGTTTCCACCGAGACCGGGTTGGCGCGACCATGAAAGTGTGAGTTGGCCGCCGCTGGTTGCTGCGCGCGGAATCGGATACTCCTGCGGGGCCGGCGGCCAGGTGCGCAGCATGTACGGATAAATCTCGAAACTGCCGTTGGCGACCAGACGCAGCTTTTGGTCGGGGGTGTCCCCGGAGTGCACGACGCGTAGCCGGTACTCGGCCGCGGGATCCAGTTCCGCGTAATGCATGGTCAATGGCGCATCGCCGATAATTTCGCCCCAGCATTTCCAGGCCATGGGCGCGGTGTCGTGCAGCGGCTCCGGATAGTCGAAGCCGATCAGCACCGAAGAGCGGAACTCCGGATCGGTCGCGCCGCCCGGACCGGTAATCAGGTGAGGCCGGTTTGCAACGTCGCCGAGATGGTCGTAGAAGCCGCCCGGACCCGGGTCCGTACGGAACAGCAGGGCGCGAACCGCGGCGACCTGCGCCATGGGCGCTGCCATGCGCCGAATCGTTCCGATCTCCCGATGCAGCCACAAAGTGTCCGACACCGGTGCGTCCAGCGTGTCGAGGTTCGTGCCTCGTTCGACGGCCTCCCCCTGGTAAAGTTCGACGGCAAGCTGCATGTGGATGCTCTGAAACAGGGCCTCGCCCAGGGCGCGAATCCTCTGCCGCAGTTCTGCGGCCACAGGCTGCGCGATGGCGGCCTCCAGCACGGTCTGTGCGCGGGCCAGCACCGGTTCCGGAGACAGCCCGTTCGGCGGCGTAACCGGCGTCGGATCGTCGTATTCGGTCGGCACCGGTCCCCATCCCATGTCCAGCACCGTCGCCAGCACTTCGCGTGCCTGCTCCACCTGCGCGGTCCCGGCCAGCAGGCGCCTCCGGACAAAGGCGTCGTAATACGCGCGGTAGAGACCCTGCAGGAATCTCCAGTTCTCCAGCAGCGCCGGAGTTGCCGCGCTCTCCATATCCTGGAACTGCCGCAGCGTAACCTCGACGCCGTGGTTCGATGCCAGAGGCCCTTGCCAGTTCTGCTCAAGCGCAAGCAAACCCTGAGCAAAACCCTCGGTGTTCGCCGATCCGATAAAGAAGTGCGCGAAGTCGCGCAGAACTTCCAGCACTGGCCGGCTGGAGTCCCAGCCCAGCGCGCTCCAGACGAATTTGTTCACATCGTCGTTGCATCCTTCCGAGTAGGAAATGAACCCAACTGTATTCGGGAGGATGCGGCGCAGGATATTTGCCTCGCCGCGGGGCCGCGGATTGATGACCTCGCGGCCTTCGGTGACAGCGAAGGCAACATCCCAGTCGGGAACCGGGTACTGGCACTCAACGCTATGGGTAATGTCCGGATAGCAGCGGATCTGGTAGTGCGCCGGCACAGTGCGATGGACCTCTTCGATGGTCAACCGGGATTGCGGCCCAACGACGATGCCGTCCAGCCATTGCTGGGTCTTCGCGTCGCCGAGGATGCGGAAGAAATCGGCGGTGCCGGCAGCGTCGAAGCTCTGCGGGGAGATCCACACGGTAGCTTTCGGATGATAGTGATGAAGGTTCGCCGCCTGCTTCTCAACCAGCGCCAGCAGACCGGCCGGCGGCGTATCGCCCGGATCTCCGCCCGGCACCAGGATGGCGTCGACGCGCGGCAGCATGGCAAAGACCTGTCCCCAATCCCGTATCGCCTTCTCGACCGCAGCCTCCGTGCCGTATGTCGTTTCCATGGCCGGATACCAGACCCACACCTGGAGCCCGTAGCTGTCGGCGATCCGCGACATCTCCACCATCATCTGGGCCGGAGGCAGAGGGAAATGGGCGCTGTCCGCAAGATCGTCTGAGACCGGAGGAACAAGCTCGATTGCATTCGTCCCGAAGATTGCCAGTTCCCGGATGTACTGATCCCACATTGGCACGGACCAGCCATCGTAGGCGTTCGTCTTGGGACGGTAGCCCAGCTGGTGTCCGCGTAATTTGTACTCTGGATGGCTGACAAGATGCAGCCGGCTCTCAGGAGCAAAGGCGCTTTGCCGGTCGAACTCGATCCGGCGCAGCAGCGTACCTACGCCGAACAGCAGACCGCGATCATCGGCGCCGATCACTGCGATCCACTGGCCACTTGCATTATGGCCGGTGCGCAGCAGAAAACCCTCTTCGCGAAGGGTGCCCAGTTCCGGCGCGCCTGCGAGGATTTCCCGTCCCAGGCCACTAGTGGACGCGCGCGTAGCCAGGTAAATGACGACGGGCCGCGCATCCGGATCTTCGCCGTGTCCCGGTCTGATCGGCCAGCGAATTCCGCACCGTTTCTCAGCCTCCTCCACAAGAACCTGGGCTGCCTTGTTGGCCCGGTCGCCGGCCGGCGCGCCGAGAACGATACGGCAGCGGCGCAGGTCTACCATGCCGTTGCTTTGCCCCACTCCCAGAGCGGGACTCACCACCGCGACTGAGGCCAGCTTCAAAAACATGCGCCGCTGCATATCTTTAAAAACCTCCTGCTTCCGTTTGGAGCGCCAGGACGCATTCCCCGTAGGGCATGCAGCAACCGCTCGCATAATTTTTTAAAGTGGATTTCAGTATTACGCAAATCGTGCGGTTGCTCATCCCGACGCCGTGTGCTTGGGATGGGCAACCGCCAGTCGATCCACTTCCAGCGGCGAGCTACTCGATGAAGCCGTGATACAAGCCCATATAGTAGGGCAGCAGGAAGACGGCCCCGTCGCCGAGATCGTGGCCATCGCCGCCGGTGTCCAGACTGTACGGATCGTGATTCCAAAAGTCGAAGAAGCCTTCGTCGACGGGAAGCACGCGGCCGTCCACGCGATAGCCGACATTCTCCCGGTCGTCGTCGTCGGGGGTGAGTGAGCGCACGGGAATAATGTCCTTGCGGTGGCTGTTGGTATGTTTCCAGTCGACACGGTCGAGCTGCAGGCGGCGAAGCGTATCCAGAGAGTCCTCGAGCCAGTTGCCCGTGAGGGTGAGATCGATTGTCTGAAAAGGGTCGCTGGCTTTCTTGCCGCGCAGGCTGTACGCGGCGACAAAGTTGAAAAACGGGTTCAACTCCGGCTGTACTCCGCGATAGTAGTTGGCCAGCGAATAGGCATAGCGCGGCAGCAGTTTGTCGTCGGTCTCGTACTTGATGAGATCGTAATAACTCATGAACGCCATCTCGTCGTCGGAATGATTGCCGGAGCCCTGCCCGCCGCTGAGCTTGGCTACCATCATGTTCATGGCGTACTTGTCTTCGGTTATGAGCTTGCGGTAGGCCTGAGCGTACTTGGGGTCGCCGGTCATGTGTTCGGCCACTTTCAAGTAGGACAGAATGCTCAACGAGTTCAGCCCACGATCGCTCCAGTGGTCTGGCGCATCGTTGATAGTTACGGGATCGAACACGGCCCAACGGGTTGGAGTACCGTCCCAATCGACGAGCGAGAAGTTGTGCTCCAGCAGGTGGTCGGTGATCGCTCGGACCACCTGGCGAACATCGTCCTTCTCCTGGGGGGTCTCGGCAACAAGATCGTAGTATTGCGCGTAGAAGAAATAGTGGCCGTCCAACTCATCGGAGCTGGTGTCGGTCTTCCAATACCATTTCCCATCGGCACTTTTGGGCCAGCGTGGGGAGAGGATTTTCCATAGGTGGTCCCGAGTGGAGCGCGTCTTTAGGTCGTGCTCTTTCGAGTCGTGAAGATTCGGATCGGGACCACTGGTGGGAAGAATTGACCTGGCGGGGAAGCCGGGAGGCGCGGGATGCTCGCCGCCCTGGGTCACCTGACTCAGGAACCGAAGCGCTTCAAATGCCTTGCGAGCCCGTTGCTTCGCCAGTGGATCGCGGGTGGCTGCGTAGGCAAAACACTCCCCTGCTCCATACATTGATGTCCACAGGCCGTCGTTGTCGTTGTCATACTGAACCCACTTGCTCTTGTCGCCCGCTATAGGAAGTTGGACCGACGTCACGTAGCCATAAGGCGTTCGGTGGTGACGTTTGTCAATCTCGTCTTCGTAATAACGCGCCTTCTCGGCAAAGGTTGTCGGCTTCCGTTCGATGAGGCCGACTCCCTTTGCAGTAGCGAACCAGGCGTTTCCACTGGCTGAAACAGCGATTGCGCGAACGCCGTCGTCGGGGAGCCAGCCCAGGCCCTGGCGGTATTCCCAGGTTTTGCCATCGAATCGGATCGCCCCGAGCGATGTTCCGAACCATACAACGCCGCGTTCGCCCGCAGCGATCGTTGTGAAGTCGTCGAACGGAAGACCTTCAGCCCCGGTGAAGAGCTTCCACCCGGTGGCGTCTCGATAGCCGGCTCCTTGTGGACTGGCAAACCAGAGCCGCCCATCCGAATCGAACGCGACCGCTCGAACATCTTTCGGCGCCCAGCTTCGCGGCCCTTCCTGCGGATATTCGGTTCTCCAATTGCCCGTGGGGTTCATGACGAATAAGCCATCGGACGCCGCTACGGCCAATTCACCCGCAGGACTTACCGCGATTTGCCGGATATCCTTGGCGCCCGCCGGCAAATTCACCCGAGTGAACTTGGCAACGTCAGCGTTGGCCCGATAGAGCCCAGTGTCCATCGCAATGTATAGAGCCTTGCCGTTTGCGGCAAGAGCCAGGGGGCGTCCCGCCGGGATACTCGCGGCTGGCGTCACGGTCGCGGCCGAAACGCGCTGCAAGCCTCTTTGATTAACGACATAGAGAGAATCTCCCAGCGCGGCGCATTGCTCCACCGGGTCCCTGGTGAGTCCGTTGACCGGCAGCCACTTGTCCCCATCGAATCGGCTCAAGCCGTGGGCAGTTCCCGCATAGACCGTGGATGTCGTTGCAGCAATGCAGTTGATCTGGTTGTCTGGAAGTCCTTGTTCGGTAGTGAAGGCGTGTTTGATCTCTATAGGGAAATCGGCTGCTTTTGCGGCGGCGGCCACCGGGAGAATCAGGGCAAAAGAAAATGCAATCTTACGGAACATAGTCTTAACTTTGGTTCCTCTCTGATCGGGGCAGATTTGGACGATGGGTCGTTATCCCGTGATGGTCATCGGGCCGATGCCACAAGATGCGACATCGGCCCGATATACGGTGTTGCCTGGGAGGTGATATTCCGCTAGAAAGTGACGCGCAAGCTCGCCTGTCCCTGGCGGTTGATGATGTTGGAATGGGTGGTCGTTACCATGCCAAAGGTGGAATCCTCGATCGTGTTGTCCACCGGTGGATGCGAGCTTCCAAACTGGGTGCGATTGAAGGCGTTGAAGTAGTCCACACGCAGGACGGCTTTGACCCTTTCACCGATTGGGAAGGTCTTCATGGCGTCGAAGTCTTCCATAAGGTTCGGCGGGGCCGTAATGCCGGCATAGTTGCGGGCCGCGTTGCCAAAGGTGAACTGAGGAGCCAGCGAATAGGCGTTGGTGTTGAACTGCGTGGGCTGCACGAGGGTTTTACCCACGAAATAGTCGCGCGTGCGGCTATAGCTGTAGGTCTTGAGGGGCTGCCCGGGAACGATATTCGGGCGGGGTTGGGCGTCGCCGTTTGAGTTGGTGGACATCACGACGTTGTTGGTGTTTTCGTAGATGCCGAGGGGGTTTCCTGCGCTGTAGTTCATGATGCCGGACACCTGCCAGCCGCCCACAATCTCATCCGCGAGTCCGTGAACTCTCAGGAAACTCTGCCCGGAGCCGATGGGAAGAACATAGGTAAACATGTTCTTGTTATTCCACTTCTGATTGAGCGACGAGATGGACCACTCAGCCTTCTGATCCCGGGGATTCTGCGCATTGTTCTGCTGCAGCGTTACTCCGAAGTCGACGTTCGACCAGTTCTGCGCCAGCGTCAGGCTGCTGATAAAGCTGAGCCCATGCGTGAAACGCTTCTGGATCTGAGCCTGAAACGAGCGGTAAAAGCTGGTCCCGTTCTGATCGAAGTGGTTGTCGGTGCCGCCGAATTGAGGATAGGGGAGCAACGCCTGAATGAGCGGGATACTTCCAGGGTCACCGCCGTAATCGTTGACAAAGTTGCTGTAGGGGATCGGGTTGACGCCGGCCGCAATAGCCGCCGGATCGGTTTGGGCGTCAGCCACCGTATCGTTCAGCACGTTGCCCAGTGCCAGGTACTTGGGGTCCAACTCGTTGGGCTGATTAAGCGAAGAGGGCAAGTGGATGTCGCGGTTGCCGATGAAGGCCAACATCAGGAACATGTTGTCGGGCAACTCGCGCTGAATATTAACGCTCCAGGTCTGCGTGTAGGGTGCAATGCCCGCGGTCTTTGGATCCATCTGGCGAACCAACAGGCCATTGCCTATAGTCGGAGTAAAGGTGTTTTTCTGCGGGTTATTAATCACTTTATTATCCCAGTCCCCATAGCCAGGGGTGGTATTGCTTCCGTAGGGTGATTGGTAGGAGCCGGCCAGCAAGTTGGTATAATTCTGTGCCACGCGGCCGAGACTGAAGGCGTAAGCGCCGCCTCCCATAAAGGCCATGTAGTAGCCGCCCTGAATCACGGTCTTGTCGTTCAACTGGTAAGAGAATCCGAAGCGGGGCCCGAGGTCTTTCCAGTGAATATCCGCGCGATCGATTCCAGAGCATCCCACCGCGCAGGAGCCGAGTTTGGTGACCGCTCCGAGCAGGTTATCGGCCCCGGTGTTGGCCGCCTTGAAATTGGCAAAGGTGATGTCGTTTTGCTTCGAGGTAAAGGGAACCGGAATGTCCCAGCGCAGGCCCGCATTGATGGTCAGGCGCGGGGTAAATCTGTAGTCGTCCTGGATGTAGGCGGAGACTGCCGTACTGCGCAGATCGGCCGGCAGTGCCCAGGAGCGGTCCGCAGAGTACACCTCTCCCAGCAGGAAACTGGCAAAGGCGTTGCCGGTGGCGTTGGAATTAAAATTGTTGGGATCGGCTGTTTGCTTGTGGCTGAAATAGAAGTCTCCGCCGCAATCCCTGCAAAAGAGGCTGTCCTCCAGGGTGCGGCGGTATTCGCCGCCGATATTCAAGATGTGTTTTCCCTTGGTCCACAGCCAGTTATTGGCAATGGCGTTATCGTAGCCGTGCGATGCGCTTTTGCTGGTATGGTTGCCCCAATTCGTAATGGGGAACGTGCCATCCATGAAGTCGACGCCGGGGAAGCTGACGGCGTTCGCGATAGGAGCGAAAGTCACGTTCTGGTTCAATACATGGCTGCTCTCAATCCTGCTGGTCCTGTTGGCGCCGACCGTGACCACCAGGTTCGGGGTGACCATCTTGACGTAATTAAGCAGATATCCTCTGCCCGAAGTTTCAGAGACGGTGGCGCTGGAAAGCTCGTTGCTTTCCGGGACCATGTTATTTCCCACGCTAGGACTATTTATTTTCTGGTCCCAGAGAGAAAAGTGGAGACTCTGCGCAGCGGAGAAGTTGTGGTCCACTGTGAATCCCCAATTATGGTTGTAATTGGTAGTGGACTTGACGTAGGGAGCCTCGTTGTTTTGTTCTCCGTTGTAGGTTCCGGCGCCGGTCCGCAATGGCGTACTCGGCTGAAGCAGCGGCAGCAGAGTTTTTGAAACCGAACTGAAGCGGTACGACGGAATTTTGTTTTGATCGAAGGGTTTTCCGGTCGTGGGATCGTAGATAACAATTTGCTTGCCATTGGCATCCACGAAATTTTGGAAATTGCCATCCAACATGTCAGCGGTGGGCAAGGTGTGATAATCGGTCTGCGCCGCGTGCTGCTTATACCAGTCCAAACTGAAAAGGACGAAGGTGCGGTCCTTGCCGTTATACAGATGGGGAATCGACGCCGGCCCGCTCACGGTGAAGCCGTAGTTGTTCTGGTGATTGATGGGAGCCCTGCCGTTGCCGCCCCAGGCCTTTCCGTTGAAGAAGCCCACAGAGTCGAAGTAATTGTTGCGTCCGATATAGAAGACGTCGCCGTGGTATGTGTTGGTGCCGCCGGTCATCTTGTATGTGACCGCGCCTGCCGCCAGGCCATACTGCGCCGAAAAGGTCGCGCTGGCCACGTGGGCTTCGCTCACCATCTCGTACGGCGGATAGGCGTCGCCGCTTTGCGACCACGGATCCGTGATGGGAACGCCGTTGTAGTAATAGATGCTTTCCGCGCTGATGCCGCCGTTGATAACGAGGGCGCTGCCTTCAATTCCGGTACCCGCGGCACTAGGGGGCGAGGCAGTGCCGACGGTTTGCAGGACAAAGTTGTCAATTGACCGGGGTCCGCCACTGACCTGGATAGGCGCGGAATTGATCAGTTCCGGTTCAATGGTGGTTCCGATTCCTGGATCCGCCGTGTTCAGTGAGATTTCCTGCGCTGTTACCTGCACCGATTCAGAGGCTGCTCCAGGCTGCAGCGAGGCATTGACCGTGGAAAACTTGCCGACTTCCACGCTGACACTTTTTGCAACAAACTGCTTGAAGCCCGGCGCGCTCACCGTGACCGAGTAAGAACCGGTGTTGGAGAGCACGACGGTATAAGCACCTGCGGGCGAAGACACAGCGTTTGTGACAACGCCGGTTGCATCGGCGCGCGCCGCGATCTGCGCTCCAGGAATTACGGCGCCGCTCGGGTCGGTTACTGTTCCGTTCACACCGTAGGCAACCTGCGCTCTAAGCCAGGCTGCACTGGTGAAGAACATCGAACAAAAAACCACGATGGCTATCAATGTGGGGCGGATCCGGCAATGGCCAAATCCGGCGCGAGAACGACATTTCATTTGCATTCTAAGCCTCCTAATAAATGCAGTTAAATTCACCGTAAGCGCCGCACTTTTGCTCGATCTGAACGACGAAAAGACATGCTGTAGACTGATTGAATCTTTATTCAAACGTTTTAATAGTTTTTTACGATGCAATGTCTCGGTTTGTCAAGGGCCAAATTGCTCGCATCGTAAAAAATAACCCGACCATTGTCGAGTGTCAGAGACCAACAAGTAGGCTGCGTGATTTGCGCTTGGCTGCCCATCGATTGACTCCCGGAAAAATCTCCTTCAAAACGGAGATAATTCTTATTTAGTTCGTAAGTATGCTGAATTCGTATCTCGATGTCAATAACATTTAACAAAATTAGGAAAAACGAGCAGATCTTGCCGGACTTTTTGCCATCCCACCCCGGTCGTTGACGAGCCGCGTACTCTAGCTTCAGCACTTTCCGTGCTGATCGGATTGGGCTTAACTGCCTCCCAGTGTAGCAGCAAAGTCACCCCTGGCAATGATCTGATCCTGGTCTTGCTGGCAACGCCAGGAGAGATGAAATTCCGATGAATTCCCTTATGGAGGCCTATCCTCACTACGCATCTGGCCGGTAATACTCCATCTGATCGGAAAATGTAGCGGCTAGGGGATCGCTGAAACGCGCTCAGAGTAAACTCGATCAACAAGACGCGCCTAACCCGCTCTTCGCACCGCCACCAGAACCGCCGCGACAGGCAAAGCAAAATTATTTTCGCTATAAAATAACGATGATGATAATATCGTCAATAATTCTTGCGTTATCGTGCAAAAATGTGGCGGCTTTACCTTCCAAGTGCTGCCGGGGCCTCAAAATCACACTCCTATCGAGGTGCAGATGAAGCAGATGAACGAATCCACCCCAGCCGGTCTGCCGGCGGTCACTGAAGTCGACAGTGACATGCCGATCCAACTGGTCAAGGATACCCGCAGGAGGCTTGCCTCCATCGATGCTTTGCGTGGTTTCGACATGTTCTGGCTCATGCAGGATGAAACCGGCCTGATGTTGGCGCTGGCCGCCCTGCTTCACCTCCCTTACCAGGATGTGCTCGCCAGGCAGTTGGATCACACGCCATGGGTGGGCATCACCGCCTGGGACATGATCGCCCCGCTGTTCCTGTTTATTGTGGGGCTCACCCTGCCGCTGTCTCTGGAGAGCCGCCACGAGAAGGGCGAGAGCGATGGCAAGATCGTCGGTCATATTCTGCGGCGTACCTTCGTGCTGATTCTTCTCGGCCTCGTCTACAACGGGATTCTCCAGATGCAGTTCGCCGACTTCCGCTACACCGGCGTTCTCCAGCGGATTGCACTCTCGTATGTCTTCGCGGCACTGATTACGTTTTTCTGCAAAACCCGCGGGCAGATCGCCTGGACGATCGCCCTGCTGGTCGGCTACTGGGCCATCATGGTGCTCATCCCTGTGCCCGGCTTCGGATATAACGTGATGACCCCGCAGGGTAATCTGGAGGGATACATCGACCGGCTCTTTCTGCCCGGTAAGTTCTGCTGCTACATCTTCGGCGACAACGAAGGCTATCTGAGTACGATTCCTTCGATTGCAACCGTCATGCTGGGAGTCCTCAGCTCCTATCTGCTCAAGTTCCGCCGCTCCGATCAGTGGAAGACAATGGCGTTGCTCGCCGGAGGCGTAGCCAGCATTCTGCTGGGCCTGCTCTGGTCCATCTGGTTTCCCATCATCACGCGCCTGTGGACCAGCTCCTACACCCTGCTTTGCAATGGCGTCTGCATGATCCTGTTCGCCCTGTTCTTCTGGATTATCGACGTCAAAGGGTACAAGAAATGGGCCTTCTTCTTCATCGTGATCGGATTGAATCCATTGTTGATCTATGTATTGCAGGAGCTCATCGACTTCAAAGGCATCGGGCTGGGCTTCCTTGGAGGAATCGCCAGCCACGCCGGCGCACAACAGCTCTTGATCACAGCAATCGGCACTGTGGCCGCCAAATGGCTTTTACTCTATTTTCTGTACAGGCAGAAGATCTTCATCAAGACGTAGATTCGCCTGTGCTGATCTGAAACAAGGGGAGGCTTTTGCCTCCTGCGAGGTGAGCTGCGGGGCGAGAGAGCTTCAGCTTCTCGTCCACTGAGCCGGCGCCCACGTCCGGCGCAATCTCCGACAGCGGAGACTACGCTGGCTGAATCCAGAGTGACGGGAAAATGCATGGCACGTCGAGGTCAATGGCAGGCCGCCACCAGTTTCGGCTCAGCGCTGGAAAAGATGGCGGCCAGCGTGACCGCCCTGCAAAGTGTGCTGGGGCAAGATACGATGATGACTCTCTGGCATAGACCGTTTGCGGAAAGGCTGTAGGCACAGGCAGCGGCCCATTCGGCTGATCTTCGTGAAAGCCGCCTGCTGGCCGAAGGCGCCGAGGACGACCTCGTCCACGCGCAGGAGGAAGGCATGGAACCGCGCGCAGCCTGTATGCCGCCGATCCGATGGGCATTGCTCTGGACCAGAGCCTGTATGCGCTGGATTCCACCACCATCGATCTGTGCCTGTCGGTGTTTCCGTGGGCCAAGTTTCGCAAGCATAAAGGCGCCGTGAAGATGCACACACTGCTCGATCTGCGCGGCAACATCCCTTCGTTCATCCGCATAACAGACGGCAAGGTGCATGACGTCAATATCCTCGACGAGATACTGATCGAGGCTGGCGCTTTCTATGTGATGGACCGCGGCTACATCGATTTCAAGCGTCTTCACGCGTTCACGCGCGAGTTGGCATTCTTTGTAACACGCACCAAAGAGAATGTCTTGCTTCAGCGGCGCTATTCGCATCCGGTAGACAAAAGCACCGGCATGCGTTCCGATCAGACCGTGATTCTGGCGACGGACAGTTCGACCGCAGCATATCCAGACACGCTTCGGCGAGTGGTCTACTACGATGCCGTCACCGGAAAGCGGCTGAAGTTTCTTACCAACAATTTCACTCTGCCCACGTTGACCATCGCGGAAATCTACAAGCAGCGCTGGCAGGTCGAGCTGTTCTTCAAATGGATCAAGCAGCATCTGCGCATCAAGGCATTTTACAAAACCAGCGAGAATGCGGTGAAGACCCAGATCTGGATCGCTGTGAGCGTTTATGTGCTGGTCGCCATCGTACACAAACGGCTTGGAATGCAGGCCAGCCTCTACCAAATCCTACAGATTCTCAGCCTAACTCAATTCGAGAAAATGCCCATTTTACAGGCATTTCAGATAGCTCTATGCGAGAATGACCTATTCGATAATGGCAACAAGTTGATTCTGCTCGACTTTTAACCGGACAGCAGTGTGCGAAATACAATATGTTACGTGGTGCTAGTGTCCCGTCTCTGAAATAAGTTGAATAACATTTAGAGGCAGCATCATCGGATAGAGCGGGAGGAACTCCGATGGGGCGACCGCTAGTTCCGGTATCGATCAGCGCCGAAGATCAAGCGCAGTTGCAGGGTTGGACAAGGAGGCCGAAGACCGCGCAGGCACTCGCCATGCGCTCCCGCGTTATTTTGTTTGCCGCCGATGGATTAAGCAACACGAGCATCGCACAGCGTTTGCGTGTGTCGTTGCAGACGGTGGGCAAGTGGCGGCAGCGTTATTTGGACCACGGCGTGGATGGCCTGCTGGATGAACCCCGACCTGGTACTTCGCGCAAGTTGGCTGACAAGGATGTCGAGCGCGTGCTGGCCCTGACGCTGGAGTCCACGCCGGTTGACGCCACGCACTGGTCCACTCGATCACTGGCCAAGAAGACAGGCTTAAGTCGAGCCTCGATCCATCGCATCTGGCGTGCCTTCTCGCTGGCGCCGCATCGCTCCGAGACTTTCAAGTTATCGAAGGACCCGCTATTCATCGAAAAAGTGCGCGACATCGTCGGACTGTATTTGGCGCCGCCGGATCGGGCCCTGGTGTTATGTGTGGACGAAAAAAGCCAGATACAAGCCTTGGACCGCACTGCTCCTCTGCTGCCCATGCGCCCCGGCCAGATCGAGCGCCGTACACATGACTATGCACGTCACGGTACAACCAGTTTGTTTGCTGCGCTCGATACCAACACGGGCAAGGTAATCGGACAGACTCAGCAGCGCCATCGCAGCGTGGAATTTCGCAGCTTCCTCGACACCATTGAAGCCAACGTGCCGCCAGAACTGGATGTACACCTGATTCTGGACAACTATGGAACGCACAAAACTGCGTTGATTCGCAACTGGCTGGCTAAGAGACCGCGGTACCACCTGCACTTCACGCCCACTTCTGCCAGTTGGCTCAATCTGGTCGAACGATGGTTCGCTGCGCTCACTGAAAAGCAACTGCGGCGCGGAGTGCACCGCTCAACCAAAGAGCTGAGAAATGCAATCTTGTCCTTCATCAACAGCCACAACGAAGATCCAAAACCGTTCGTCTGGCACAAAACCGCTGACCAGATCCTCGATTCCATCGCGCGCTTTTGTAAACGAACTTTAGAGACGGGACACTAGCAATCACTCGCCTAATTGCCTTACATTATTGATCAGCATTTCTTTCAGATCGGAGGTTCCGCGCAGTTTGTCCGCTGGATTGTGAGCGAAACGAATGCGCATTGAAGCATGAAAAGTCCTGGGTTCGATCGACTCAAGAAACAGACGTTTCCGAACACCGAATGGGTAATGGTGGACGGTACGCACGAGGTATTGGTAGCAAAGAACCCTCAAGCACTTCTGACAGTAGCAGGATATTTGAAATATGTCTGTGCTAAGGAAACGGGACAGGGGGTCTACTTTCGTGGGCAACGCACAATTTATGGGACACTTAATCCGGCGCTGTATCGTGGGATAAAAAGCCAGGGAGCGAGAGATCATAGGGAACGCTCACTCAGCAAGGTACTCACGACCGTCCGACGCAGCGCGGGGATCTTCAAGACCTTCGGAGTATATGCGCATGAGCCCCTATTGCAGCATTACGGGATCTGGACTACTTGGATTGATCTAGTTGATAACGTTTGGGTCGCACTTTGGTTCGCGTGCAATCGTGCCCTCCCCTCGGGGAAACGTAAGGAGTATCTGCACTTTGAGGAGCGCATTCCAGATAAAACCGAGCAGTTTGCCTACATATTGCTTATCGCTGCGGACATAACAGGTCGTAATCGTCGAAAACCGGGTTACTTTTTTGGGCGCGACACCGAGCTTGTCGACCTCAGAATGGCTGCTCCATCAATATTCCTGAGACCTCATGCCCAGCACGGTCTCCTATTCAGGTGCAGAGGAGAAGAGACGACCGGTCGGCCGCTTGATTACTCAAAGCAAGTTTACGGGATAATCGGCGTCGAATTGTCAAGAGCTCTGGATTGGCTCGGCAGCGGGCAAATGGTCAGCGCACACTCGCTTTTCCCGCCTCCACTTTACGACGATGGGTACCGCATTCTCTCAGATATCGACTTGGGTCGTCCGGGTTCGATCGGCAATATTTTGCACGTTGGGGCCTAACTCTTATCGGTTAGACAATGAAAGCGCCTTGATCGGTACCCGTAACGCCGATTGCGTCTGCGATCTTTACCCGAGATATTGCCCAATTCCGCCGCAATGGTTACCGCCGAGATCTGTGCGATACCGCGCAATGCCTGTAAGTCCTTGACAACTTCCTGTGTCTAAAGCAAGACCAGCTTGATCGCCTCCACTATGGCCTGCTCCAGTCGCGTAACGCGCTCCCCATATGCTCGACTTCATGCAGATGATCCAGCTTCGTCCCCTCCTGCGCCATTTGCGCAAAACGAATCTGCTGCACTCACATCATGTGGGACTCGGTCCATGCCTTCATTTTGTGTACGGGGCGCTGGCCTGTGCGCAGCAGAAACTTGCTCAGCCGATGCTGCGCACGCAGTTGATCCTGCTCCGCTGCCTCGTATACTCGCACCAGATCCACGAGCGCCTCGGATCTGGGGGTCGGCATCCATACCGCTGTCAGATCTCCGGATCTATGACTGCGTGCCAGATTCAAGGCATCCCGCCGATTTCTTTTGACCCGGTTCGCCAGCCTTGACCGGGACCAGCGAATGCATGATAAGGCATACAATAACTATCATTTGCAGCGACAATTTGGGCCAGCCCGATAACTCCCAATTATCACCCGATAAATACGAAGTATTGGACGGCCTTTTTTCTTCGGGACAGGCTATGGTATCCGGCATCCTTTGATGCCCAGCTTGTTTTCGGAGCTATGCCTATGCCGCTGGCCGTTGTTTCCCCGCAAACGCCTGAGACAGACCCGTTGCTCACTGCCGAAAATGTGGCGCATCGCCTCAACGTCAGCACGGATTGGGTCTGGGATCATTCCTCGCGTCGCGCCCCCCTGCTGCCCGTCATTCGCATTGGCGATGGAGTCTTACGGTATCGCCAAAGCCAGATCGAAGAGTTCGTCCACGAGCGGGAAAGGCTCTCCAATTTACGTAGAAAACCACGGTAAAATGGGGACGCCCACTGTTTTTCCCCACAGAAATCGAGAAACACATGGGTACATCGCA
>JARLGF010000008.1 GCA_031296165.1 Occallatibacter sp. | reverse complement strand
GGACCAGGCTACCTGAGCGTGACTCCCACCTTGAGCACAGCTCCCCGCCGAACTACGGGAGTAAACTTCTCGTTCACTATGCCGATAGGGAGAAGACATACGGCTCTGGCCACGGCCGACACTGGAAGCGCTGGGCGTTCTGCCTTGGTTGAGGTGCAGCGATCTCTTCCCGCAGGTACCGGATATGGTTATCGGGTGCGCAGCGATGCATTAAACAACGGCAGAGTCGATGCCGAGTTCTCGTATCAGAACGACCATGGGGAATGGAATATCGAAGGAAGCCAGAGTGCTCAGGGCAGCAGTTGGCGTCTGAGCGACAGGGCAGGCCTGGCGTGGTTGGACAAACATCTGCTGACGACACGATGGCTTCAAGACAGCTTTGCTTTGGTCGAAGTGCCGCGTGAGGCGAATGTGGGAGTGTTTGTGAACAATCTGAAGGTCGCACATACGAATCGGAATGGCGCCGCCTTGATACCCTGGCTTGTACCGTATGATCGCAATTCTGTTCGAATAGACGACTCCGCTGTATCGATGGATACCATCCTGGACATCACTGAAAAGATCGTCGTGCCTTCCTTCCGAAGTGGTGTTCTGGTCAGGTTTGTTCCTCAGAAAACGACCGGGGCCACGCTGATCCTGAGAACCTCGACCGGCGAAATGGTTCCGCTTGGGGCGCAGGTCAAGATCGGCAATGTCGTTGCAGGACAAGTCGCGTTTCACGGCGAGGTTTTTCTTCCCTCCTTCACAGCACCGGCGAGTTTGTGGGTGCAGTGGCCGGATCATGCCTGCAAACTGGTTGTCGCCGTAATCCCAAACCTGGTGCTTCCGCGGCTGGGACCACTTCTCTGTACGGAGACGAAATGATTCGATCTTTCAGCATACTTATCGGAATAGCCCTGCTATGCATTCGCGCATATGCGGCAACCTGCACGGTCTCCTCAACTGGCGTGTCGTTTGGCAACTACAATGCTCGCAACTCCACCATGGGCGATACTGCCGGACGCGTCACAGTTATCTGCTCGGGAACCCAGACGGAGCATGTGTCTTACGTACTGTCGCTCACTCGAACGGGCGATCGGGAGAAGGGCGCTGCTCTGCGGGGCGCTGGACACTCTCTCCGTTACGGCCTTTTCCTGAATTCGGCTAGAAATGAGCTTTGGGGAGACGGAACGGCGAACACTTCTGAAATTAAAGACTCGATGACTCTTATAAATGGTCATGGTTCACAAGACTATGTCATTTATGGACGGCTGCCCTCAAGGCAAAGCGAGGCCACCGAAGGAACGTACCTCGATACTGTGGTTATGACGTTGGTTTGGTAATCGCCGGCGCCCCCCTCGCAACTTCTCGATACCGGACTACAAAGCAACATCGAGATACGTTTCCGCAGAAATCCAGCCTGTTTTTGCGGGCAAAATACGCCAAAATGGGCCAATCCATCCGAAATGACGCGCTGGCGAGCAGGTTTCACTGCCTCTGGAGCGCCGATTTTCACGGGTGGCCCAGCCCTGACCGTCCAAAATGATCGGGTGCCCCCTGTGCCTCGCTGTTGGGCGCCGGGGAGAGACCCCGAACCAAAAACGAGCAGCGTGTCTGCCCCACCGCAGAAGTTTGCAGATAATTACCCTCCCTAGGTGCACAATCGATCCATAGTGTCTTTTTTGAACCAGTGCAGCATAAGCAGATCCCCGGCAATCCAGCCGAAAAGAGAAACATCCCGGAGGGATCCGGGGCCTGAGCAGAAAGCGCTGAAAGGAGTTTTCAAACCGATGCAAATACATATAAATCTCGTATTACGGTACAGAAACCTCAAAAAAACGCCAAAAATAGCCAGTAACTCCTTTATTATCTAATTTTTGACATATAACCCCTTTAGAATCTAATTTTTGCAGTGACAGACCCCTCGCATCTCATTGAAACTGGAGAACTTGACTAAATACATAGGGGGAGGGGGGTAGGGTGCCGGTATGTGGTACGACTCGCGCACATCTCAAGCGGGCAGCACCGGCCTCCAGACCGGCTCTGGCTGACCTCCGTAATTTCTGAAACTGCTCTCCAGTACGCTGGCGACGCATCGTTGAAACCCCGGCGTCTGAAGGGACCGGCCGGAAATTTGACTCATTCCGCAGGCAGCACAAAAACGCCTGCAACGGAGCAAGGAGTTGCAATTGCCGCTTCGCTTGCGCAGGAATGCTGTTTCAGATAGGGAATAGAGCAGGAAAAGAGCAGGGAAGGGAACTAAGCGGTAAGACGCTCAAGCTGGTCGGGCTTCACAATCGTCAGGCTGGTGCCCTTGATGGTGATCCACTGGTCGCGGCGAAACTGGTTCAGCAGCCGCGTTACCGTCTCGCGCGAGGTGCCGGCCATATTGGCCACCTCTTCGTGTGTCAGAGCCATGGTAAAGCGCATTTCGGGCTTGCCGTTCGCGTTCGACCGTCCCCAGTCCAGCAGCAGGCGGGCCAGCCTTCCAGCCGCGGAGCCGGACAGAGCCAGCCGCTTGGCGTCGTGAAACACCGTCAGGTATTCGCCGGAGAGAGATTGCGCCGCGTGCATGCTCGCAATGCCATGCCGCCCCAGGAAATCGACAAACTCCTGCTTGCGCACCGTCTTTACCTGGCAGGGCTCAATGGCTTCCGCCGTCACTTCGTGGGGAACATTGGCCAGAACCGCGCTCAGGCCCATCACGTCGCCGGGCCCGGCGATCTTTAGAATCATGGTCTTGCCGTCGCGCGAGGTGGAGGAGATTTTTACCTGGCCAAAACAGATGACAAAAACATTGCGCGCCGCGTCGCCTTCGGTAAACAGCTTGGCGCCCCGGGCGTGGCTCATCATAATCCCAATCCCGTCGTAATCCCGCAAAGCTTCGGGTGTGAGATTGCAGAACATTCGCAGATGGCGATGCTCACAATTAATACAATCTTCCGGGGGGTGATGGGAATGGAATGTGGCCATGCTTGTTCCGGTGGTCAATTTGAAGTATAGCGCACTTGTCTGGAGCAAGGCAGGGATTTTCCATCAATTTCCTTTGCGGTCCTGTTAAACCCGGGACAGGGAAATTGTCTGTTGAAACCGTCTCGCCTATTCGCTCACGGCTTCGCCGTTGCGCCGCCGGTATTTTCCCGTGCGGTTCAGGCAGCAACTGTAATAGCCGCGGGAGACCTCCCGGGCCAGTTCCTCCAGCAGTTGCATCCGCAGCTGAGGGAAGCTCTCAAATGCCTGGTGGAGCGCATCGATCGGCAACTGCAACAGTGAACCCGGCGTTTGCGCGCTCAGCGTAAACGTATGCAGGCCTTCGCCCAGCGCGGCTCCCAACTCCACCAGATCTCCGGAGCGCGCCGGTCCCAGCGCCAGCCGCGTCTCCATGCGTTCCGCCCTGCGTTGAAACAGACCGGAAACAACAACATAGAGTCCCCGGCAGATTCCTCCCTGGCGAAACACAATATCTCCGGCATCCACATCGATGCACTGGGCCGAGCCATTCAGCAGAGTCCCGGTCTCTGGTGGGCACTGCAGCAGTTCTGCCAGCGGACGAGGTGCGGCATTTTCCATTCGTCCGGATCTTGCCTCAGGTTCCACGGTTCCCTCTCCCCTTGTCGCCGATTGATATCCGGTTCTGCGGCGGTTGGTGCCTGCAAGCCCCCTGTGGGCCGGTCCCTGGGTTGCGCGTTTGGCATTGCGGATTTGCGACGAACCATATTTCATAGCTGTCAATCGCTCCACATGCTGAATATCCGGTAAAAATAATCACGAGATGGGATGGTGAGATTTTTTCCTGTCGCCCGCCCATTTCCTGTCAAAAACAGTGTTTTTGACTCCTACAGGCCCTGGTAGCTACGTGGTTGCGAGGGGTAGACAAGCCTCATGCTCCACACTGGCGGGCGCCGCTTCCGGCGGCACGCACAGAACCGGCACACGGGAGCGTGCTAGCAGGGCGAAGGCCGTGCCATGCGGTCCCGGTGTATTGCTGGCACGTTTGACCCCGGCTACCAGAATGCAGGGATGGTACTGCGCAATGGCTTCCATGGTCGCGTCTGCAGGGGTGCCGTCCTTGACGATGCTGTGTACCGGAAACTCACTGCCGGGATGAATGCCAAACTCTTCCAGCGTGACTTCGCGGGGATTCAGAAACGCCGCTGCCTCCGCCGGACCGCGCGCATGAAGCACCAGCAGCGTGCGTTGAAAGATCTTTGCCAGCGAACAGGCCGTGGCCACCGCGGCAGGCGTAGCCTCATTGAGTTCCATGGCCAGCAGCACCGGTCCGCCTGGAACCGGGCGGAATGCGCCGGCGTTCCAATCCGCGGCTACCGCCAGCACCGGACACGGCGACAGCCTCACCAGTTGCTCAGCAACCGCGCCCACCACCACCGGACCCGCACCCTCCATGCCCTCGGTGCCGATCACGATCAGCCCGGCCTCGTATTGCCGCGCCACATCCACCAGCGTCTGCGCCACCGTCCCTTGGCGGATCTCCGAATGGCTGTGTATCCCCGCCTGCAGCAGGTCTCCGGTCAGCTTGTCCAGCGCAGCCCGTGCCGCTTCGCTCAGGTCATTCAGAACCCGGCCGGGAACCGCATTCACGGCGGCGTACTCCAGCGGATCGAGCCCGTGAGCCAGCACGATGCGCGCGCCGTAATGAGTGGCCAGCTTGCGCGCATACCCCAGTGCCGCTTCCGACTCGCCGTTCAGAGCCGTGGCCACGACGATGGTCTTCAAACCGGTCGCAAAGCTCATGGATCGCTCCCGGCGCCTGCACTGGCGCCCTGATTCATACCTATAGGAATAAGAGTCTGCTCTCTGCTCGGAGCGGCAGGCAGTGACATCATTCACCCCCACCTGTGATTCGGGTCACAAACCTTGTCGCCACAACAACCTGCCACACCTGCGCTAGGCAGATTAGTATGTTTTGAGCGGATCCTTCACCATGGGGCGGTCTGGCCCATGAATTCGGATTCCAGTCTGGTGGTTACTCATGAAGTCATTTGTTCGTCTCGCCGCGGCATTGCTGCCCGCGCTCTTGCTCGGTCCCCTCAGCCATGGCCAGTTCGCCCGCTCCGTCGATCCGATGCTTGGCGTCTCCGGCGGAGGCAACGTCTTTCCCGGCCCTGTCGTGCCTTTCGGAATGATCAAGCCCGGTCCCGACATGATCCCCACAGGGTTGAACGACCCCAATGCCGGCTGGAACGACAATGGCGAGATTCGCGGCTTCAGCCAGACCCATGTCAGCGGTACCGGCGGCGGCGCCAAATATGGCAACATCCTGGTCCAGCCCACCACCGGCGCCGTAACGCCTCTGGATTCCGCTTCCCCGCGCGCCGATGAGAAGGCTGCCGTTGGCTACTACGGCGTCAAACTGGCCCGCTATGGCGTCGGCGTGGATATCACTGCCGCCCGCCGTTCGGCCTTGTATCGCTTCACCTATCCCCAGTCCGGGCAGGCCAATCTCCTCTTCGATGTGGGCCATTTACTGCTCGCACGCCCTGCCCATGGCGAGTCCCAGTTCCTTGAAGCCTCGAATGTCTACGTGGTCTCTCCCACCGTGGTCGAGGGGTCCAGCAGCGTCACAGGTGGATGGAACAAGCAGCCCAACACCTATACCGTCTACTTCTACGCCCGGACCGACACGCCTGCCGCCTCCTGGGGAACATGGCGTGGCGATGTCCTGCAGCCGGGAAACCGCAGCCTCAGCGACGGCCCCAAATCCAAATCCGGAGCCTGGCTTACCTTTGCCGCGCACAAGCCGGTGCTGCTGAAGATCGGCATCTCCTTTGTCAGCGTCGAGCAGGCCCGCAAAAATCTTGATGCTGAGATTCCCGGCTTCGATTTCGCCGCCACCCAGGCTGCCACCGTCGCCAAGTGGAACAAGGTCCTCAGCGCCATCGACATCAAGGGCGCAACGCCGGAGCAGAGGCAGATTTTCTACACCGCGCTCTATCACACCATGATGCAGCCCACCGATCGCACCGGCGAGAATCCCCTGTGGACGTCCAATGAGCCCTACTACGACGACTACTACGCCATCTGGGACATCTTCCGCACCTCCGGTCCGCTGCTTACGCTGATCGCCCCCCAGCGCGAGACCGATATCGTTCGCGCCCTTGTCGATCTCTATCGCAACGAGGGCTGGCTCCCCGACGCGCGCGCCGGCAACTACAACGGCCGCACCCAGGGCGGCAGCAACGCCGAGTTCATGCTGACCGATGCCTACGTCAAGGATCTGAAGGGCATCGACTGGCAAACCGCCTACAAGGCCGAGGTTCAGGACGCTGAGGCTACTCCTCCCGATCCGGAGGAGGAAGGCCGAGGCGGCATCCAGGATTGGCTCAAGCTCGGCTACGTCTCCGTCGAGGGCTTTGACAAGCCCACCTCGGTGTCCATGGAATACGCCGCCAACGACTTTGAAGTCGCCCTGCTGGCCAAGGGGCTCGGCAAGACCGCCGATTACAACAAGTACCTCCAGCGCTCGGCCAACTGGAAGAACCTCTGGGATGCCAATATGTCCGAGGGCGGCTTCAAGGGCTTCATTCGTTCCCGCCACCGCGACGGAAGCTGGCTCACTCCCTTCACTGCCATGGATCATTGCAGTTGGAATGGAGATACCTTCTATGAAGGCAACTCCTGGACCTATTCCTTCTTCGTGCCCCAGGACGTGGCTACACTCATCAAAATGATGGGTGGACCTGAGACGTTTGTGAATCGCCTCGACGCCTTCTTCGCCGTGCCCGACCGCTACGACGTCGGCAACGAGCCGGGATTCCTCAACCCCTACCTCTACAACTGGGCCGGGCGTCCGGATAAGACCGCTTCCCATGTGCGCCAGATCATCGCAGCCAACTACCACGCCGGTCTCAGTGGCCTGCCTGGCAACGACGACTCCGGCGCCATGTCCTCCTGGTTCATCTTTGGCCAGATGGGCATATTCCCCAATGCCGGCCAGGACGTGTACGTCATCGGCAGCCCCGCCTATGCTGAAACAACCCTGCACCTCGCCGGCGCAAAGGATTTCGTCATCGAGGCTAAAAATCTCTCCGCGGACAACATCTACGTAACCGCCGCTACGCTCAATGGCAAGCCGCTGGACCGCTCCTGGCTGCGTCATCGCGAGATCGTGCCCGGAGGCCGCCTGGTGTTGACCATGGGCAGCAAGCCAGGTCATTGGGCAGAGGCCAATCTGCCCCCGTCCACCCCCGCCACCCGCTAGAGCCTCTTCGCTTCGCTCCCAGCCCTGGCCGCAGCGTGGAAGGCGGCTTTTCCCCAACGGAAAAGCCGCCTTCTGCGTTTACTCCCCCCTGTTTCCATCGTCCTTGGAAGCACACTCGTTTCCGTGCTGCCGTGGTAGGCTAACAAGTAACATAGCCTGCTCTGAACGGGCTGTTCCATATCTGAACGAGGCCTCCATGCATGTGCGCTTGAGCGCCAATGGACAAGGCTTGTTTACCCTGTTTCCAAGAGGACATTCGATGAACTGTTTTCGATTCGCTCCCACCCTGATTCTGGCTTGCGGAACCGCCCTGGCTCAGTTGCCGGCGTATGCGCAGGCCGGCGCGGTAAAGCCCGAGCCCCCTGCGGCCATCAAGAGCTTCGATGTCACGGCCATCGACAAGACCGCCGATCCCTGCACCGATTTCTATCAATATGCCTGCGGCAACTGGGTAAACAGCAACCCCATTCCATCGGATCAGGTGCGCTGGGCGCGGTCCTTTTCGCTGCTCAGGGAGCGCAACCGTTATCTGCTTTGGCAGGAACTGGACGCCGCCGCCAAGGATCCCAAAACGCCGCTGCAGAAGCAGTTTGGCAACTTCTACGCCGCCTGCATGGACACGGCCACCGTGGAAAAGAAGGGCCTGACGCCGATCGAGCCGGCCTTGAAGCTGATCGCCGTGATGCCGGACGCCAAACAACTCCCGGTGTTGCTCAGCTTTCTTGAGAACCATGGCACGCCCGACGGCTTTTTCAACTTTGGCGTCAGTCAGGACGACAAGGACTCTTCCAAGCAGATTGCGGAGATCTTCCAGGGCGGCCTTTCCTTGCCCGATCGCGATTACTACATCGTTGACTCCCCGCGCTTCAAGGATATTCGGGCGCAATACATTGAGCACCTGAAGAAGATGTTTACCCTGGCCGGAGACACGCCTGAGGAGGCCGCGAAAGAAGCCGCGTCGGTGATGGAGATCGAGACCGCGCTGGCAAAGGCTGCGACCAGCCGCACGGAGTTGCGCACGCCGGCAAACCGCTACCACATCTATACGCTTGCCAACTTTGAGAAGCTCGCCCCGAACTTTGACTGGAGCACCTATTTCAAGGCCATCGGCATTGGGCCGTTCGACTCCCTCAATGTGGCTACGCCCAACTTCTTTGTGGCGCTCAACGGGCTGATCGTGAGCGAGCCTATTGCTTCATGGAAGAGCTATCTGCGCTGGCATGTTCTTCATGGACAGGCCACCGACCTGCCGAAGGCGTTTTTCGACGAGAACTTCGCGTTCTTCTCAAAGACGCTTTCCGGGCAAAAGGAGCCTGAGGCGCGCTGGAAGCAGTGCAGCAGCATGACAGACCGGGCGCTGGGCGAGGCCGTGGGCCAGGACTGGGTCAAGCAGAATTTCCCGCCGGCGGCAAAAGACAGCATGGACAAGCTGGTGGCCGCGCTGGAGAAGTCGCTGGGCGACGACATCAAGACGCTGCCCTGGATGACGGAAGACACCAAAAAAGCGGCGGAAGAGAAACTGGCGATGATCCGCAACAAGATTGGTTATCCCGAGAAGTGGCGCGACTACTCCAGCGTCAAGGTGAGCCGCGACGATCTGATCGGCAACATGCACCACGTGGCCGTGTACGACCGCAACTACGAATACGCGAAGCTGGGCAAGCCGGTGGACGAGAAGGAGTGGGGCATGACGCCGCCCACGGTCAATGCCTACTACAATCCTTCGTTCAACGACATCAACTTTCCCGCCGGCATTCTGCAGCCGCCGTTCTTTGACTTCACCATCGACCCGGCCGTGAACTTCGGCGGCATCGGCGTGGTCATTGGCCACGAGATGACCCACGGCTTTGACGACCAGGGCTCGCAGTACGACGGCAAGGGCAACCTGCGCGAGTGGCAGACCCTTGCCGACCGCAAGGCCTTCACCGAGCGCACGGACTGCGTGGCCAACGAGTACAGCGGTTTTGAGGCTGCTCCGGCCAAGGGCGACGCCGCAGTGCAAAAGCTGAACGGCCGGCTTACCCTGGGCGAAAACACAGCCGACAACGGCGGCCTGCGCATCGCCTACATGGCCCTCCTGGATACGCTGGCGGCGCAGGGAAAGACCATCGACGACAAAATTGGCGGCTACACTGAGGCACAGCGCTACTTCCTTGGCTTTGCCCAGGTGTGGTGCCAGAACCAGACGGACCAGTCGGCACGGCAGTCCGCCCTGGTGGACCCCCACTCGCCCGGCAAATGGCGTGTGAACGGCTCGGTGCAGAACTTCGACGAGTTCGGAAAGGCCTTCAACTGTACCAAGGGCCAGCCCATGTATCCAGCGAACTCGTGCCGTGTGTGGTAAACCGTCAGTAGTCCTGGAGCCGCGACCGCATCACGTCAAGGCTTCGGGCACGCTCCTTGGCGACAGGCTTTCGTCGCAAGGGAGGGAACCGAACCGAAATTGCTGGGATCGCTTCTTTCCTGGCGCCTGCAGGTTGACGTTTTCTGACCTCCAGGCGTCCAAACCTCAACCATGACTGAAATTTGTACGTAAGCAGGACGGGCACCGGATAGGGTAGCGTCAGAGGCAGATTGGCCTTGGAATATGCGCTGTTTTGCCCAGTTCGGGACTGAAACTAGGCACAACCTACCCTTGGCTTTTACAATGCAGCAGGGACCCGTCCCAACCCAGCTCTGCTGTGGAACTAGCAAACTTGGCGGCACATGCCTGACCAGGATGAAGGAATCGCATGAAGTTTACGAAATTCGGCAAGGCACTTCTGATGGGCGCCCTCTCAGTTGGCGTTGTCCTCGGCATTACGTCTTGCGTTCAGAGTTATTCGGTCGGCTATTTGTATGTGACGGGTACGGTGACGGCCCAAACCACCGGCGCCGGCATCGTCAGCGGCTTCAAGATCGATCACAATACGGGCAAGCTGACCGCCATCAACGGTCTGCCCGTCTCCTCCGGCGGCGCCAATCCGGTCCGTGCGGTGCTGACCGGCCAAAGCCGCTTTATTTATGTACTCAACCGTGGTGTGAACGCTTCGGGTGGCTCCATCTGCACCTCGCCGGGCACCTCGCCGGGCCCCTGCCAGAACTCGAATATCACCCAGTTCGCGGTGGGCGGAAACGGCGTCCTCACTGCGCAGGAAACCTTTTACACCCAGGGCGTCAATCCTTTCCGGATGATGGTCGATGGCACGGGAACCTACCTGTTGGTGCTTGACCACGACTCCCCGGATAATTCCTCCCCGTCCAGCACGGATGGCTGTGCGAACGCTCTGAACGGCGTCACTACCTGCGGAGACGTCACGGTCTTCCAGATCAACCAGACTACAGGCCGCCTTTCGCTGGTGGTCAATAGCCAGGTTACGTCCGCCACCGGACAGAAACTGACCTACTTCCCGGTTCCGGCCAATCCCGTAGATTTTGCACTGGCCGGCAGTTACCTCCTTACGTTGAACGGGTCCAGTTTCTCTTACAACGCAAGCACGGCCGCGTATAACGGCGGTACCTCGGTCTTCCCCTACAGTTACAGCACTTCCACTGGCCAGTTGACGGTTACCTCCAACAGCTCGCAACAGTTGGGAATCACGCAGGGCAACTCCTTGTTCTACACGTTCAACGTGCTCTACGTGCTGGCCAACGACCCCATCACTCTGACTTTTAATGGCGTCAGTACCGTCGCTCAAAGTCAGATACTGCCTTATACCGTGGGCTCGACAGGTTCACTCCAGGCTGAGGCCAGCGGTACTGTGCCCGACGATCCGACGCTCGCCAACCCGATTGCCTTACTGGAGGAATCCAAAGGTACGCACATCTACGTAGCCAATCAGGGAAACAATGTGTCCGGCTCCAACGCGCAGAGCGGGATTTCCGGCTATTTCATCACCGCTAACCCTTACCAGCTCAGCTTCATCTCGGGAGAACCGTTCGGCTCGGGGGCAGGTCCACAGTGCATCGTGGAGGATCCTTCGAACCAGTTCCTTTACGAGGCTAATTTCAACGATTCGACGATCTACGGCCGGGTAATCGATCCCAACTCCGGTGTGCTGAACGATATGCGCAAGACCAACACCTTTGTGGTCCAGGGACCTCCTACCTGGTGCCTGGTCGATGGGCGCACAAGCTAGATCGGTGCCGCATCAAGTCGTAACTTATGTGGGCGGGCGCCAGCCTACTGGCTGGCCCCGCACCTGTTTCCGGGGTAGTGTTCAAGAACGTAGCCGAATTGCGGGTGCTGCTTTTTCCGATGCGACCCCGGGATTCGATTCCAAACCTGATTATTTACGGCCATTTAATGGCCCGCTGACGAAAGATGCGCATGAAGTTTAACAAATCGATCCAGCTGCTGCTGGTCGCCGCGGCCAGCCTCCTGGTGGCTGGACTTGTGAACGCCTGTGGCACTCTCACCGTGGATTTTGTCTTCGTGACCAGTGCTGCTGCCGCGGGATCCTACAATTACGGACGGGTGGACGTCTTTGAGGTGAACTCGGAGTCGGGGCGCATGCGCCAGATCCCCTCCTCGCCTTTTCCCTCGGAAGGGCGCAACCCGGTTGCCGAAGCCGTTTCTTCCGACAATACAAATCTGTATGTTGTCAATCGCGACGATAACACCATCGTTCAGTTCGTCATCGGCACCGACGGCAAGCTCTATCCCGCCAATACCGTGAATACGCCCGGAATCTATCCTATGGCGGTCGCCGTGAACGGTCTGAATCTGTTTGTCGTGGACCTCTATCAGCCGCTGCCGACCTGCTCCACCGCTGCGCCGTGCTCCGGCTCGGTCGGCGTTTTCCCCATTAATCCCACCAGTAGCAATCCTCCCAGCGACGTGCTCGGAACGGCACTTACCAACGGCAGCCAGAACTACTGGCCGCTGTGCCAGTATGGCTATGCTTCTACCACAGACTTTACGCAATGCAAGGCTGGCGCAAGCAGCGATGTGATCGTGCCCACCGGAATCAACGTCCTCAAGTCGGGCGCTTACGCCTACGTGACCGCATACGATACGACGGCGTCCCCCAACGTCGGCTATGTGTTCGCCTTTGCCGTCGGCTCCAGCGGTGCGCTCACGCCGCTCAATGACGGCGTACCCTTTGCCGCCGGAGTACACCCTTCGGCCATTGCCAGCGATTCCACCAACAGCTACGTGTACGTCACAGACTCGATGAACGGAGACGTCCTGGGGTTTGCGGTTCAGTCCGGCCAGTTGAGCTCACTGAGCGGCAGTCCCTTCCCGGCCGGCAATCATCCCTCAGCCATCGTCGTCGATACTGCGTACAGCTACGCTTACGTGACCAACTACCTGGACTCCACCGTTACGGCCTATTCCATCAGCAACGGCGTACTCACCCGCATCAACTCCTACGCCACAGGCCTGCAGCCGACGGCCATTGGTATCGATCCATCCACCAAACATTTCATGTACACCGCCAACTATCTCGGCAACACCGTCTCCGGATTTGAGTTGAGTACGACTGACGGTACGCTTCTCAATTCGCAGTTCTCTCCCTATTCGGCCAGCGCCCAGCCAACGGCCGTAGCCGCAATTCCGCATGGCACCCCGCTGAAATAGGGTTCGCGCGGGCTTGGCAGACAATGTAGCAGTACCTCGTATCGAGCTTTTACAATGCTTATGTACGGGTCAACCTAAACGAGTTTTCTTGGGGCTTGAATCTGATGGCCCACAACGAAGGAAGCGCATGAAGTTCAGCAAATTGAGCCAGCTCTTTCTGGTCTCTACGATCGGCCTTCTCGTGGCCACACTCTTGACTGCCTGCCAGCTGGTTACGATCGACTATTTATTCGTGGCTAGTTCCGCGGGCTCTGGATCCGGCAGCGCTGGACAGATTCAAACCTACGCGGTGGACTCCCAGACCGGCGTGGTGCGCACCGCGGCGCCTACTGTCGCTTCCGGCGGCGTGGGTCCCATCGCCATGGCTGTCACCTCCGACTATGCGAATCTTTACATCGCCAACCAGGGCAACAACTCCGTGGTCCATTTCACCATCGCCGGCAACGGCGTGCTGACGTCAAAGGACACTCTCACCACCAGCACTGTCCCGGTTTCACTGGCGGTAAGCACTGACAACAAGTACTTGTATGTGGCCACGGGATCCAGTTCCGCCACGCTCACCGAGTACGCTCTTTCCTCGGGTACCATTGGCGCTTCGGTTGCCCAGATCAGCCTTGTCGTTCCCGGCTACACCGGCGACACAATCGTTCCCACAGGGGTCAATGTCCTGGTGAAGAGCTCCGCCCTGACCACCCCCTCTGCGGTCTACGTTACGGCCTATGACAAATCCGCTTACAATCCAGGCGGAACCATCACCAGCATCGCCAATTCCGGCTGGGTCTTTGGATTTGCCATTGGTTCGGGCGGCGCATTGACGGCTGCCACAGGCAGCCCTTACCAGGCTGGCGTCAAACCCTCCGGGATTGCTTCCGATCCCGCCGGCAGGTTTGTGTATGTGACCGACTATGCTTCCAACGAGTTGATCGGCTATACGGTTCAAGGCGGTAGCGTACTCGATTCCATGGTCAATGGCCCTTTCAAGACTGCCAACGAGCCTTCCGCCATCTGCATTGACCCGCGCGGCTCATTCATATACGTCTCCGACGCGCTGAGCTCGGTGATATCGGCCTACGCCATCACGCTAGCCACCGGGACACCGTCCACCTTGTCGTACACAACCGGCGCTGCTGCCACGGATACGTATCCGGTAGCCATTATCGTGGAACCGGCGCTGGGCCGCTTCGTCTATACCGCCAACCAGTTGGGTAACTCTGTCTCAGGCTTGCGTCTGGACCCCACTGCCGGCACTCTGACTGAAACCATGGCTACGCCTTATCCCACTGGCAACGCGCCAACCGCGCTGATTGCTGTTCCTCACGGCAACCATTCCGTGCAGTCGGTTACTCCGTAGGCAATCTGTTCGACTACCCAAAAAGCCCAGCCACTCCGGCTGGGCTTTTTGTTGCGCACGACAGCACGTAAAGATGTCGACAGATTGAAGAAGCCAGTTGAGAGCCTTGTTGCCCTCCACTTTTTTGCCATTCAGTATCGCCGGCAAGCCGCGAATATCCAGATCGTAGTTGCGGCTGTAATGGCCGATCGAAGCGTCCCAGGAGCCACTGCTGCATCGCTCAAGACTCATCGATACGGAACTCTGCCATCCGCCGCCAGAATCTCTACGCGCTCATCCATTTGCGCAGTTGCCGCTGTGCCGGCTTCTCTATCAGGTGCAGCGCCGCAATGGCCATGCATATCAGAATAGCGTAGCTGAGCCACGGGTCGAAGCGGATCAGGCCCAGGCGCTCCAGAATATGCGAGTGGTGAATCAGGTTCCAGAAGTTGAAGTGCAGCAGATAGAGGCAGTAGCTTGCCTCGCCCACAAAGACCAGTGGGCGGACGCCCAGCGCGCTCGCCAGGGGGTTCTTTCCGGCCAAACCCAGCACAATGCAGCCGAACAGCGGCATCAGCAGCCCGTCGTGGATGAGTGCATAGGGAACCAGCGATCCCAGGGTCAGCAGGCCGTAGATACCGGCAAAGCCGCCCACCCCCAGCCAGAAGCGCAAACGGCTGTCGCGCACCACCAACTCGTCCAGTTCGGCCAGCATTACGCCAAAAACGAAACTGGCCACGTGTGCGTAAGGCGTGTATTTGAGCGCCCACAGCCAGATGCCGTAACTCCAGCGGTCCGGATGCGCAATCCCGTCCGGATTGAATGCCATGTAGAGCGCGCCGGGAATCATGCCCAGCGCCCACACCCCGGCCATCTTCAGCAGGTGAGGCGCAATCCGCGCCGGCCGCTTCCAGGCGGCCAGCCAGGGAAAAAGAACGTAGTAGAAGGCTTCGGCCGACATGGTCCAGGCCGGCGTGTTCATAAAGGTGGCTATGGCCGGAATCCATCCCTGCAGCAGCAGCGGCGTCAGCACCACGCCCGTCCAGAACATCCCGTGCGTGTGACTTCTGTATTCCTGCGACAGCGTCCCCACGCTCAACAGCAGGCTCAGCAGGTAAATGGGATAGATGCGCGTAAAACGCGCTTTCCAGAAGCGCTTCTTGTCCAGTTGCCCGGCCCGCGCCCGCGCGTTGTAGTTATACCCAAGCACAAATCCCGAGAGCAGGATAAAGTAGCTCACCGAGACAAAGCCGCCGTTCACCACCGGCGCCAGCCAGCCAAACCAAAGTGGATTCGAGAAATGAAAGAAGACGATGTTGACAGCCGCAAAACAGCGTAAACCCGTCAGTGCATTCAATCGTGCTGGCTTGGGGATATCCACTACGTAGCTTCTAGCCTCTGGCCTCTGGCTGCTAGCTTTGCCGTGCCCGGGGAGAATTTCAAAAAACCAACCCAGACAGCTCGAACCACCAAAAAATCGGCTACAGCATTTTCGATTCTGCTCTTTACAGAATCCTGGAAGCAGAGTGGCTTTTTCCTCAAGAAAAAGCCACCTTCCACGATCTCCAAACGTCAACATGCGAATCGAAAGTGCTCTAGAGGCTAAAAGCTGTTTCTTACGCTGTCACCAGCGATCCAACCTTCTCGCCCAGCACCACGCGCCGGATATTCCCCGGCTGGTTCATGTTGAAGATAATCATCGGCAGGTTATTGTCTTTGCACAGGCTCACCGCAGTCAGGTCCATCACCTTCAAACCCTGCCGCAGGATCTCCATGTAGGTAATCTCGTCGTACTTGACGGCATCCTTTACCAGTTCCGGGTCGGCGTCGTAGACGCCATCCACCTTCGTGGCCTTCAGCAGCACTTCGGCCTTGATCTCCATGGCGCGCAGGCTGGCCGCCGTATCGGAAGAGAAGAACGGGTTGCCGATGCCGGCGGCAAAGATGACCACGCGGCCTTTTTCCAGATGCCGCACGGCCCTGCGGCGGATGTACGGTTCGGCCACCTGGTTCATGAACACGGCGCTCATCACCCGGCACTGCACGCCACGTTTTTCAATGGCGTCCTGCATGGCGATGGCGTTGATGACCGTGGACAGCATACCCATGTTGTCCGCGCTGACCCGGTCCATCTCCTTGGCCTGTTCGGCCACGCCGCGGAAAATGTTGCCTCCACCCACCACGACGCCGATCTCCACGCCCAGCGCGTGCACATCGACGATTTCGCCGGTTATCTCGGCAATCTTGTCTGCATCCAGGCCAAAGCCGCGCGGCCCTGCCAGAACTTCACCCGAAAGCTTCAGAACGATCCGTTTATACATGCCTTTTCGAGTATCGCATACCGGCAGCTGCATTTTCCTCCACCTTGGCTATAGCACTTTCGGAATGCGTGTAGACAGAAGCTATGCGCTCAAGTGGCTATTTCCTTAACAAAACCCACCTTCCACGATCTCCAAAGGTCAACATGTGCATCGAAAGCGTACTGGCGCCCATTGTAAGCATTGGCGGCAAAATGCCGTCTTACTGTTCAGGAACGCGGATCTGCAACCGTGTCCTATCTCTAGATGGTGATGCCGATGAGCCGAGTTGTGCGTTCCGGAATCTTGCTTCCCCTCTCAGTCCTGAGACAAATGGCCGCCTTGCTGGCTATTTCGTGCGCCAGCTTTCTGTACGCGCAGGACGCGCTCTCCACCAACGGCCGGAGTGCGCTCGCGGACGGCAGCAGGGAAGCGCCAGCCAGTGCAGGTTCGGCGAGCCCCGGTGCAGGGTTCCATCCGGGACCGGAGGGCTTTGCAAGCAACGGAGACACGCCGGGTAATGCCTCCGGCAGCTCTATGCTCTGGAACCATCTGCTCCTCGATGCATTCCAGTTAGGCTACCGCCCCGGCAACTCCTCCGGGGCAGGCGTAGGCGGCACGGGCTTCGGCAGCGCAGGAGGCGGATTTGGCAATGGCGCGGGGCCGCAACAGACCGGAGGCTCTTTGGGCGGCCCTCCAAATCGTGCTGGCGCTGGCGGTCAGGGCGGCAATCCAGCCAACTTCGGTTCGCTCTTCCAGATGGCGAGCGATCTCAGCCGCGATCTGGGCGCAGGCAAGAGCGGAACGCTGGGTGCCGCATTGGGAGCCTTGCCCCGGTTCAACCGGCTCATGCAGGACGGACTGAACTTTTCCTCCGACCTTTCACCCGGCAGCTCCCGGTTTTCTTACCGGACCCCCTTTGGCGCGGGAGGCAGTCCCATGCGCGGGTTCGGCGCCGGCTCCGCATCTGCCACGTATAGCAATCCCCACACCAGGGGCAGAAAAATCGATTTCTCGGCAACGGCGGCGGTAAACGGGGGAGGAGCCTCTGGAGTCATCGGAGGCGGCTCAAGCGCTGGCATGTCGTCCTTTGCAGGCACAGCAGGCGGCAGCATGGGTGGCCAGGCCGGCGGAGCAGGCGATAGAGTTGCCGGAGCGGGCGGCGGACCCGGTGGCGGTTCGATGGGGTCGGGAGGACCACATGGCGCGGGTGGTGGCGGCCCAAGTGGTGGCCAAGGCCGTCCAGCGGCCTCGCTTTCCTTGCATCTGTCGTTTTAGCGCCCACCTGTGTTTCCAACCCACGGGAGATGAAACCGTAGCTCCTCCTGGCCGGCTGTTGCGTGGACCTCCGGGGCCACGCTTATTTCCTCCTAAGCTATTTAAGCGATACCAGGCGCAAAGAAAACGGCCCGGAACAATGTCCCGGACCGTTTCATGTTTGTTGCCGATGTGCGGCGTGTAGAGCCTTACTCCGCGGCTGCTTCCACTGCCTTGGTCGTCGCTACGGTCCAGTCGGGCGCACCCACCTTGAAGCGCGCAAAACGCCGCACCGTGATGTTCTCGCCCAGCTTGCCCACCTTCGTCGCGATCAGCTCCTTGATGCTCACCGCCTGATCCTTGATGAAGGGCTGCTCCAGCAGGCAAACTTCCTCGTAGAACTTGGCCATCTTGCCCTCCACGATCTTCTCGATCACCGGGGCGGGCTTGCCCGTTGCGGCGGCCTGGGCGCGATAGATTTCCTTTTCGCGCTCCATGTCGCCAGGGGTCACGTCCTCGGACTTCACGTAACGCGGATCGCTGGCGGCGATGTGCATTGCAATGTCCTTCAGCAGTTCCTGGAAGTCCTCGGTGCGGGCCACAAAGTCGCTCTCGCAGTTCAACTCCAGCAGCACGCCGATCTTGCCGCCGGCGTGGATATAGGTGCCTACCGCGCCTTCGTTGGTGGTGCGGGCTGCCTTCTTCTGCGCGGAGGCCATGCCCCGCTTGCGCAGCACCACAAAGGCGCCTTCGATGTCTCCCTTGGTCTCCTGCAATGCCTTCAGGCAGTCGCCCATGGGCGCGCCGGACTTTTCACGAAGCTCCTTCACCAAACTCGCACTGATCTTTTCGCTCACTGTTGTCATCTCTCTTTTCCTGGTTTCCGCTTCTTCTGAACTTTCGCCCAGTCTCGCAAGATTGCACGCCTGGGCATTTACGGCATAAGAAAAGCGTGGCGCTTTACTCTCGCGGCCACGCTCGTCTCATTCTGCGCACTTTCGTGCGGCTTGAGATTAAACGCCGCCCTCGGCCACTGCGGCCTCATCCAGGGCCGCTACCGCTGCCGGAGCCTTGCGAATCCCGCCGCCCAACGCAGCTTCCAGATCCACTGGTTCCTCGACCGGTGCGGCCTCCGCCACGGCCACAGCCTCGGCCACCGGCTCAGGCTGCTCCTCGGCAAATGCCTTGTCGTTCACCAGGTTCACGCCCTCCGATGCCGAATCGGCAATCTTCGAGGTGAACAGCCGGATGGCGCGCAGCGCATCGTCGTTGCCAGGAATCACGTAGTCCACCACCGTGGGATCGCAATTCGTGTCCACCACGGCCACCACCGGAATGCCCAGCTTGCGGGCTTCCTTCACGGCAATCGCTTCGTTGTTCGAGTCCACAATGAACAGCGCATCGGGCAGCCGCTTCATGCTCTTGATGCCGGCCAGGTTCGCCTGCAGGTGCTTGCGCTCCCGCTCCAGCTTGATGACTTCCTTCTTGGTCAACAACTCGTAGCGGCCGTCGGTCGCCATTTCATCCAGTTCCTGAAGCCGCTTCACGCTCTTCTGCACGGTCACCCAGTTGGTCAGCAAGCCGCCCAGCCAGCGCTGGTTGATGTACGGCATTCCTGCGCGCGTAGCCTCTTCTGCCACGGCGTCCTGTGCCTGGCGCTTGGTGCCGACGAAAAGAATCGTCTTGCCCCCCGCGCACAGCTCGGTGACGAACTTCGACGCATCCTTGAACAGCTTCAGCGTCTTCTGCAGGTCAATGATGTAGATCCCGTTGCGCTCGCCAAAGATGTATTCCTTCATCTTCGGGTTCCAGCGCTTGGTCTGATGCCCGAAGTGAACACCGGCTTCGAGCAGCTCCTTCATTGTGATCGTGGCCAAAGGGCCTCCTTCGTGGATTGCATCCGGACTGGCTTTGCCTGGCCCGGATTGAACCCGCTTCCGCGGGAATTTAAAACCTGGCTTCTAGCTCTTAGCTTCGAGCCTCTAGCTTGTTCATACTGGGATCGGCCGTTGTAGGCGACCCTCTAAGCAAGAACAAGCAAGAAAGGCTGGAAGCTGGCAGCTAGAAGCTGAAAGCTAGCGCTTGCTGAACTGGAACCGTGCGCGTGCGCCCTTCTGACCGTACTTCTTGCGCTCCTTCATGCGCGAGTCGCGGGTCATCAGGCCTTCCGCCTTGAGCACCTTGCGCAATTCCGGGTTGAACTGAACCAGTGCGCGGGCAACGCCCAGCTTTACGGCATCGGCCTGCGCTGCTACGCCGCCGCTCTTCACCGTGGTCACCACGTCGAAGCTCCCGGCCAGTTCTACCACGGCCAGGGTGCGCTTGGCGGATGCCCGCTGCTGCTCGGTGACAAAGTACACATCGAATCCCTTGCCGTTAACCTTCCACTCGCCCGTGCCGGGACGCAAAAAGACGCGTGCGATTGCCGACTTGCGCCGCCCCGTCCCGTAATACTGAACCAGATCTGCCATTCGTTTCCTCTTAGCTTCTAGCTTCTAGCCTCTAGCTATTAGCTAAAAGCCCCAAAGCTCCTGAATCTCAAAATCGTTGGCTAGCGGCTAGCAGCTAGCAGTTGCTTTTACGCAATTTCCATGGGCACCGGCATCTGCGCCTGGTGCGGATGCTTGTCGCCGCGATAAACCTTCAGCTTGGTAGCCATCTGGCGGCCCATCTTGCTCTTGGGCAGCATGCCCTTGATGGCCTGCTCCAGAATTGCTTCCGGCTTGCGGTTCAACAGGCGCACAAAAGACTCCTCGCGCAGACCGCCGGGGAATCCGGTGTAGCGGCGATAGAGCTTGCTTTCCGACTTCAGGCCGGTGAGGCGAACCTTTTCCGCGTTGATGACGATCACGTGATCGCCCATGTCGATGTACGGCACATACTGCGGATTCAGCTTGCCGCTCAGCAGACTGGCAGCCTTGGTGGCCAGCCGGCCCAGCGTCTGGCCGCTGGCATCCACTACATACCATTTGCGGTCAATGTCTTTGCCGCTCGGAACGAAGGTGCTCATCTCTCTCCTGCCCTCTGGAAACGCCCTTCATACTGACAGACGCCTCAAAAACTCTCGTACAAAACAACATTGCCCACGCAAAATGCGCACGGGCCTGATTTCTACCCACTGCCAAACAAATCTGTTCGGGTGAGGACTGCTGGAGTTGGCCCTCATAGGGGCTTTGGCTTGGCTGAACACGCATACCGTCCAGCAGCCGGTGGCCTGTTCCAGCCGGTCCCTCCAGGGTACCGACCAGCCGAGTCCGGGTGAGTTCAATCACTCCATCGACAAAAAACTATCAATGAAGACCCCGCCACACAGACCCCAGGCGCAACACCGCGCAAGGTCTCCAGAATACTGCAAATGGGGCTCGGAGTCAACGAAAAGAGCAGCGGGACCAGCCATAAATAAAGGGCCGGGCGCCCAAATCTCAAAATCGAGACCTGCACGCCCGGCGCCCGGCCCCATGGAAGGCCCGTAACCCCGAATCCTGATCCTTACGCCGCCTTCACATCCCCGGCCGAACGCACCCGGAACCGCTTCATTGAGATGGAAAGCGTGCGCTCGATCTTGCGCAGATCGCCGCGCTCGGCCGGCGCTGCAAACGTCGATGCCACTCCGTGCGCCGACGCCCGGCCCGTCCGGCCTACGCGATGCACAAAGTCCTCGGCCACCTTGGGCAGGTCGAAGTTGATTACCTGCGCCACATTGGCCACGTCGATGCCGCGGGCTGCCACGTCGGTCGCTACCAAAACCCTGTGGCGGCCTTCGGAAAAGCTGCGCAGCGCCGCATTCCGCTGTGCCTGCGAGCGGTCGCCGTGAATCTGCGTCGCCGACCAGCCCGATTTTGTCAGTCTGCGGGCCACGCGGTCCGCGCCGTGCTTGGTGCGCACAAAAACCAGAAAGCTGCCGGTTTCCGCGCCAAGCAGGTGCTCCAGAAGCTCCTGCTTCTTGTCCGGCTCCACTTCAAAGGTGCGCAGCTCCACATTCTCCGCCGGCTTCAGTACGGAACCGATTTCGATGCGGGCGGGATTGTTGAGATATTTGCGGGCCACTTCCTTCACCGAACCTTCCAGCGTTGCCGAGTAGCACAGCGTCTGGCGGGCGGCAGGCAGCATGGTCGCAATGCGGGCAATGGCCGGCTGGAAGCCCATATCCAGCATCCGGTCCACTTCGTCCAGCACCAGCATGTTCACCTGGTCTAGGCGCACCAGCCTGCGCTTGATAAAGTCCTCGAGACGGCCCGGCGTGGCGACAATGAGACGCGCGCCGCGGCGAATGGCATCGAGCTGCGAACGCTCCTGCAGGCCGCCGACCACCAGGGCCACGGTCTGCAACGAGCTTGAGCGAATGGTTTTGAAGGCTGCTTCCACCTGCATGGCCAGCTCGCGCGTGGGCAGCAGAATGAGCGCCTGCGCGGCGTTCCGGTCCTGGCACTTCTGCAGCATTTCCACAATCGGAATCAAATACCCCAGCGTCTTGCCGGTCCCGGTCTGCGCCGTGGCCAGCACGTCGCGGCCTTCCAGGGCCGGGGGAATGCAGCCGGACTGTACCGGTGTGGGGGTTTCGAACTTGTTGGCGTCAAGCCGCGCCATCAGGGCGGGCGAAAGAGTGAACTCTGAAAACTTGGTAATCAAAATAGGTGACATTCCTGTTGGGCTCCGCGAGCGCCAGTCTTACTGGGGCCTGCAATCGGAACCGGACACGGAGGCGCGCACACACTTACAGCTCAGGCGCGGGCCTGCTTTATCGATATGCGTAAGGGAGAACCGAAAGTCGGTTAATTAGACTGGCCGGCAAGCATTCAAGGGGAGAACGCTGAAGGCCCGGAGCTGCCACACGCTACTTGTCTGCCAGGCGGCTCTCTGCCGGCCGGCTCCACGCTCCCACGCCTTTCCTGGCGTTTCCTGGTTCTATCGCACCGTCACCTTTTTTAGGGAGACGAACTCGCGATCTGCCTGCCGGACCTGGTTGGGTCCATGGCATAGACTCCCAGGATGGGAGACTTATGTGGATACGCTGTAGGGGCTTGGGGGAATATCTGTGCCAGGCAAACTTGCTTTTTAAGGGCAAACCGCCGCTCACGGCCAAATCACTGAGCGCAAATACAGTGTAGCATAGTTTCGCTTTTCCCTCGCTTCGGCGTCGGCCGGCGGCTTTGTCGCGCCCGGTCAGTCGCTGCCCAGTGGCTTGCCGGCCATCCGCGCATCCGGCAGCCCCAGCCGCCGCTTCAGAGCCAGAATCTCCTGGATCTTGCTGTCCGGGATGAACGTCAGCGGCTTGCCGATCTGCTGTGCAATCAGGTAGGTCTTGCAATAGGTCTCGAAGGTCTCCACCAGCCATTCGGCGTGGGTCACCGTGTCGGCCCAGCAGACGATGCCGTGGTTGGCGAGCAGAATGGTGTTGTGGTCCGCTACAAACGGCAAAACTGTCTCGGCAAAAGCCTTGGTTCCGGGCGTCTCATACGGCGCCACGGCAACCGGCCCAATGGAGTTCTCCACCTCGGAGAGCAGCCCGGAAGGCGGCGCGGAACCGGTCATCGCGTAGGCGGTGGCGTAGGGAGGATGGCAGTGGACCACGGCGTGGGCGCGCGGGTTGGCCGTGTAAATGGCCAGATGCAGCAGCAGTTCGCTGGTGCGCATGCGCTGCCCGGCCAGGATAGTGCCATCCAGATCGGACAGGCAAATGTCCGCCGGCTCCATGTCGCGCTTGCTCATCATCGTGGGCGTACAGAGCAGGTATTTTGAACCCAGACGGACGCTGATGTTGCCGCCGTTGCCGTCCACGTACTGCCGTTCCCACAGCTTGCGGCCTACCTGTATGATCTCCGCGCGCAAGGCGTGCGCCTCGGGAGAGGCGGCCAGAACCAGGGGCGAGTTGCTCTCGCGTCCGGTCTCGCGCAGAACTCCCGCTGCGGCCTGCGCCGTATCCCTTGCTGCAACCTCTAGCGGAACTGACATCTGCTCCATCAAAGACCTCATGCCCAGTGTTGGAATATATAGAATATCCTGCCCGGAAGCCCGGAATTGCAGGGCCAGGTCACTGAAGCCGCCCAGCCCCGCATCAAATAATGTTTTATCAGGGCAGCAACGTCAATACCCATTGCTGATCGGCGGTTCCGTTGTTTGAATACATCTGCGGATTTGTCCCTTGCGTGTTGGTTCCGCCATCCAGTACCAGTGCGCTCTGAACGCTGGTGATGCGCTGCCCGGACCCGGAAGTCTGGAATGTCCATTGCTGATCGGCGGTTCCGTTGCTGGTCCACATTTGCGGATGAGTCCCTGAGCTGTTGGTTCCACCATCCAAAGCCAGGCCGGATTGCACGCTGGTGATGCTGGTTCCGCTGCCCGACGGCTTTAGCAGCCATTGCTGGTCGACGGTCCCGTTGGAAGTCCACATTTGCACCAGAGTACCCGATGTGTTGGCTCCGCCGTCCAGCGCGAGTCCGCTCTGGACGCTGGTGATTTTATAGATGCCGGCAATGCCTTCGTTCGATACGTTCCAGCCTTGGGCCTGTGGTCCGTACGGGCCGCCCGATTGCGTGTACTTGCTGCTCAGTAGCCCCGTCAGGTTTCCAGCCACCGCAAGCGCATAAAGTTCAGTGGGAGAGCCGCTGGGAAGCGCGGAAGGCGGATCCTCGATGGCATTTGTGTACGTCGGTCCCCAGGGTCCCAGGAAACTCAACCATTGCGCCGCCGACGAGTTGTTATCCAGCAGTACCAACTGGCTCGTATTCTGCCACGGCTTCCATTGCACGCCGTTGGAGTAGAACGGACTGGGGTTGCTGTAGGGCGCAAAGGTCGTCCCGCCGCCATTGGTCGTAATGTCGCTCACCTTCAGCCAGCTCACCGGAATCACGCCCGGAGAGTTCAGAATCACGGTGTTGATATTGTTGCCGGACGTGGGGTAGTTCGCGTGGCTGTCCCAGGCGGAATAGACAATAGGATGCGTTCCATCCAGCGCGGGATTGGTTACAAACTGCGCGTCGCCGTGCTGGCTGTAGAAGACCCCGATCAGCTTGGTCGTATCTTCGCTGATGCGCACTGTCACATGCTCCCAGTCGCCATAGTGCAGGGCAAATTGCGACCAGTCAAAGTAATAGGGCTCCGTCTGCAGCCCAACCAGGATTCCGGCCTGAAAGCCCTGGAATCCGTTCCAGGTGTAAAACATGTAGTACTTCAGGTCGATGTAGGTCCCATTGTCGATCGTCTTCACGTAAACCGGCGAGTTGGACTCACCTGTGTTGCTGCCGATCGAGACGATAGGGTCGCCACTTTGGAAGTCGTTGCTGGCGGTCGGAAATACGCCGTTCGTCGGGGTGAGGTAATTGCTGGCCGACGTGTTGGCGGCCAATGCCGTGTACGTGGCCGGGCTGGCCAGGACAATTCCGCCCGAGCTCATCAGCTTGGATTGTGCGAAAAAGTTGTCCACCGAGGATGGCATGTTCTTCTCGTAAGCGTTCAGATAGATGCTGGGAGCATATTCCTGAATCACGGCAAGGCTGACGGCCTGGGCATGGCCGGCGAATGCGGCCATAAGGCACCCGGCAGCGGCTGCGGCCCGGGTGAGTATACGAAATGTCTTTCCCATAAGCTCTCCTCATACTGCGCGGTTCGAGTGCTCCGGCATGGATGAGCGTGAACCTGGGGCGTGCTGGCGCACTGGTTTGCGGTTTCTATACAGCGGATTGTTCTGTTTCCGATCGCCCGGAACCTCTCGATTGGGCCGTAATGACATATAGTTCGCAGGTCCGATACCTGTCTGCATTTTTAGATGAATAAAAGAGTTGTTGCTATTACTAAAGTCCACTGCGATCATGGCCTAAAGATTGCTCCAAGCATAGCCAGGGAACTCAGTCTGCGCGGCCATCGGGCAGCAGTCTGGCTCGCCACAATGAGTTACGGCTGGGATCAACTGCCGCCAACTCGCTGACTCGCTATTTCCGCGAAGCGGAAGCTAACTTGCTGATTTTGTTTATAAAACCTTCATTCAACCTTTTTGTTCATGGGAATATGGGATTGACGAACCCACCCCGCGCGCCCCTCTGTTCCCTGTTCCCTGCCTTTTGCAGATAATTACCCTCCCCAGGCGCACAATCAATCCATGGCATCTTTCACAGCCACTGCTCTGGGAGCAGGTCCCGGCACTCCACCCGCAAAGAGAAAAAACCGGAGGGAGCAGGGGCCTTTCATCCCCAGACGCAAAAACCGGAAGGAGCAGGGGCCTTCAGGTCCCTGAAAACCAGCCCCCATAAAACGTGGCTTCAGCCTCGGAGGGATGTATTTCGGGCTTTTGACCTGGGAACCGGCCTTTTTCCGCACCCGGTTCACCCCCTGCCTACCCCCGTTTCAGACCTCGGAGAAACGACAGCAAAGGAGTTTTCAAACCGATGCAAAAACGTAAAAATCCCAAAATACGGTACAAGAACCGCAAAAAGCCCCCAAAAAACACCCGTAACTCCTTTGTTATCTAATTTTTGATATATAACCCCTTTAGAATCTAATTTTTACAGCGATACCACCTACGTATCTTGTTGAAAATGGAGAACTTGATTAAATACATAGGGGGAGGGGGGTGGGGGTAATCAAAGAATCAACAGATCGCATCACGGGCAGCCCGAAGTACCCGCTATAGCCGTTTCAAAATACGCTGCCCCGTATGCCCGTAGGGCGCAGGCCCCAAAACAAAACGGCAGGCCGGAGATTTCCGGCCTGCCGCTCGGGAAAACACCTGCATGTCTAGCCCTTGACGAGCTGGCGTTGCAGTTGTTCCAGGGTCTTGCCCTTGGTTTCGGGGTAGAACAGCAGCACCACCACGAACTGGATGAACGTTGCCACCGCGAAGATGATGAATGGCGCGCCCGCACCATACTGGTGTGTCAGCACCGGGAAGATCAGCGCCAGGATCGAATAGACGATCCAGTGGCTGGCGCTGCCCACGCCCTGGCCCTTGGAGCGTACCGAGGTTGGGAATACTTCGCCGATGTACACCCAGATGACCGCGCCCTGCGACATCGAGAAGAACGCGATGAAGGTCACCAGCAGCGGCAGCAGCGCCGCCTGGTGCGTCTGCGAGACGAAGACCCAGGCCACGGCGGAGAGGCACAGGAATGTTCCTGCCGCGCCCACCAGCAGCAGGCTCTTGCGCCCGAAGTGGTCGATCAGCGACATGCCCACAAAGCAGAAAATCCAGTTGGTCAGGCCGATGGCGATGGCCTGCACATCGCCCGAGATCATGCTGAACCCGGCGGCGCGGAAGATGTCGTGGACATAAACCATGATCGCGTTGATTCCGGCCAACTGGTTGAATGCGCCAATTGAGATGGCCAGGAACAGAGGATAGCGGTACTTCCACTGGAACACCGCCTCGTGCGTCGAGGCGTTCTCTGCGGCAATCGCCGACTGGATGTCGTCCAGCTCCGCCTTGGGATCTGGCGCGCCCATCTGGCTCAGCACCAGAAGCGCTTCGTCGATCTCGTTACGCGAGGCCGACCACCGCGGCGACCGCGGAATGGTGAACAGCGCCAGCAGGAAGATCGACCCCGGTACCAGCACTACCGCCACCATCACGCGCCACTCGATGGCGCCCAATTGCGCCAGGCGGACGAAGTAGTTGGAGACGTAGCCCACCAGAATGCCCGTGACCACGTTGATCTGGAACATGCCCACCAGACGCCCGCGCCACAGAGCCGGCGAAAGCTCCGCGATGTAGACCGGGCACAGCACTGTCGCCGATCCCAGTCCCAATCCGGCCATGAACCGCATCGCCAGCAGCATCGGCCAGCCCACGGCCAGTGCCGTGCCGACAGTGGCAAGAAGATAGACGGCTGCGGCCCACCGCATGGCCGTGCGTGTGCCCAACCGCTGCCCGATGACGCCCGCCACAAAGCAGCCAATCACGGTGCTGATCGGACCCATGGCCACCGTCAGACCTTTTTGGTAATCGCTCAGTCCATAGACACGTACAATCGAGTCGATGATGCCGGAAACGAGAACAAGATCAAATCCGAAGAGCAGGCCTCCAAGAGCGCCTGTCATGGTTGATTTCATTAATTTTGAATTCGGTCGCATTGCCTCTTACCCCTCAAGTTCCAGATAATCCTACACACTGGCTCCGAAACCGGCAAACCCGCAAATCACAACACTGGAAAAGACCATCCGCTGCGGCGCCACTGCGGCCAATCAGGCGGATCGCCGGTAGATGTGTCCTAGCTTTCTGCGCGCGTTTCTCCGGGAAGCACCGCCAGCACCCGGCACCGGTGTTTTCCCGCCGCGCTCCATGCCAGCGCCATCTCGCTCTCCATGTAGGCGCAATCGCCGGCCTCCAGCACTTCGTGCATGCCTCCGGCCTCCAACTGCAGGCGTCCTTCCAGCACATAGACTACGCCGCTGGTTTCGCGAAAGCTCTCCACGGCGATAGTGGCGCCGCCGGGAGGAAACTCGATCATCTGCACTGTCAGGCGGGTGCCTTCGCCGGCCGCGTTCAACGGAGTAAACTTCACCGATTCCGTGCCGCGCCCGTTGCTCTGCAAGTGGGCTTTGCGGGTGATGGAGAGCGTATGCCGTGCCGGCTCCGCAAAAAAATAGCTCATGCCCACTCCGTAGACCCGGCTGATGGTGGCCAGCGTGGGCAGCGTGGGTATCATCCGGTCCGTCTCCAGCTTGGAGAGTAGCGCGGTGGAAAGCCCGGTCTCGGCCGCCAGCCGCGAAAGCGTGAGCCGCTTCTGCGTGCGCAGGGATCGCAGCTTCATGCCGATGCAGTAAGGCTCCAGCGACCACTGGGCGTAGGAAACCGATTTTGCCATTGTCCACTCCTCGAGAACCTGACAGCGGGTTTCCACTCAGTCTGGCAGACCGGAGCCTGCCAATTTCTGAAGAATTTCTGAAGTCTGCCTTCCTGCCTCTCTCTGCCGGCACAGAGGCTACGAGTTATCATCTCAATGGGGACTGACGCCTGGGGGATCGGACGCCTAGCCGGAAGTATGCGTCCTGCGCAACTGCATATTTTTTCAAACAGATAAATCTCCACCAGGCTGCCGCGCATTCCTGCGTGAGCCGCATTGTAAAATTCAGAATCGTTGCCGGCCGCCGCCGCAACCGGTTCTGCCAAAACTTGAAGTGAGGCTATCTTCCGCATGACCGCATTTCCAGAGCGCTCTCTATTCCTTCCGCTTGGGGTTCTTTTCCATGCAGGCATTCGCGCCTTGCCGCTGGCCGTGGCTCTGTGCGCCATTCTCGGCGGGACCATGCAAGGCGCGGCTGAGAGAAAGCAGCCGGCCCCCAGCCCGGCGCCCGACCTGCTGGTGCTCAGCAACGGAGACACGCTGCACGGCAAATTCGTCAGCGAAGTGGGCGGAAAAGTCACGTTCCACTGCGATCCGCTGGGAGACATTACTCTCGGCTGGAACAAGATCAGGGAACTTCATGCCACCCAGAAGTTCGCGGTTCTCAACAAGAACGTGAAACCGGGCCGAAGGAAGGACGCCGGGACCATACCGACGGGCTCTTTCGATGTGGTTAACCAGACCGTCACCCTGCATCCCGCCGCTAGCTCCGCGCCCATGTGGCCGCTGCCGGTGAAGGACGCGCAATTCATCGTCGATGAGGCCACGCTGAACAAGCAGGTGAATCATGTGCCGGGTTTCTTTTCCGGTTGGAATGGCGCGGCCACCGCTGGAGCCACGCTGGTGTCGGCTACGCAGAATCAATACACCGTGTCGGGAGGCATAAGGCTGGTGCGGACGGTCCCGACCGTAAGCTGGCTTGAGAGCCGCAACCGCATGTCCGCCAACTTCAGCGGCTCGTTTGGAAAGATCACGCAACCCGGATATTATTCCGCGGGAACGTATGTACCCGAGGTGGCCACCAAATCCTCCATCTCCCATCTCGATGCGGAGCGCGACGAATACTTCTCACCACGTTTTTTTGCCCTGGCGCAGACCGCTTTCGACCACAACTTCGGGCAAAAACTGAATCTGCAACAAATTTATGGCGGCGGCATCGGGTGGACAGCCGTCAAGAACCAGAAGCAGGAAGTAGACGTCAAAGGGTCGATTCAGTATGAGAAACAGAAATTCATCAACGGCGCAACCGGCACCAATCAGAACCTGGTCGGATCCACGTTTTCAGTGAATTACATGCTGCGCTTGAAGCGGCTCACTTACACGCAAAGCGTTGCTTATATTCCCGCGTTCAACCAGACAGCGGCGTATTCTGCCAATGAGAGAAACAGCTTTGCGTTCCCTGCCTACAAGAATCTCAGCTTCTCCCTGGGTACGACCGACAGCTATCTGAACGATCCTCCCGTTTCTTTGCCGCCCACCATGAGCAACTCCTTTCAGTTCACCATGGGCCTCACGTATGCCATCAAGTCGAAGTATTAGGGCCTGTTCACACTACTGGCGCCACCGCGTCAGTAGTGTGAACAGGTCCTAGGTACCCCCGGCTGGGTGCAATCGCCTTGCGGACTCAGATCCCTGCAGAACCTGTGGAAAACATGAACTCCTCAAATCGCATTGCGATGCCACGCATGGTTACCGCTCGACGGCTTTTGATTACCTGTTCGCGCTCAAGGATTGCCGATCGGTAAATATGTAAAACCGACATGATTTCATGTGCCTTCGC
>JARLGF010000088.1 GCA_031296165.1 Occallatibacter sp. | reverse complement strand
TCCGTCCTCCAACGCATCGCACTCAACATCCTCAAACAGGACAAATCTTCCAAACGAAGCATCAAGGGAAAACGCCTCCATGCAGCTTGGAACTGCTCTTACCTGCTCAAATTACTGGGAGTTTGATATGCGTCGGCCCTGACTCAAACCGGCAGAAAACAACACACGATTTGCAATTCCCTGTTGCCTGCTGCCCGCCTTTTTCAAGTACTATCGCAATCAATGATCACGCGCATACAACATTTCTGCACCTGTATTTTTCTACTGGCTTGGGCTTCAGCCGCCGTTGCCGCGCCGCGTCCCATCCCGGTAAAGGTGGTGGTGGTGGCCATGTTTGAAGTGGGCGCCGATACCGGCGACGCGCCCGGCGAACTGCAGTACTGGGTTGAACGCGACCACCTGGACCAGGTGTATCCGCTGCAGGCCGGATACCATGCAGTGCGCATGAACAGCCAGGGCGAGATGGCGGTGCTGACCGGACGGGGCACGGCACACGCCGCGGCAACCATCATGGCCGTGGGGCTGGACCCCCGCTTCGATCTGAGCCACGCGTACTGGATCGTGGCCGGCATTGCGGGCGGAAACCCGGACCGGGTTTCACTGGGGTCGGCGGTGTGGGCGCGCTGGGTGGTGGACGGCGACCTGGGCTACGAGATCGATGCGCGCGAGATTCCGCAGGACTGGAGCACAGGCTTGCTGCCGCTGACGAAGACGCGGCCTTTTGAAATGCCGGCGGCTCCACCCGAGAACCAGGTCTATGCGTTGAATCCCGGACTGGCGCAATGGGCCTTCAATCTAACCCGCGCCACGCCGCTTGCCGACTTGGATCGCCTGAAGCAGATTCGCGGCAACTTTGATGGAGCCGCCGCCGACCGGCCACCCTTTATCACCATGGGCGACGAGATTTCTTCCTCTACCTTTTGGCATGGAAAGCTGATGGACGCGTGGGCCGCGGAGTGGGTGCGCTACTTTACCGGAGGGCAGGGCCAGTTTGCGACTACGGCCATGGAGGACACGGGGACGCTGCTGTCATTGCAGTCGCTGGCCGCTGCCGGGCGCGTGGATGCGCAGCGCGTGCTGGTGTTGCGCACGGTGAGCAACTACGACCGGCAGCCGCGCGGCATGACGGCGGCCGAGAGCCTGGCCAGCCAGCGCGTGGGCAAGTATGGCGCGTACCTGCCATCGCTTGAAAGCGCCTACACGGTGGGCCACGTGGTGGTGCAGGAACTGCTGACCCACTGGCCGCAATACGAGCGCACAACGATCGGGGCGAAGGAAACTTTACCAGGAAAGCCGTAGCGTAAGGATTGCTGCACACCCTGCAGCGTTCGCCGTCCGCACAGAACCGCGAAGGACCTTGGCGAAGACGGGGTGGCGGGTGCAGAATGCTTGAGTTCCGCAAATTCTGCAATCGTCTGCGCTGTGCGGCTGCCAGGACCGGCGTCCGTGAGCGAAAAAGCAGCAGGTTCACGTGGAACCCGTGGGAACTGGAGGCTCTTCTTGAAACTAAATTACGGAACACTGGCCTTGTTAGCAATCGTAATCGGGTATTTCTTGGGACACTCCCACGCGCCTCAATGGACGATCATGCGTATCGCCGGACTTTGCATTCTAATTCCATCCTTCCTTCTTTTCGTGATCGCACGCATGCAACTCGGACAAGCCTTCAGTGTGCAAGCCAGGGCAAGCACGCTGGTGACCACCGGCATCTATTCGCGCATTCGCAATCCGATCTACGTTTTTGGCAGCCTCTCAATTGCGGGATTCTTTCTTGCGGCAAATCCTCCTTCCTGGTTGCTTTGCCTCGCCGTTCTGGTTCCTTTGCAGGTATATCGAAGCCGGGTAGAGGCGCGGGTGCTGGAAGAAAAATTCGGCGAAGCCTATGTGGAGTACAAGCGTCACACATGGTTCTGATTCTGTGTTGGATTCATGGGATGGAGCGGGCGTCTGTCCCAGGCACCTGGAAAGTTCTTTGAGGAAGCTGCAATGCATTCTGTCTGGTTGGGCGAGTTTCTGGGCACGCTGGTTCTGGTGCTGCTGGGCAACGGCGTAGGCGCCAACGTAACTCTGCGCAAGTCTTACGCAGCCGATGCCGGTTGGATGGTGGTCACCACCGGGTGGGCGCTTGGCGTGCTGTGCGGCGTGCTGGTGGCGCAGGCCTTCGGCAGCCCCGGCGCCAATCTGAATCCGGCCATCACGCTGGCCGCCGCGGTAACCAGCGGGGATTATTCGCAAATGCTGAGCATGTGGTCGGCGCAATTGCTGGGCGCCATGGCCGGCGCAACGCTTATGGTGCTGCACTTTGCGCCGCACTGGAAACTCACGCCTGATCCCGCGGCCAAGCTTGGCATCTTCTGCACCAACGCGGCAGTGCGCAGCCCATTGGCCAACCTGTTCAGCGAAGCTCTGGGCACGGCGGTACTGGTGCTGGTGGCCGGAGCGATTTTTTCGCACGGAGTTTCTGCCAACGGTCCCGCTGCGGGCATGGGACCGTGGCTGGTGGCCAGCCTGGTGTGGGGCATCGGCCTCTCGCTGGGTGGAACCACGGGGTACGCCATCAACCCCGCGCGCGATCTGGGTCCGCGCCTGGTTCATGCGCTGCTGCCGATTCCCGGCAAGGGCAGCTCCAACTGGCGCTATGCGCCGATTCCCATCATCGGCGACCTGGCCGGCGGAGCGCTGGCAGGCCTGCTGCTCCACTACGCGCATCTGTGAAGATGTGCCCCTATTCCGACATTGCGGCCGGGTTGTATCCTTGCTTTTGACTGCACCCTTCCCGTGCAGAATCGGAAAAGAGTCCACGTGCCGGAAACCGTTCTGCAACTCGACCTCCGCGATAATGTATTGGTGGCGCTGACCACGCTGGATTTGGGCGCAACCGTACACTTTGGCTCTGCGTCCTCTGCTGCCGCTTGCACCGTGACGCAGACAATTCCCGCCAAGCACAAGATGGCTCTCGTCAGCCTGAAGCCCGGCGACCTGATTTATCTCTACGGCATGGTGGTGGGCGAGGTGGTTGAGGCCATTCCGCGCGGAGGCCTGGTGAGTACGCGCAATATTCGCCATCGCGCCGGGGACTACTCCGCCACGCGCAAGCCCGCGCCAGCTACCCTTCCCGATCCATCGCCCTGGGCCGGCCGCACCTTCATGGGCTTCCACCGTGCGGATGGGCAGGTGGGCACACGCAACTACTGGATCGTGCTGCCACTGGTGTTCTGCGAAAACCGCAACGTGGAGCAGATGCAGCAGGCGCTCGAAGAGGAACTGGGCTACGGCCGCGCCAACAACACGTACCGCCAACACGTGCGCGACCTGATTCACCAGCATAAAAGCGGAAACGGAACGGCGGAAGCGGTTGCGCAATTCCGCGCCGAGCGGCTGTTTCCCAATCTCGACGGCGTTCGCTTTATTACACACCAAGGCGGCTGCGGCGGCACGCACCAGGACTCCCAGGCGCTGTGCAAGCTGCTGGCCGGCTACATCCACAACCCCAACGTGGCGGGCGCAACTGTGTTGAGCCTGGGCTGCCAGCACGCGCAGTCAAGCATGTTGATGGAAGAGTTGCGCGCACTCGACCCGCAGTTGCGCAAGCCGGTGCACTTTGTCGATCAGCAGGGATCGGGCCACGAGTCGACGCTGATGAACATGGCGCTGGACAAGACCTTTGCCGCGCTGGCCGAGACCAACCGCGCCGAGCGCCGTCCCGCGCCGCTCTCCGCGCTGACCGTGGGCCTGGAGTGCGGCGGGTCCGATGGGTTCAGCGGCATCTCCGCCAACCCCACCGTCGGCTACGTTTCCGATCTGCTGGTGGGCCTGGGCGGCAAGACCATGCTCTCGGAGTTTCCCGAGTTGCACGGCGTGGAGCAGGAACTGATCAACCGCTGCACAAGCGATGAACTTGCCGAGCGCTTCCGCACCCTGATGCAGGAGTACCAGGCAAGCGCGCGGGCCGTGAATTCCGGCTTCGAGGCAAATCCCTCGCCGGGCAACATTCGCGACGGCCTCACTACCGACGCCATCAAGTCCGCGGGCGCGGCGCGCAAGGGCGGAACAGCGCCCATCAGCGGCGTCATCGATTATCCCGAGTACGCCACGGCGCGCGGGCTCACCCTGCAATGCACGCCGGGCAACGACGTGGAGAGCGTGACCGCGCAGGTGGGAGCGGGTTCGAACCTGGTGCTGTTCACCACCGGCCTGGGCACGCCGACCGGCAATCCGGTGGCGCCGGTGATCAAAATTTCAACGAACTCCACAACCGGCACGCGCATGAGCGACATTATCGACTTCGACGCCGGCCCCATCGTCACCGGCGAAGCGACGATTGCCGCGTGCGCTGAGAAGTTGCTGGAGCTGTCGATTGCCGTGGCCAGCGGCGAGCGGCTTGCGAAAGCCGAACTGAACGGGCAGATCGATTTCATTCCGTGGAAGCGCGGGGTTTCGCTGTAAGGCGAAAACTAATCGGAACAAATACAGGGGACTCGCCCGCACTAGAGCTAATTCACAATTGGTATAGAGGAAGAAACATTCCCTCGGGGGCTAAAGCCCATCCCTTTTGCGATATTTGTGGCGCGGCTAGAGCATCTTGACAGATAGTGTAGAGTTAATTAGGCGACTTTCCGCGTCACAAGCTCATGGCGCGAGCATATTCGGATGATTTACGGCGGAAGCTGTTGGATGCCCACGACCGCGGTCAGGGGACGCTTTCTCAGCTA
>JARLGF010000087.1 GCA_031296165.1 Occallatibacter sp. | reverse complement strand
GCGATGCGAACCTCAAAAGGATGCTTGTCGGCTTGAAATCGCGATGAGCTGCCAATGCATACACCAAAAAACACCGCCAATGGCTCATCTACAGCACCAATGCGTCTCGAAATCACTGCCTGTGAGAAATGCGGGCTAGTGCGAAATCAGAGTAACTGTGTCCTGTTGAGTTTTATTCAGGGGCACCGCTCCCCGATGATCCCGCAACTTGAATGCTGTGATTTTCGGGATACATCGACTCTGGTTCCACTATAGGCGGGGTGCGCAACGGATGGTAGGCAGAGGTAACTCAAAGAGACAATAAATATGCTGTCAATAAGTGGAGTTATCCCAGCTTCGTCGACTCGCAATGGTACTTATCGGCAAAGCTGGGATACACCGCTGAACTATCCGTGTGTTTCTACTGCAACGAATAGACCGTCTTCAGAACTTTTTCCGCCACGCTCTTGGGGAGCGGGGCGTAGGAGAGAGCGGAGACTTCGCTCTCTCCGGACTTGACGATCCAACTCAGCATATCCTTGATTACCCTGCCCTTGGCCGGATCGGCGGAATGCAGCGGAACCAGCATCCAGGTGAAGCTGGAGATGGGGTAGGAGCTTGCGCCGGGTGCGTTGGTGATGGAGACGCGATAGTCGGCGGGCATCTGCTTGATGCTGGCCGCGGCGTCGGTGACGCCTTCGATGGAGGCCTTGACGAAGTTGCCGGCGGCATTCTTGACTGAGCCGTAGCTGATCTTGTTTTGCAGAGCGTAGATCAGTTCCACATAGCCGATCGAGCCAGGCAACTGGCGAACCAGGCCTGCTACTCCCTCATTTCCCTTGCCGCCGACGCCCGCCGGCCAACTGGGCGAGGTGCCCTTGCCGGGGCCGCTGGCCCACTCTTTGCTGACCTTGCTGAGGTAGTCGGTGAAGATGTAGGTTGTGCCGCTGCCGTCGGAGCGGTGGACAACGATGATCTTCAAGTCGGGAAGCTTTACGCCCGGGTTATCTTTGGTAATGCGCGGATCGTTCCAGTTCTGGATCTTGTTCAGATAGATATCTGCCAGCACTTCAGAGCTGAACCGGAGGTCGCCAACACCGGGAACATTGAAAACCGGAACTACGGCGCCGAGCACGGTGGGAATGTGGATCAACTTGGTCTTGGAGCCGGCAAGCTGTTCGTCGGTGGCAGGGCCGTCGGTAGCGCCGAAGTCCACAAGACCCGCAGTCACCTGGCGGATTCCGCCGCCTGAACCGATGGACTGGTAGTTGATTTCAACGCCGGGATGGGCCGCGCTGTACTCGCTGAACCATTTGGAGTAAATGGGATAGGGGAAGGTTGCACCCGCCCCGGTCAGTTTCTGAGCCTGAGCAGCGCTCCAGGCCAACATCAAGAACATAACGGCAACCAAAGTCTTCTTCACGGAAATCTCCCTTGCAGATGAACTGCCGTAATTGATTGTCTACTGCGAATGTTAAGGGGATTTGAATAGACGGTGATAGACGGTGGTTATTATTGGCCAGATGGGCAAGGATTGAAGTTACCCACCCTGTCGCCATGAAAAAAGGCGAAAGGGTGGGTATAGGATATTCGTTGGGGTCCGGAAAACTAGGGTTCGATGCGGTTGCGCCATTTGGTGGCAAGGGACTTATCGGCCAGTACCTTGATGTAAACGCCGCCAACTACGGAACGCGCCTGGAAGCCTTGCTCCTTACCGTCCTTGGTGTCGTACCAGTCGGTGAGAGGAACGCGCGTGGGGCCCTCGTTGATCCAGCGGCCGATGGGCGCCATCAGCGTGGCAAAAGGATCGGCGTTGCCCGGCTGCGGCGTATCGGCAAGCGTGGCCGTCCAGATTTCCCAGTCCAGCTTGGTGTAGTCGCGGCGGTTGTCCAGAGGCAGGCCAAACTGGTTGAGGTGCTTGAGATAGAAGGCCACTTCCGTCTGGCGGACTTTGGCCGGGAAGAGGTTGAAATCGAGAATCTGGTCCCACACCAGGTTGTATTTCTGGCTCCAGGTTCCGGGCTTGTCGAAGGCCAGCTTGTAGTGGTCGCCGTCAATGGCCATGGTCTGCCATTTGGCGGCCATGTCCGCCGCTGCGCGGGAGTAATCGGCGGCGACATCGGGCTTGCCGATTCCACGGGCCATCTGCGCGTAAGCAGCCAGACCCTCAATGGCCTTGATGGAAAGATTGGCGTTGTGGGCCAGGTGGCCGGCAAAGTCGTCGGTGGAGAGCTGATTGGCGGGGTCCAGACCCTTGTCGCGCAGATATTCAGCCCACTTGGTGAACTGCGGCCAGTACTGGCGCGCAAAGTCCCAGTTGCCTTCTTCCTGGCTCATGGCCGCAACCATGATGAGCAGATTGCCGCTTTCCTCAACCGGCATCTGGTTGTCTTCAGAGACTTCTCCGCCGCCGTACACCTGGCCGTTGGCCAGCGGATAGGTGCCAAGGTCGTGTGGCGCAAAGGGCCACTTCCAGCGCGGCAACGCGGCGTATTCCATCACCGGCTTCAACTGCGCCTGAATGAGCGCGGGATTGAAGAACAGGAAGAACGGCGCGGAGGGATACAGAACATCCACGGTCGAGATGCAGCCGTTGGAAAAATTCTCCTTGGGAAACAGCATGGGTGTGCCGTCGAAGTCGGCGGCAAGGCCGTGAGCGGCAAAGGTCTGACGGAAAGCGAGAATGGCGAGCTGCGCGTAAGGCTTGCCTCCGGTTTTTTCCAGATCGGCCGTCAGTTCCCTGTCGAACTTCTGGCCGCGCTGCTCCAGGCTGGGGTACTCGGTCTCGGCGGTGCTCAGCATCTGCTGAACGCTTTCGTTGTTGCGCTGCCAGTAAGGACGGAGTTTGCGGCCCAGGTACTCGATGGCGTACTCCTCCGTATAGGAGAGGAGGACGTGGCGATTGACAGGCGCGGTGGCAACTTTGCCTAGGGGCAGCAGAACGGCCAAGTGCGCGGCGCGCTCGCGCGGCATGAGCGGCATATCCATGTCGTCCGCCGCGGGCAGAGCGCCGGTGGTGGCAAAGCTGCGCAGGGCGTCGTGCGCCGTGACTAGTTGGGCCGCGTCCTGGTCGGGAATGGCAAGATGGAAGTAGCCCCAGTCGATGCGCAGATCGTCGCCGGGACGGTTCAGAACGCTCTGATCGCGCGAGCCCACGTTGAGAACGTTCAGCCCTTGCGCATGGGAACGGCCCCAGGTGACGAGCTCATCCGGCGTATTGACGGCTATGACGGGATCCACATCGAGCAGCAGAGAAACCTCGTGCTCGCCCTGCCCCGTAGCGCTGAAGGTTAGGTAGGTGACCGATCGCGAGAGAACATCAAGATCCTTGGGGAAGACCGGCGTGAAGAAGGTTACGGTCAGGGTGACTCCGCCCGCTCCAAACTTGTAGACGGTGTGGGTAGGCGTTACATCCAGAGAGAGCTGATCCATGGCGGGAACGCCGCGGGGCTGCGTGCCCATAAAGCGGTAGGCCGTGCCGTCGATGCGGGCCAGCCCGACGATAGGCTGGCGTGTGCCGGTCCAGTGCTTCGTGTCCTGATCGGTGAGCTTGTCGGCCATCGACCAGACGCTGAAGTAGGGGTTGTGCACGATGAGCGGCACGGCGGGGGGGCGTTGCTGGCCCTGAGCCAGTCCGGCGGCAAGCATGAGCGGCGCGGCCAACAGGCAGAGGCGGCGCGCGGAAGCTGAAATTGAAATCGTTTTCATCGATAAATCCTCATTGTTTGTTGGCAGGCAACTGGCTGCAGAACTAAAGCTGGAACCGAACCAAACTACCTCAAGCAGGTTATCAAATACATCTTCTTCAGCGATTCCCGGCGGCGAGCAGGACCGTTGCCACGGTGAGCAGGGCCAGGCCGGCATAGAGCGTGCGGAGCGCGGTTTTGGGGGCGGTACTCCATTCCCTAGTCACCAGGCCGCCCACATTGGCCGTGATGATGTTGAAGATCTGGAACAGGCCCCAGCCGACCGATGTGCCCAGAGCCCCCATGTAGACCGTAGCCACGCCGTACACAGCGATGGCGCCCATCCAGAAAACCGCCATCAGCGAGGCGCATGAGGTTTCGGCCAGCCACGGACCGCGGAAAACGCCCCAAGTCTTGTTTTTTGTCAGCAGATAAAAACAGTAAGCGAGGTTCGGCAACAGTCCGCCGGCCAGTGTAACCGGCCAGACGGCATACCCCGCGCAAACCGGCGAAGCACCTAATTGCACGGCATGTTCGGCGATGGCCTGTCCAAAAGCGAAGGAGTAGTTGACCATGGGCGCCATAAGGCCGCAGAGAATGGCCAGCGCCAGGGCCAGTGCATAGCCGCCGCCGGCCGCTCTTTTCTGCCCTTGCTCGCGCCTGCTTCCGGCGTGCGCCGCCACCGCGATGCCGGCGATCATAACGGCCAGCCCGACAAGAATAATGGCCCCATGCGCCGTACCGAAAACTTCAGGGTGCTTGAAGAAAAGCGGAACCAGCGTGCCGCCCAGCGAACCGAGGCCGATGATGACGGCATAGCCCAGCGCCAGGCCGAGCCGCGCAATGGAAAGCCCGAACAGCACCTGCGCCACGCCCCAGCCAACACCGAGAAGAAAGGGCAGCAGCAATTGGCCGGGAGTCAGGCTGGCGTAAATCCGGCCTGGATTGCCCACCAGGAACAGTTCCAGAATCCAAGGCAGGATAAGCAGCGAGACAACACTGAAAACCAGCCACAGATTCTCCCATGGCCAGCGGCGGACAAACTTCATGGGCAACATGAAGTTGCCGGACAACACGCCGGCCAGCAACGTCAAAGCAAGCCCGTACATTACCAGGTTTGGCATAAATCAGCGATCTTTCCCCGCGTCGAACTCGCGCACCGCAGCCTGCATCGCAAGCATTGTATCCTGCGGCTTACCGCCCGGAATAGTATGAGTCTTCAGTACATCGCCAGCGGCTCAGGCAGCGGTCAAAATGGAGTGCACCAGTTCGGCGTCCTCTCTGATCTCGTCCTTGCGCCGGGGAAAGACGCCCACATAGACGCCGTCGTTTGGCTTGATGCTGGCATACGCGGTGCGGAAAGCCTGCTCAACACCGTTGTCGCCGATACGGCCGGCCGCCAGAATCTTGAAGGCGAAGCACGGCTTGGAGGTCTTGCGGATGGCCGCGTACATCCGCGCCGGATCGCTCTGCATATAGATGTCGCTGGCCATCTCCATCAACTGCCCGTTCAGCACCTTGCGCCACTCGTCCGGGGTCCGCGTGCGGTTGTACACGCAGCCGGAATAAAAATCGATGTCCCAGCCCTGCGATTCAACCAGGTCGATCACCTCGGGCTTGTGCGTGCCCACGCCCACCAGCACTCCCATGTCCCGCGCACGCTTGCACCACTCCCGCTCGCTTGCCATTGCGCCGTTGCGGAAGGCCAGGTCGATTTCTTCGCCGCGCCGCTGCAGCGCCAGCGGCCTCAGATTCTTCACAATCTCTGCGGCATCGTCTTTGGCCGTCATCTGGACGATCAGGTGCATCTTGCCGCCCTCGGCCTGAAAGCGCGCCAGGTCCTGCGGCGCACGTCCCATGTTTACGTAGTTGAAGGCGTTGATGCCGAAGCTGTTGGCGCGGTGCAGCACCTCGCAGACTTTATCCTGCGTGTACCAGTCCCGCATGGCGCTGCTGTAGTTGCTGTTGTAGTGGGAAAAGCCATACATCGGATTCACGCCCAGCACCAGCCGGCTGATTTCCGCGCTGCCGAACTTCATCTTCGGAATTTGCACTTCGGGATGAGGAACAAGCGGTCCTGTTGCCTGCGCAACCGTATCCGGCGTGACTGCCAGCGTCGCACTGCCCATCACGCCAACGGCCAAAGCCGCGCTCGACTGTAGAAATTCCCGGCGCGTATTCGCCATATTCTGCCTTCTTCTAATTGTCTGCCAGGCTCACCGTCGCGAGCCCGGTATTCAAAACAGCAAATTGTAGCACTCGCTCCGCATAAGCGAATGTGACAGCCGGACGGCGGACTGTCGCGAACTGCCGCCCGGCAAAACCCACGCCAGCTCAGTAGTGCGCGGCCTCGGACTCCGGCTGCAATTTCGATTTCCCTTTCGCCGGCATCGTATACGGTTCCACGTTGGGCAGCACACGCACCGCAGTGGTGAACTTGAGCGGATACTTCCCGTCGCCTGCAAACGTCGCCTCCACATAGAACGCCGTCCATCCCTTGGCAGGCTTGGGCACGCGCGCCACATAAACTCCGGGGCCCTCCGCTGTCAGCGCGGTGGATTGGTAGCCGCGCCCAATCGCTTCCACGCGAAAATCGCGATGTTCCGGATTCGTTTCCTGCCACAGCTTTACCGTCAACGGCGTCCGGTCCATGGTCACCTTGATCGATCCATCCGGCTCAAACACCCAGTGCATATTGGGGCGCTTGCTGCCGTCCAGCACCGACTGATAAAACGCCGCAATGCTCTCGTACACGTCCGTCCCCTTCAGCGAGTGGTCGGCGTTGGCCTCGTAGAGCATATGCTTCTCGCCCGGCAAATCGTTGAAGTAGAACTGCGAGGAATCCGGCAAAAAGAACTGGTCGCCAGAGGCAGCGATAATCAGCTTTGGCATGGTAAAGCGCGCCCGGTATGAATAGGGATCTTCTATAGCCATGAGCTTCAGATAGTCCGGGTTATCCAACTCGTCCATCAGGTGCTCCTGATAGTAGTTCCCCACCGACGGCGCCCAGAAACCATAGGTGCGATAGTGGTGCTTGAACGATGGAACCACGTTCAGCACATCGATCACCATGGGAGCGATTGCCACCACGCGCGGATCCACTGCCGCCGTCGTCCAGGTCGTCCAACCTCGCTTGGATGCGCCCATCACAAAGAAGTGGTCTACGCGATGTCCGCCGCCTTCCTTGCTCTCCGTAAACGAGGTCACCGTGTCCATGGCGCGCACTGCGGCTTTGGTCATCGGCAGGCGCAACGGCCAGTTCGCATCCCCGGTGTCCAGAAACTTTCTCCACGTGTAGGCAATGATTTCGTCTTCCTTGCGTGGGCCATAGGGATCGTTCGCGAAGATAAGTGGCTGATTGGGCACGTCTAACAGCACGCTGACCACCGAATGCGTACCGGTTGCAATCGCCGCAAGCGTTAAGTCCGGCTTGGGATGCACCTCCGTCGTCGCTCCGCCTGTAATGTACAGCATCCCGATGGAGCTGGAAACCTGGTCGGGTACATAGATTTCCATCCAGTGCTTCCACACGCTCTGGTTCACCTCGGCGGAGCTTCGCCACTCCTGCGAAACCATGCGAATCAGGTTAACGGTGTAGCCCGGATGCGGCGTCGACTCAACCAGCGTGTATTGGTAGTGGTTGTCCGGCGCATTCACATACGCATCCAGTGCGGTCTTGTGATTCGTGACCTGTGCGCCCGCGGCCATCGGCAGCAGACACAACAAACAGAACAGAACGCGAATCATGCGGCGAAGATTCATCGCGCAGATACCTCCCGATATTCTCAAAATCGATTTGCACATAAGTCTATATCAAGAAGCGGGCGGAGTGGCAGGCATCAGCGGCAGAGTGAAGTGGAATTGCGCACCTGCGCCCAGTTCGCTCTCCGCACGGATGCTGCCGCCGTGGGCCTGGACAATGTGCTTGACGATAGCCAGACCTAACCCCGTGCCGCCGGACTCGCGGGAACGGGCTTTGTCGATGCGATAAAAACGCTCGAAGATGCGGGTCAGATGTTCTGAAGCGATACCGGGACCGAAGTCCTGCACCGTGAACTCGACTTCGCCATCGAGCAGCCGTGCGCCGACCCGTATGCGTTTGCCGGCCTTGCCGTACTTGAGAGCATTTTCAATTAGGTTGCCGAAGACCTGATTCATGGCGTCCGCGTCTGCCATAACCAGCGCGTCGGGCGCTCCGGCCGATTCGAGCTTGACCTTGGAATCGACCACGATGCCGCCCAGCGACTCTATCGCATCGTGGATCAGGGCACTGGCGCGGGTGGGCTGCAGAGACAGTTTGTAGTCCGGGCTCTCCACGCTGGCCAGGGCAATCAGGTCCTCCGTGAGCCGGTTCATGCGGGTCGCGTTTTTGAGGATGATGCCCAGGAACTCGCGCGTGGTTTCGGGGTTTGGATCGGGGTCTTCGATCAGAGTCTCAACGTAGCCCTGAATGGAGGTAAGCGGCGTGCGCAGCTCATGGCTGACGTTGGCTATGAAGTCACGGCGAGACTTCTCAGCGGCCTCGATGCGGGTAACATCGTGGAGCACCACTAGCGCGCCGCCCGAGGGCAATGGCACCGCATTGATCTCAAAGATACGCCCCGGGGCCAGCGAGTTGGCGCGCCCAAAGCGCACTTCTCCCTGCCTCAACGCCACCTGCACACAGGCCAGCACCTCGGGGTCGCGGACCGAGTGAACCAGCGGCCGGCCCAAATGGATAGGTGCGCCGGTAATACGCTGCATGACGGCGTTCGACCAGCGGACCAGCCCCTCGGGAGTAATGGCTACAACCGCCTCCTGCATGGAATCGAGCATTGCGGCCAGTTCCTGCCGGCGGCTCTCAATCTCGGCAAAGCTCTGGCCCAGCCGCTCCGCGGTCTGGTTGAGGGCAGCTTCCATGGCAGTGAGTTCATCTGCGCCGCCGCCAGCCAGACGGGCGCTCAAGTCGCCCTCGGCAATGCGCTGTGCAAAATCGACTACAAGGCGAAGGCGGCGAGAGACGCGAACAGCAACCCAGGCAGCGAGAATCAAGGCAAAAGCCAGCGCGAGCAGCCCCGTCCACAACGCTTCGCGGCCAGACAGACGCAGTGCCGCTGCCGGCGCCTGCTCCACAAGGCGATGCAGGACGAACTCCATCGCCACCGTGAAAAAGGCCAGCAGCAGGATAAAGAGACCGAGCAGCTTGGTAAAGACTTTTGCGGTCAAATCACTCGCCCTTGGGAAGCTCGAAGCGATAACCGGCGCCGCGCACTGTCTTCAGATAGCGTGGATTCTCCGGATCGATCTCGATCTTCTCCCGGATGCGGCGCACATACACATCGACGGAACGCGGAGTGACGAAGCGGGCGTCGCCCCAAACGGCGTCCAGCAGGTGGTCGCGGCTGAACACCCGGCCGGGATGCCGCGCCAGATAGTCCAGCAGACGGAACTCCGTGGCCGTGGTGGTGGTCAGTTCGCCGCGCACCATCAACTGCATGGCGTTGGCGTCGATAATCACCTCTTCAAAGCTGATGATGGCGGGCGAACTGGGCCGCTCAAAACGGCGCAACACTGCCTTGACGCGAGCCACCAGCTCGCGAGTGGCAAAAGGCTTGGTAATGTAGTCGTCTGCGCCCAGTTCCAGGCCCAGAACTCGATCGTTCTCTCCGGCCCGCGCGGTCAGAAAGATAATGGGAATGGTGGATAGCGCGGGATTCGCGCGCAGGCGGCGGCAAACATCCAGGCCATCGCCGCCGGGAACCATGATGTCCAGCAAAAACAGCGCGGGCGGTTGGCGTTCGGCATCGGAAATAACATTGGTGGTGGTGTGAAATAGGCGCGCCGTAAACCCTGCTGCTTCCAGGTGATGCTGCACCAGCCGCGCAATGTCGGTATCGTCTTCCAGTACAAATACGGTTTGGCTCAAACAGTCAGCCCTCGTCCGGCGGCCATTGTCGTATTGATCCTTAGGCTACAGTTGCTTAGGCCGCACGGAACCATTAACAGAGTAATGCAATCAGGCAAATAGATTGCAAACGTACGATGAATTTGCGCGGGGGCACGGCGTGTGGCGCCTGGTCCAAACCGGCCGCACACCGCCCCGGCCGCATGTGCCGCTTCTTGACTGCGCACGGCAGCCTCTGTAAAACTTCGTGGACGCATGAAGCACATCCTGAGAAAGAACCCAATGCCAGAAGAGCAAGCCGGCAGGTGGGAACCGCTAAGCTTGGCAGCGCCGGTGGTAGCGGCTGCCGCAATTCGCCTGGGATTGCTGTCGGCGGCGCTCGCACGGGGAGGTCTCGTTGCTCTCATCCAGCCTGACACGGCCAGCTATCTGAGGCCAGGGCGCAACCTGCTGCTGCATGGGCAGTTTTTTTCAGGCGGCGTGCCGGAACTGGAGCGCACTCCGGGATATGCGTTGTTTCTGGCCTTGCTGAGCGGAGCCGGCCCGCTTGCCGCGATTCTTGTGCAGATCCTACTCTCCGCCGCATCCGCTCTGCTGGTTTGGCGCATCGCGCGCGCGGTCTTCTCGGACCAGCGCACTGCGCTGCTGGCGGCATGGCTCTTCGCCTTCGAGCCTCTTTCCGTCATCTACTCGGTTCTGCTGCTTTCTGAAACCTTGTTTCTCGCGTTATTCCTGCTCAGCCTCGAGCGCATGACCGAGTTTTTGCGGAGCCAGCGGCTGCACACGCTTGCTGTGGCCGGCCTATGGCTGGCCGCAGCCACCTTCGTCCGTCCGGTAACGTATTACCTCCCCTTTGCTCTGGCTGTGGGATTGCTTGCCGTGCTGGCGCGGGTTCCCGGCCTGCGCCCCAGCCTGTATTGGAAAGCGCCGGCTGTTCTGCTCCTCAGCACCATGCCGTGGCTGGCCGCCTGGCAGGTGCGCAACTATGTAGAGACCGGTTTTGCCGGGTTTTCCAGCATCCAGGCGCAAGACCTCTACTACTTCAGCGCCGGCGAGGTGACCGCCCGGCTGGAGCACCGGACACTGGACCAGGTTGACAACGATTTGGGGTATGGCAACGAAGGCGCTTTTCTGGCGCGGCATCCCGAGGCAGCCACATGGAATCAGAAGCTGCGTATCGATTTCATGCGCTCTGAGGCCGTGCGCGTTCTGCGCGCGAATCCAGGCCTGTTTGCGCGCACCCACGCCAAAGGTATGATGCGCACCGTGTTAAACCCCGGAGCCGCGGTGCTGGTAAGCCTGCTGGGAGCACCGCTGGACAAAGAAACATTTGTCCTTGAACACCAGGAAGGTCAACTGCAAGCCGCGTTCGGCGTGGCACGGCAATTTCCTCGACGGACAGCTGTGTTGGCGGCGTTCGAACTCGTGCTGCTCGCGCTATACGCATTTGCGCTGCGTGCCGTACTCCGCCGCAGCGTTCCGGGCGCGGATCTCTGCCTGCTGCTGGGGCTGGCGTTTTACTTTGCCGCCGTTTCCGGCGGTGCAGTCGGCGCCGCGCGGTTCCGTTTGCCGATTATGCCCGAGGTTTGCATTCTTGCGGCAGCCGGCATCCTGCGCCCAACCCGTGCCCCGGAACCGCAGCCTGCCTCGCTCCGGCATCTGTAAACTCGGAGAATCGATTCCGCCTGAGAAAATAGAATTCGGCGTTGGCTCCCTGCCGCGCCATGGGAGGATGCATGACCTGGACAATGCTGCTGGTGGGCTTGGTTGTAGGTTTGTTTTCCGGCGTGGTGGGAATTGGTGGCGGCATCCTGTTTGTTCCCGCGCTGGTGTGGCTGACCGGCATGGATCAGCACAAGGCGCAGGGCACTTCGCTTGGTGCGCTGCTGGCGCCGGTGGGCCTGTTCGCATTCATGGAGTACTACCGCGAAGGCAACGCGGACCTGCGCATCGCAGCGCTGCTGGGGGCGGGGTTTCTGGTGGGCGGCTACTTTGGCGCGGTGGGCGCGCAGCACATCCCGGACGTTTGGCTGCGGCGCATCTTTGCGCTCACCTTGATTGCAGTGGGCGGGCGAATGTTTTTCAGCCGCTAGGGCGGATCAGGCCCTGGCAATAAAGCGCAGGCGCGCGTAATCGGCCGTCCAGTTCCCTTCCTCGTCGCGCAGCGCCGGGGCCAGCAGATCTACCGTCTCCGCTACCACAGTGTCTCTGAGCGCCTCCGGCAGGCTGTCGAGCACACCGCTGCGAAAGGTACGGAGCCAGCCTTCCATCCCGCTTTCGGCAAGCGGTGTGGGACGCGGAATCAGGGCGATCCGTTCCACTTGAAAACCGTGGTTCACCAGGCGGCGCGCGTAGGCGTCGGGCGTCGGGAAATAGTTGACGCCGTCTTCGCAGCCAGCGTGTCCGTGGCGCGCCAACACAGCCATAAGAGCCACGCGGATGGCGGCAATATTGCCGTGGCCACCCATCTCGGCCACAAAGCGGCCTCCAGGCTTGAGCACGCGGCGCACCTCGGCCATCATGGCGTCCTGATCGCGAATCCAGTGCAGGGCGGCGTTTGAAAACACGGCGTCGAAACTCGCATCCCCATGAGGCAGCGACTCGGCTGCGGCTTCCTCCGCCACAATGCCGCGCGAACGCGCCGCGGCAACCATCTGCGGCGAGGCATCGACACCCGTAACCACCGCGCCGGTTGCGGCGATGCGCCGCGTCAGTTGCCCATCGCCGCAGCCCAGGTCGAGAATGCGCTCGCCGGGCTGGGCGGCTAGCCATTCCAGCACTCCGCCAGCCAATCCGTGGACGAATGCGCCATTTGTGCAGTATGCCTGCGGGTTCCAGGTTTGCGTCATGTATTGCCTCTACTCTCAGTTTGGAGGGCGCGGATACATAAAGCAAAGTTATTGTATTTTGGAATTGAATAAGAATCTTTTATATCGATTGAACCGGCAGGAGCGTCATGTCGTCGGCCAGCCCCACTTCCTTCTGCACAAAAGGCTCGCCATAGCGAACTCCGGCCAGCAAGCCGTAATGGCGGGCCTCGGCAAAGGTGCGCTCGCGAATCTCCTCTTCCGGAACAAAAAGCCCACCCCCGCTCGCCTGGTTGGCGTATTGCGAGCGGTAAGCCATCAGAGCGGCGTGGCGCTGCTCAATGAAGGGTGTAATGTCCACGATGAAACTTGGGCGCACATCGGCGTAGAGACTGGCGTAGACAATCTTGAAGGGGCGATGGGGCGGCAGGCCGGTTTCAACCTTCGCCAGTCCGGAGAGGAAGCAGGCTTCATAGCCGAGCGTGGCCACAGCGGCATGGTCCGGGTGGCGGGCCTGCCAATAAGGAAGAATCACGACGCGGGGGCGAAGAAGGCGCAGAACCCGCACAATTTTGATGCGATTTTCGAGGGTATTCTCTACCGCACCGTCGGGCAGGTCGAGGGCCTGACGCCAGCCAACCCCAAGTATGCGCGCGGCTTCGGCGGCTTCCTGGGCGCGTTCTGCCGCGCTGCCGCGGGTTCCGGCTTCGCCCTGGGTGAGATCGAGAACAGCGGTGCGCAGGCCGCGGGAGGCCATCCGCAACAAAGCGCCGCCGCAGGTCTGTTCCACGTCGTCGCGGTGGGCGGCGATCGCCAGAATATCGGCGTTGGTAGCGGGCATGGCCGCCGCGAAATCGGAAACGGTGTCGGCGGCCATGATCTTAGTAAACGGTGTTGTTGGCGTCGGTTGTGGCATCGATGTAAGCCACGTCGTAGGCGGTTCCGGTAACAGTGACGTACTGGTTGTCAATCGAGTTGCCGTTGACGGTCGAGTAAATATACACCTGCCCACCCTCAGCCGTGTAAATCTTGTGCAGGCCCGTGACTGCGGCAATACCGGTGGCATCGCCAATATAGGGTTCAAGCATGGTCACGGTATTGGTTGATGTATTGAACATGGTGAGGCAACCGTAGCCGGAGGTGTAAGTGGCAGGATTGTTGTAGCGCTCGCCGTTGGTGCACTTGGTCATGCCAATCCACAACGTATTGTCGTCGGCTTGAATCATGCGGCTCGTAGCGCCGGGAGTTCCATCGCTGATGGAGACAGGGTTGGGAGACGAACTGGTTGAAGCGATAACGGTATTGGTGGACAGATTCAGCCTGGTCAAATAGCCGCCCCAGTAGCCATCGGGCATCTGCTTCTGGCCGACAACATACATGGTAGTGCCGCTAACCAGGGCGTTGCTGGCGCCGTTGGGAACGGAGATGGTGCAACCATTCGAAGTGCCGGACGCCCCACATGTTGCGCTAAGAGCGGTCGCGGTGGGCAGCAAGCCGGACTGCTGCCCCTGGGTGAAGATCATGGGCGCAACTGGAAGCAGGGAAACCGAAGAATTATTGCCACTGCACTCTGGGCCGCAACTGAGCACGTACGCGGTTGAGCCATCTGACGAGAAGACTGCCTTGCTGGGGTGGTCGAAGACCAGCGGGGTCCCATAGTAGTTCCCTGTGGAATCGAGATGGTCTGGGCTCTGGGCCTGGAAGAGGCACCACAGCGGGCCGGTCTGGGGTTCGCAGTCAATCGCGGCTTTGGGCCAGCTGCTGGAGCCGCTGGCGTACGCAATGGACTGTGCGCTCGATAGTTGCCGCAGATAGTAAACATAATTGGTGTTCTGCTGAAAGGCCAGCACCGCGGACCCGCCTGGGTTGACACTGATGCGGTAAATGTCAGGAAGGCCCAGGTTGTAAGACACGTCAGTGACCTGATTGGCCACGGTAAGATAATGGCTCACCTGGTTGGCTGCAAAAACCCATTGCTCGCTGCGTGTAAGGAAGATGCTCGATGAAGTGAGGCTGCCCAGTCCTGCTGCTGTGCCGCTTGTTGCCTCTGTGGCATAGTTGACAAAGGTAAAGCTGCCATCCGAGGAGCCGTAAACCGCGCCCATTTGCTCCTCGGGCATGTTCTGGATCGTAACCGGAAGACCGCCTCCAAAGCCGGAAATGGAAAACGAGGCAGTCTTGCTGTCATAGCTGCTGCGGATGTCGTAATAGGCATCAACGATCTCAAGTGCGCCTTTGGTGTAAGCGCTGGGGTTCTGGATCGCAATCATTACGCGGTTGGCTATGCCGCTGGGCGGCAGACTCCGGCCCGCAAAATAGGTGCTGCTACCACAACCAGCTAGCGCGGCTGCGGCCACCAAGGCGGCGGCGGCGCTCATGCAAAGACTTCTCTTCTTCAAAATCCCTTACCTCGATCGCATACACGGAATGTGCCGCGGATAATGGCATTTCCCGGATTACTGTGTCTTAATTGATTGCAGAACCGGGTTGCAGCTTGCTGCAATCCAATTCCGATCGTCGTGTCAAATTTTGCAGCATCGTCTTCAAAAAAAACACACCCGGAAAACGCATTCCAACCACGGCCACAGCCGCAGTATGAACCTTATTGATGGCGGTTGCCGGCTCATCAAACCCACTCCCGAAAATCGGTGGTTCAGAACCGGTTTCAGCACAGCTTATGACAACCGAAGTATAACAAAGCGGACCGGGAGGCTGGCGCGGCTGGGCTGCGTGCCTTAGCATGACAACAGAATGAGCCAGTTTGCCGACATTTTCGCCGACCGCCCCGTACTTGCCGATGGCGCCATGGGCACCGTGCTCTATGCGCGCGGCATCTTCATTAACCGATGCTACGACGAATTGAACATCTCCGACCCAAGCCTCATCCTCGCGGTTCACGAGGAGTACCTGCAGGCGGGCGCGGAGATCCTTGAAACCAACACTTTTGGAGCCAACCGCATCCGGCTCACCCGCCACGGATTGGGCGGGAAGGTGAAGGAAATCAACGCGGCGGGCGTGAAACTCGCGCGCCAGGCCGTCGAGCACCTGAAGGAAAAACAGGCAGGCGAGGCTTGGGTGGCAGGTTCGGTTGGCCCGCTCGGCGTGCGCCTGGAGCCCTTGGGAAAAACCGGCCTTGATGAAGCCCGGGCCGCATTTGCCGAGCAGATCGGCGCTCTCGCAGAGGCCGGCGCGGACATGCTGATCATTGAAACCATGCCCGCGCTCAACGAGGCCCGTGAGGCACTGGCGGCAGCGCGCGAAACCGCACCCGATCTGCCGGTTCTGGTCATGGTTACCGTGGACGACGAAAGCAACTGCCTGGACGGCTCCTCGCCTCGCCAGGCGGCGGCTTTGCTCACCGAGTGGGGCGCAAATGCCATCGGCGTGAACTGCTCCTCCGGCCCCACCACCGTTCTCACCGCCATTGAGGCCATGCGCTCGGCCACCACGCTGCCCCTGGCCGCCATGCCCAATGCCGGCATGCCCCGGGCCGTCGAGGGACGCAACATCTATCTCTGCTCGCCGGAGTACATGGCCAGCTTTGCCCGCAAGGCCATTGCCGCCGGAGCTCAGTTTGTGGGCGGCTGCTGCGGAACAACCCCCAATCACATCCGTGCCATGCGCTCGGCCATCCGCGCCATGGATGCGCAATCGCGCGTCCAAACCACCGGCTCCACTCCGGCTCCGAACGCCGAGACGCCGCCCGTGCCCCTGCACGAACGCTCCCGCATCGGCGCCCTCATCGCCGAGCAGAAGTTCATCACCCTGGTAGAGGTCATTCCGCCCAAAGGCATCGACTGCATGATGGAGATCGAGGGCGCGCAGTTGCTCTCCCAGCTCGGCGTCCACGCCATCAATGTGTACGACTCGCCGCGCGCCTCCGCGCGCATGAGCGCACAGAGCCTCTGCATCCAGATTCAGCAACAGACCGGGATTGAGACGGTTCTTCATTACACCTGCCGCGATCGCAATATTCTCAGCATCCAGTCCGACCTGTTGGGCGCCTCGTCCATCGGCCTGAAAAACATCCTCTGCCTCACCGGCGATCCGCCCGAACTCGGCAATTATCCTGACGCCACCGCAGTGTTTGACGTCGATTCCATCGGTCTGGTCAACATGGTCCGCCAACTCAACAACGGCCTCGACGTCGGCGGCAACGCCATCGGCGTCAGCACCAACTTCACCATCGGTGTAGCCGCGAATCCTGGCGCGCCCGACATTGAAAACGAACTGCGCCGCTTTGCCTTCAAGGTGGAGGCAGGCGCCGAGTACGTCATTACCCAGCCGGTCTTCGATCTGCGGCTGCTGGAGAGCTTCCTCGAACGAATCGAGGAGTTCCGCATTCCAGTGATCGCCGGCATCTGGCCGCTGATCAGTTTGCGCAACGCCGAGTTGATGAAAAACGATCAGCGCGTATCCATGCCGGAAGAAATCATGCTGCGCATGGCGCAGACCGATACCCCCGAGGCGGCGCGCCGCGAGGGTGTGCTGATCGCGCAGGAAATGCTCGAAGCCGTGCGGCCCATGGTCGAGGGCGTGCAGGTAAGCGCTCCCTTCGGCCGCTATACTCTTGCCGCCGAGGTGATCGCCAGCGTGCTGCCCGCGCCGCAAGTCCCACCCATGGAGTAAAACATCATGCCGTCGTTTGAAGAGTCGCTCAAGAAGCTGGAAACCATCGTCGATCAACTGGAAAAGGGCGATCTGGCCCTGGAAGAGTCGCTCAAGCTCTTCGAGCAGGGGGTCGGCCTGTCGGCTGCCTGCAAGCAGGAACTGGACGCCGCCGAGGGCAAGGTGCAGATGCTGGTCAAGCAGCGCGACGGCTCATTGAAAGCCGAACCTTTCCTGACCGAGAAGCCATTCTAGGAACCTTTACCTGTTGTCAGCCCGGCTTCGGAAACTGCTATTGACCGTCAGCAGAGGGTCTGGCCTATGCCGCTGGGCTGCCCTGCCACATGCTGCAGTTGGACGGCTCCGTACCACATCCCCCCCTCCCCCCTATGTATTTAATCAAATTATTCATTCTTAACGAGATAAGAGGGGTCCATCGCTGTAAGAATTCGATTCTAAAGGAATTATTCGCAAAGATTCGATAACAAAGGGTTTAAGTTCGTTTTTTGGCAATTATTGACGTTTCCGTACCGTAATACGGTATTTGTTCCGCTTTGCTCCGGGCTGAGAAGGCATTCGAGCGCATCTCCTACGGGTCAAAGAAAGGCGGCAAAGACCCAGGGTTGAAGCCCCCCTGCTCTCTGCGGAATTCGATCCCTGGGCTTCAATAAAAATAACCTTGAAAAGATTGTGCGCCAAAAGAGGATAATTCACTGCAAAAGGCCGGGAATATTCCTGATTCTTCCCTGTTTCTGGCGCCCAGCGAGCCTCTGAATAAGTACGGACACAAGATCCGGCATTCCCTCGGGGGCTAGATTTAGCCAAACCTGCATTCCCTGCTAAATCCGCTCCAGTACGGCCAGACGGAAGACCGGCTTCCGTTCCTCTCGGTTTGCAAATTGCCAGTCTGTTTTCTCCCCTTCGATGTTTTCTAGCAGCCGATCCGCGCTGCCATGAACCACCATCGCAACCGCAAGGATGCTATTCTCTATTTTGTTCCCTGCTTTTTTGCCAGGCGGGCCACAATCGCAATTTCGCGCAGAACCTGCTTGAGCGGACGAGCCGGCGTACCCCACAATACGGTTCCAGGACGCAGCCCTTCATTGCTCACCGTTTTGCCGCTGAGAACGCCTGCCTGGCCGCCCAGAATCACGCCCGGACCAACATGTGCATGATCGCCAATGCCTACCTGGCCGGCGATCACCGCGCCCTTGCCCACGGTGCTGGACCCGGAAATGCCGGTCAGTGAGACAAGAATCACGTCCTCGCCGATTTCGCAGTTGTGGCCGATATGGACCAGGTTGTCTATCTTGGTTCCCCGCCCAATTTTTGTCTGCCGCAGTGCACCGCGGTCAATCGTGGAGTTGGCGCCGATCTCCACGTCGTCCTCAATCACCAGCGTCCCCTGCTGCGGAAATTGCGTGTAAGCGCCGGTCGCGGGGTCGCGGACGTAGCCGAATCCGTCTGCGCCCAGCACCGCGCCGGCATGGACAATGACGCGGTTGCCGAGACTGGTTCCGCGATAGAGAACTGCACGCGGATAGATGTGGCAGTTCTCGCCGATGCGCACATACGGGCCAATGATCGCGCCAGCATCCACGCGGGTCCCGGCGCCGATGCTGGCGCATTCTCCAATAACCGCGCACGGACCGATGGTGACGTCTTCGCCAATCTCGACGAGGGTGCCGATCACGGCCGTGGAATGAACTCCGGCAGGAGAGGGCTCGGACTTGAGGAGGTGAGCCGCGCGGGCAAACCACAAGCGGGGAGTGCCGGTCTCGACAATGCCCATCGCCTGCGGTCCTGCCTGGCCGGGAGAGCGGGCTTCGGCACAGCCGGACTTCAGCACCACGGCGGCGGCAGCTCCGGCCAGAGCCTCTCTGGCGGATTCATCATCTTCGGCAAAAACCAGGTCAAGGCCATTGGCCGCAGCCGATGTGGCCACACCGGCAAGCATAATTTCAGGGCTGCCCTGGACCAGGACGCCGCCCAGAACTTCAACCAGCTCGCCCAGTGTCATGCGTGTCTCCTCCCATGCGGGACTCAATAAAGTCCGGGTTCGCCCGGCGGCCGGGTCTTCCAGCGGCGGTGAATCCACAGCCACTGGTCAGGATAGCGCCTAATCCACGATTCGATCACATCGTTGCACAGTTGGGTCCCGGCCAGGATGTCGGCGGCCACGTCCTGGGTGTGCGGAATCTGAACCTCCTCGCCAACGCGAATCACATACCGGCACTCGTCCTTCTCCCACAGCATGTAGGCCGGCATCACCGCTGCGCCGGTCTTCCGCGCAATGTGCGCCAGTCCGGTTGCCGTGCAGGCCTCGATACCGAAAAACTTCACAAACGCGCCCTGCGGCGGGGTCATGTTCGTGTCCATCAGAATCGCCACCGTCTCGCCCTTGCGCATGGCCATCAGCAGCCCGCGCCCGAAGTCGTCCTTGTGGATGGCGTGGTTGCCGTACTGGCAGCGGATGCCTTGAACAAATTCGTCCAGCCGCCGGTTATCCAGCGGCCGGATCACCATGTTCAGCCCCTGTTCCGCCATGGAGTGGTAAAAGCTCATCAGTTCCCACACGCCCAGGTGTCCGGCAATGATCAGCACTCCTTTGCCCCGCGCCTGCGCAGCGTGGTAGCGCTCCATTCCCTCGGTGCGAATCCAGTCGCGGGTATTTTCCACGGTATAGCGCGGCATCCGGCAGAACTCTACCAGATGCCAGCCCAGATGCACGTAGACGCGGCGCAGGATGCGGTTGCGTTCCTCAGCCGGAATTTCAGGCAGGGCCAGTTCCAGGTTCCGCTCGCCAACCCGGCGCAAACGGCCAAAGCAGCAATAAACGGTGAATGCCAGCCCGTCGGCAAACCAACGCGCCAATCCCCGCGGCATCCGCCCCAGGACGCGCGCAATAAACACCACTAGCCAATACTCGAGGTTTTCCCGCATGGTTGAAGGCACAAACCAGTTTAGACTGCCAGCGCGGCAGGCTCCAGCCAGAACCTGTTCAAACTGCGGGGTGGGCGGGGTGGGCTACGCTCCGGGCAAATGAGGGACGGCCTGATGCTTCCCGGACCGCCCCTCAAAATGATTGCACTTCTCTCGTTCGCAGTAAGTAAAACCCACTTGCCTCGGGTCTGGAGAACCGCTCTAATGCACAGTGCCTGTTCCTCATAGACGACCCTGTTACAGGTGCAAATCCGCAATCGTCGCGTACATTATCTGGCCAAATATACTGGAATAGTGAAGATTCGAGTTGCTCAGACAATCGATTCCATAGCAATCGCGGCATTGCATGCAGAAAATTGGAGAAGTGCATATCATGGAATTCTTTCCAATAAATATCTTGATAGCGAAGTTGCATCGGAACGGGCGAAGATTTGGGAAGAGCGTTTTCGTAATCCGAAACCTAACCAGCATATCGTCGTTGCGGAAGATCAATCTCAGTTAG
>JARLGF010000086.1 GCA_031296165.1 Occallatibacter sp. | reverse complement strand
GAATTCAATCATCGTGTCGACGCGCGGCGAGTGCTGCATCAAGGTGCCGTTGCACAGCGGCCAATGATCGCCGCAGCCCGCGCCCGATCCGGTTGCACGTACCAGCGCGCCCCACAGGATCACGGCGATGAAATACACGAGGACCGCCCACGAAAAGCGGCGCAGCGCAGGGGACGGGAGCCTGTGTTCGGTGGCGGGTGCAGCGGCAAGAGTCATCCGTGAGGCTCCGACCCTAGTGTAGATCAGCCAAACCGCGCAGAAGAATCGAGCGGGCGCCTCGGAGCGTCGTCACATCGACTCACTGCCCGAGCAGGCGCACTACGTGATTCACGATGATGAGGTCTTCGGCCGGCGGGATGACACGCACCGTCACCTTCGACGTCTGCGATGAGATCGTGGCTGCACCGCGTACGTCGTTGCGTTGCGCGTCGAGCAGAATGCCCAAAGCTCCCAGGTCGGTGCAGATCTCGGCGCGCGAGGCGATATCGTTTTCGCCGATGCCGCCGGTGAAGACCAGCATGTCCAGCCCGTTCAATTCCGCCACAAAACTGCCAATCCACTTGGCGATGGTCCAGGTGAACTTGTCCACGGCCAGCCGCGCCTTGGCGTTGCCTTCCTTGATGGCGTCGCGCAGATCGCGCATGTCGTTGGAGAGTTCGCTTACGCCCAGCAGGCCGGCCTTCTTGCTGGCGACAACTTCCAGCTTGTCGGCGGCATCTGAAGCGCTGGTGGCCGTCTCGGCAATCTTGCGCAGAATGAACAGCAGCACGCCGGGATCGATGTCGCCGGTGCGGGTGCCGCTGATGATGCCGCCGGTGGGCGTCAGGCCCATCGACGTGTCGAGGCATTTGCCGTTGCGGATGGCGCTGATGGAGGCGCCGTTGCCCAGATGGGCCACGATGAGCTTCTCCGGCACGTTGGGCTGCAACTGGTAGACGATCGATTCGTAGGAAACGCCGTGGGCTCCGTAGCGGCGCACGCCCATCGCGGCATACTCCGCGGGAATCGGCATGTGCTTGGCTACCTCGGGCATGGTGCGATGGAAGTAGGTGTCCAGGATGACAAAGTTGGGAATGCCGGGAAACAGACGCAGGGCCTCGCGCATGATGTAGACGGCGATGGGCGTGTGCAGCGGCGCAAAGGCCGTGTAACTCTCCATTTCGTCAATCAGGGCAGGCGTGATGAACTGGTTCTCCTGCACGGTTGGTCCGCCGGAAACCATGCGATGGCCGATGGCCTTGGGAGCAGGGAAGTCGCCGGAGTGAAGCGCGTCGGCCACCAGCTTGAAGGCGACGGCACGGTTGGGCAGGGCCGGCGTTTGATCCACCAGCTTCTTGCCGGTGGCATCCTTGATCCAGAACTTTCCCTGATCGGTGCCGATGCCGTCTACCGCGCCCTCGACGAGCTTGGTGCGATCGCCGTTGCCGGCCTCATAGACTGAAAACTTGATGGAAGATGAACCGCTGTTCAAAACCAGTACGGGCAAAGACGACATGAAAGAACACCTCGAAGTTGTGCTGAATGAATCAGCGGGTTAGCGAGTGAGCGCGTCCGCCGTGGCGGACGCGTGTTCGCGGAGTTAGCAGGAACTTAGTTCCTTGGGCCAGCACCAGTTCTTGATCTCGGGCAGATCGTCGCCGTTTTCGGCCACGTACAGCTTGTGCCGTTGAATCTGTTCGGAGTACCACTGCTCGGCCGCATCGGCTTGCGCAGCCAACCGCGGCACGCGCTTGATGGCGTCCAGCGTCAACTGGAACCGGTCGATGTTGTTGAGCACGCACATATCGAAGGGCGTGGTCGTTGTGCCCTCTTCCTTGTAGCCGCGCACGTGAATGTTGTCGTGATTGTGCCGCCTGTACGTCAGGCGGTGAATGCACCAGGGATACCCGTGGAACGCAAAGATGACGGGAACGCCAACCGGGAAGAGCTGATCGAAGTCTTCGTCGGGCAGCCCATGCGGGTGCTCGGAGGTGGGCTGCAAGGCCATCAGGTCCACCACGTTGACCACGCGGATGCGCAGGTCGGGCACCTTGTCCCGAAGCAGGCAAACGGCGGCCAGGGTTTCCAGCGTGGGCACGTCGCCGCAGCAGGCCATCACCACTTCGGGGCTGCCCGCATCGTTCGAGGCCCACGGCCACACGCCCAATCCAGTCGTGCAGTGCGCAATGGCTTCGTCCGTGGTGAGCCATTGCGGAGCGGGTTGCTTGCCGGCCACGATCAGGTTGATGTAATTGCGGCTGCGCAGGCAGTGGTCGGCCACTGAGAGCAGCGTGTTGGCGTCGGGCGGCAGATAGATGCGCACCACGTCGGCCTTCTTGTTGAGCAGGTGGTCAATGAAGCCGGGGTCCTGGTGGCTGAAGCCGTTGTGGTCCTGTCGCCAAACCAGTGAACTCAGCAGGTAATTGAGAGACGCAATCGGTTTGCGCCAGGGAATCCCCCGCGTGACCTTCAGCCACTTGGCGTGCTGGTTGGCCATTGAATCGATGATGTGAATGAACGCTTCATAGCAGGAGAAGAAGCCGTGGCGGCCGGTCAGCAGGTAGCCCTCAAGCCAGCCCTGGCACATGTGCTCGCTCAGTACTTCCATCACCCGGCCGGTCTCCGACAGGTTTTCGTCCACCGGCAGCGTCTCCGCCATCCAGGCCTTGCCGGTTCCGGTAATCACGTCGCCCAGACGGTTTGAGGCGGTCTCGTCGGGACCGAAGACGCGGAAGTTTTTCTGCTCCTTGTTGTCTTCCATGACAGCATGGAGCAGGCGGCCCAGGACGCGCGTGGACTCCACGTCGTGCTGGCCGCGGCCTTCGATCTTCACGGCAAATTCGCGGAAGTTGGGAATCTTCAGCGGCTTCAGCAGCAGGCCGCCGTTGGCGTGCTCGTTCATGCCCATGCGCAGCCGGCCCTTGGGCGCAATCTCCGCCAGCTCCGCGCGGAATTTTCCCTTTTCGTCGAACAGTTCCTCGGGCTTGTAGCTGCGCATCCACTCGTCCAACTGGCGCAGGTGTTCCGGATTCTCGTAAATCTTGTCGAGCGGCACTTGGTGGGCGCGCCAGGTGTTCTCCACTGGCTTGCCGTCCACAAATTTGGGACCGGTCCAGCCCTTCGGCGTGCGCATGATCAGCATGGGCCAGGCCGGGCGGGCCGTGGAGCCGTCTTCGCGCGCGGCCTTCTGAATCGCGGCAATGCGGTCCAGCATGGTGTCGAACACCGCCGCGGCCTGCTGGTGCAGGATGACCGGATCGTCGCCCTCGAGCGTGAACGGCTCGTAGCCGTATCCGCGCATCAGATCTTCCAACTCGGCATGAGGAATGCGCGCCAGCACCGTGGGATTGGCGATCTTGTAGCCATTCAAATGCAGAATGGGCAGCACCGCGCCGTCTGTCAAAGGATTGAGAAATTTGTTGGAGTGCCAGCTTGTCGCCAGCGGTCCCGTCTCCGCCTCGCCGTCGCCCACCACGCAGGCCACGATCAGGTCGGGATTGTCGAAGGCCGCGCCGTACGCGTGCACCAGCGAGTAGCCCAGCTCTCCGCCCTCATGGATCGATCCCGGCGTCTCCGGGGCCACGTGGCTGGGAATGCCATAGGGCCAACTGAACTGCCGGAACAGGCGCTTGATGCCGTCCTTGTTCTGCTCGATGTGCGGATAGATTTCCGAGTAGGAGCCTTCCAGGTAGGTGTTGGCCACCAGCCCCGGACCGCCGTGTCCAGGGCCAATGATGTAGAGCATGTTCAGGTTCCGCTCGCGGATCAGCCGGTTCCAGTGCACATAGAGGAAGTTGAGCCCCGGAGTGGTGCCCCAGTGGCCCAGCAGACGCGGCTTCACATCGTCCAGGGTGAGCGGGCGCTCCAGCAGCGGATTGTCCTTGAGGTAGATCTGGCCCACGGAGAGATAGTTGGCGGCTCGCCAGTAGGCGTTCATTTTAGCCAGCAGTTCCGGGCTCAGGGGGCCTGTGCTTACTGCTTCACTGCCTGAATTTTCAATCATGGCGCACCTCGCAAGGATCCAATTGTGTGCTATGAAAAGCCTAGCAGCCGCTGGTTCCGGTTATGGGTGATTGATGTCACATGCTGGTGAGACGCAAAACCAGCTTGTGGGACGGTATCCTTCTCTCCCGTTTTAGCGGAAATTCCCGTCTGGTGCTGTACAGTAACGCTCTTGACATGAACCTTGCTTCCGCGGTTCAATCGGTTTCTGACAAAGGGGACAGGTAGAACGATGAACGGTCTGCTTTGGATTGCGCAGATATTGCTGGCGGGCGTGTTCCTGTTTACCGGAGCCAGCAAGCTCTTTGCCTATAAAAGGCTCGTGAAGAGGATTGAGGGAAGGGCGAAAGGCGGGCAGATCGGCGTGTCGCGCGGACAGGCAGCCGTCATTGCTGTGGCAGAGATCGCGGGTGCGCTGGGCGTGCTGACGCCAGGCGCCTTGTGTCCCGATCACATGCTGGTGCGGCTGGCGGCCGGCGGGCTGGCGCTGCTGATGGTCTGCGCTGGCATATATCATCTGCGCCGCCACGAGGAGGCCGCGCCCGCGGTCACGCTGTTCCTGCTGGCCCTGTTCGTGATTGTGGGGCGCTGGCCGCGGTAACAGACTCAGCGTTCCCAGCGAAAGTATCTTCACGATCTTTACGCGTCTTGATGGACTTCACACAATCTTCATGTTTCCCTCATCTCAAGGGCTCTTGGAATCACTGCGGCCCACACTCACGCTTGCTGCCAGGCACGGCAGGAGGCGAAGAAAGAGGCGAGTGGAACAATGAGCAGTCTGGATCGGTTTGCAGAGTTTATCGTGGCTCTCGTGTTCCTGTGTGCCGGAATCAGCAGGATATTTTCTTATAAGCGGAAGGGAACAGCGAGTGCAATCGAGAAGGCGCATGGCTTCGCAGGGCTGCCGTACGAGCTGCGATTTGTAGTTGCGCTGTTTGAGATTGCGGCAGCGCTGGCTCTGTTGGCGCCGGTTGACACTGAGATGCATGTTCAACTGGTGCGGTTTGCGGCTGGGGGGCTTGCGCTTTTGACTGTGGTTGCAAGCATCTATCGAGTGCGCCACAACCAATCGGCGGCGCCCACCCTGGCGCTGTTTCTTATGGCGCTGTTTGTGATTGTCGGGCGCTGGCGATAGAAGTGATTCGTTCTGGACTCGATCCTGAACACGCTAGGTCTGAGTGCATTGCGAGGCCTGAACCGCTCTTAAAAAAAGCGCTTGAGTTTGAGAACCTGTGATTCAAATCCGTACCAGAGCGCGGTGGCCAGCAGCGTGCTGGCGGCCAGGCGGAAGGCAACAACCGCAAGGTTGCCGGCTGTGCCATAAGGGTCCATCCGAAGATCGAACCAGCCGAAAAAGATAAACACTGAGATGTGGATCATGTAGAGGCCGTAGCTGATGTGGCCGTAGAAGGCGAGCGGCCCGCGGCGCAGCAGGGTGCTGAGCGGGTTGCGCGCGCCGCTGGAGGCAATCGCGGCCAGCATCGCACCGGCATAACCCACGGCCAGTGCAGTATCCAGGAAAGCTGTACCGCCGGCTACGGTGGCAGCGGCCGCGATGCCCAGCGCAAAGCCGCCCAGCCCCAGCCAAAGCCAGGCGCGGCGGCTTAGCGGCAGCGTATACATTGCCAGCGCCAGCAGGCTGCCCAGGGCGATTCCATCCAGGTGAATCAGCGTGTGCGTGGGCGTGAGCCAGTGCAGATTGGCGTGGCGCAGCCAGGGTGATGCAACCAGCGCCGCCCCCAGAACTGAGGCCAGCATCCAGGGCCGGCGCAGGAACCGTACCGCGGGCGCCCAGAAAAAGTAGTACTGCTCCTCGATGGCCAGCGCCCAGGTGGGAGCTATGGCTGGCGGCAGGGCCAGGTGAAACAGATTCTGCACAAAAAAGATGTAGGCCAGCCACGGCGCGGCCTTCACCGCGTCCCACACCGGAGGACCGATGAACCACGGCGCCTCCAGGTAGACCACCATCAGCAGCAGCGCGTACACCGGCCAGATGCGCAGTGCCCGGCGCGCATGAAAGTTGTGAAAGTAGTGCGGCTTGTCGCGCGCTCCCAGCAGGCCTGACGTAATCAGAAACCCGCTGAGAACAAAGAAGACAATCACTCCCGACCAACCCCACAGGGATGCGTAGTGAATCCATGTGCCGACCAGGCGGGGGTTGCAGTGATACAGGACCACCCCCAGAATCGCAAGGCCGCGCAGCCCATCGAGTTCCGGCAGGTATTTAGGAAGCCAGGTTGGGCGCTGGATGGTCAAGAAAGCAGAGTAGCAGATCGGCTGTGCAAGTCAGCAAGCCCGCGGTCCGATGGGCCGCGGCCATCGGACCGCGCAGGTATGTCGGCCTGCGTGGGCAGCTATTTTGCGTCCTGCGCCAGGCCTTCGAAGATCCATCCCGCAAGCCACAGCAGGGCGCCGGGAACTGCAAAGGCGAACAACTCCAGCATCCCGGGATTCGGCTCGTAGCCGCCGAAGCTGCGGTAGGTGTTGATGGCGTCGGCAACGGCGGCCAGAATCGTGATGCCGACCGGGATGAAGGTCATCCATCGGCCAGCCTTGCGCATTCTTCTTGCGCATTCCTTGATGTTCATCGCTTCTCCTTGCTGAGGCGGAAAGGATTGTACTGTGGGGCCGGGACGATCCGGCAGCACGTAACCAAAGGCGCGAAGCGCGTCTGCACCACCGCAGGTGGTCAACCGGCAGCCAGTTGCTTGGCTCGCTCGGTCGCGCGCATCACGGCCTTAATCAGCGTAACCCGCAGGCCGCCTTCTTCAAGTTCCAGTATGCCGTCGATGGTGCAGCCGGCCGGAGTCGTCACCGCGTCCTTGAGCAAGGCCGGATGATAGCCGGTTTCCAGCACCATCTTGGCGGCGCCAAAGGCTGTTTGCGCGGCCAGTTGCGTGGCCGTGTCGCGGGGCAGGCCCACCTTCACGCCGGCTTCGGCCAAGGCCTCGATGATGATGTAGATGTAGGCCGGTCCGGAGCCGGAGAGTCCGGTCACGGCGTCCATGTGCTTCTCGTCCACCACCACCGCGCGGCCCACGGTTTCAAACATGCGCTTCGCCAGTTCCATCTGCTCGTCGGAGACAAAGCGCCCGCGGCAAAGCGCCGCTGCGCCCGCTCCCAGGGCTGAGGGAGTGTTGGGCATGGCGCGGACCACGGCAATCTCCAACCCCGCCTCCTCTTCAATGGAACGGGTCTTCACCGACGCCGCAAAGGAAACCAGGGTCTTCTTGGCCGTCAGCGCGGGGCGAATCTCCGCTATCAGGTCCGGCACCTGGAAAGGCTTGACGCCGATCAGGATCAGGTCGGCCTTGCTGGCCGCTTCCAGGTTGTTCGTGCTCACGTCTACGCCCCACTGGGTGCTGAGCGCAAGCGCCCGCTCGGCGTGTCCCACGGTGGCGTGAATCTGGTCGGGGGCAAACAGATGCTGCTTCAGGAAGGCCTGCAGCAGAATGCCCCCCATCTTGCCTGCGCCCAGTACGGCTACGCGCACATGCGGCAATTGCGCAGGTACTTCAGTTGCTTCTACAGCTATCTCCGCCATGATTTTCCTTTTCCCTTGTGCTGGATACGTTACGCGGATCAACGCAGAACAATCCGTGCATTTATGCCTGGATGCGGCCTGGGGTCCCAGCCATATGGCACGGGACCCCAGGGCAATGCGGCGCGGGTTTACTTGATGAGGAACGCTTCCTTGGTGAGGTAGCCCGTGACTCCCTCGTCCACATGCTCGGTGGGATTGTCAGCCGCCCATTCCGTGTTCCAGATCTCAAAGCCGCCAGGCAGCGACAAAGAATTCTGACGGTTGATGGCGGCCACTTCCGCCGTAATGATCCAGGAGTTGTATTCATTCGCAAAGAGATTGGCCTGTGCGGCTCCCGGCAGGGGGGCGCGCACATCCGCGGCGTGCTTGCCAATATGGACCAGAGCCAGGATGAGCGCATCGCCCTCTAAGCGGTTATGGTTAAAGGCGCAATCGTAGATCACGCCATCCGGGGATTCCACACCGCTCTGCACTTCCAGTTTTTCTGAGGCTTCGTTTGTCTCGTTGTACGAGATTGCCACGTTTACGCCAACGTGCGAGCCATGCGGGCCGTAGGCATCCGCCGCACGCTGAATATCGGCCGCACCAGTGGCGCCTCCCAGGCCGGTTGCGAACTGTTGCAAGGTGAAAAGAGGATCCTGAATGACCGTATGTGAGGACATGACAGTCGTCGGTCCCTTGGAAACCGCGTGGCCCTTCATGTAGTCGGTCTTCGAGTAGTCGATCTCCTTGGAGGTGACACCGGAAACCGATTGCAGCACCAGGCGCGCGGCGTATGCGTTCATATTGCCAAAGCCGCCCAGGCCCGTGATCCGGCCTGTCGCATCGCGCGTTATGGCCGCGCTGGCCACGCCGTCAAGCCGGCCCACCAGCGTTGCCGTCACTTCAAAGCGGCTGCATCCGATGCAGATGCCGTTCCCGTGGTCGTGGGGCGTTGCCAGCAGGGAATCGAAATTCTTGAACTCCCCGTCCTTCTGCAGAGAGACCGGCGTCCGCGTCGGCGCAGTATACGTGCCGCCGAAATTGCGCGCCGGCTGCATCTGCACAATCGCCGCCGGACCCGCCTTGGCCTTGCTCTTCTCCGGGTAGGCCAGCCAGATCGAGTTCACGTCCTGGGCGCAACTGACGTCCTTAATTGCAAACTGATCGAACCCGGCAGTAACCGTGCCCTTGATGCGAACCATCTTGCCATTGAACGACACCGGATTCTTGAGAATGTCGCAAACTGTTGTATCGACGACCTGCGCGTACAGGCCGCACGCGGAGGCGCAAATGAGTGATGCCAGAACCAACAAACGCTTCATGCAATTATCTCCAGCCGATGCAGTGGATGCACAGGCAAATAAATTGGGGCGGCGAACAGAATAGTCGCCTCTGGGAACTGTTAAGGATACCATGACCGGATATTGGCTTTCTGTGATGCCCCTCCGTGGGCAGTGTCCTGACTTGAGTTCTCCAGGCTCAGCCTCCAATCGCGGCGTTCAGTCTGCAGCGTGCCCATGCGGAGATGTTCTGGTCCCGGGAACGGTTGCATAATGAGCGTTTACAAAGAGCACGGCAGAGCACCCTCTGGGCCGGGTCCCGTAGCGCAGAGTGTCCAATAAAACCGGGGGCTATAGATGTGAAGTTTCAATAGGTTGTTGTCCATTCGGTCGAGAACTGGGATGCTGATGTTCCCTACCTGCCGCAGGCGGGGAACTCAGTGGTTGTGCTTCCCAGTAACTCGATCGCTGTGCAAGCCCAGGCGGCCGCAAGTTTTGAACTGGCCGAGTTTGTTTCGTGGTAGTGATCCGGCGCCCCGGCGCATGCATCTTTTGACTCTTCGAGTCCTTTTGCAGGGTCGAAGGTAGGAGCATGAGAGTCGTATCCGGGGACGAAGTAGCCCAGTTCGTCGGGGGACAGACCGAACACAAACTTGTATTTGGCGTCCATGAAGTCTCGAACCGCCGGTTCCGGGGGGCGGCCCGTGTCGGCTTTGGGGCAATCCACGCGACGGTGCCTGGCTACACCGTAGAAAACTTCCGGGAAGAGTTCTCCCGGCACGGTGATGATCTGCGCCTCGCCTAACCGCACAGAATAGATGGTGCTCACCGCCTGCGGACCACCCTCCGCATCGAAGCCGGGAATATGGGCGAGTACGCCTTCAGTGGCCAGGAACTTAAAGCCCGGATTGTCCATGGGAACCCGCAGTTCCCGCTTCTGGACGGACAATGTTGGAACCGGGCTCCACTCGGCTTTTTCAATCGCCTCGACCGCGGCTTTCGCAACTTCCTGGCCGATAGCTTCGGTTCGAGCAAAGGTGAAGCTAGCCGCCCTGTGATCCTTGACCTCCGGGTAGTCCTTTCCATCGAACCTGGTACGGTATCCGGGGTCATCGAAGTCAACAATTTCTACCGCGCCCAGATCGCCGGAAACATAGATGGCTGTGCCGCCATAGCGCTTCTCGATCTCGTCGCGAACCGTCCCGGGAAAATCCGATGTCAGCATGGTGTTGTCGCTTTCCATTGACTCTGGATGCGTGTTCCAGTTGACCAACGTAGCCACAGTCTTACCTTTATCGGGAGTATCGATAGACACAAACTGCATGACCCGCAACTCCTCGTCAAAAAAGTGCGGCGGCCTTTTGCCGGTTCGAGTTTGCAGGCCGGCCAGGGCAGGCGAGGACTGGGAATTGGTAGCGCCCAATTTCATCCGCACCGGAACCGAAGCCTGTGCTGCCAGGGTGATTGCCCGTGCGATCTGGCGATCTACAAACTTCAGATACAAGGGGAAGGTCCCGCCGCTGACCGGGTTGCTTCCCCACATTCCAACCGTGTCGGGCCCCTCGTGGTCATGCGTGCTGCTCAAAACGATTTCCTGAATTCCAAGCTGTGGATCGAGGAGCTTTCGCACTTGATCGATTCCGTAGTAGCCCGCATTCTGGAAGTAGCCGACCAGATCCACAGACACAATCGCAATACGCGTCGTGCCGGAGTCCAGCACCAGGCATCGAGCCCATAGATCGTCGTGCTTGCCTGTGGCCATGCGGCCATTGCCGAAGCCGGCCAGAAAAATCCCGTTATATCTGCCGCGCGACGCGGGATCGAGCGCAACATCCCGGGGATCGTTGACGAATGGCTCACCCGGATCCCAGTGTCCGTTATGGTTGCTGTCTGTGAAACTTTCTCCCCAAACTCCGCTAGGGGTAATCGGGCCATCCCAATCGGCGTTTTTGCCGAAGGGCGTAATCGGCACGGCCGAGGCGCCGGCCTTCAGGGCCGTCGTGGCTTGTCCTCGTGAGGTTCCGCTCAAGGTCAAGATCGTCATCAGCAGAATGACTCCAGCGTGTCTAATCGTCATCGTGAGTTCCTTTTTTGATCGCTGCACCCAGCAGCAAAACTCCCCAGCCAAGTCTTCTTCCAACTACATCGCTTCGCTGCGGGTTTCCCACTCTCTTCAGATAAGGCGAGGATACGATGCGTCGGCACTTGTTAAGCCCCACCTGAGACGGCAATTGTGCATTTGTGCCCTTCACCCCCCGGAAGTCCGTCTCAGGAACATCCGTCCCGGCAAACGCCCCAGGGTCCCGGAAAACACTCTTGCCCCAGGACCGAATCTATGCGGCCAGTTCCAGTTACTTCCGCCCCACTCCCAGCACGCTCACCCACGGCCGATGCGCCTCCAGCGTCTTCCCGCCCATGGGCACAATCCCGTAAACCATCTTGCAGCCCATCGCCTGCGCCATCCGCGGCATCGACCTCAGCGTGACCGTACAGTCCTACTGAGCAGCAGCCTTCTGCTGCGCAATCCAGCCATCGATCCGCGCGTCCAGCACGTCCAGCGGCAAGGCGCCGGAGTCCAGCACCTGGTCGTGGAAGGCGCGGATGTCGAACTTGGCGCCCAACGCTTTCTGCGCACGGTCGCGCAGCTCCAGAATTTTGAGCTGGCCGATCTTGTAAGCCAGGGCCTGTCCGGGCCAGGCAATGTAGCGGTCCACTTCGGCTTGGATGCTGGGCTCGTCGATATTCGAGTGGTCGTGGAAGTACGCGACCATCTGCTCGCGGGTCCAGCCTTCGGAGTGCACGCCGGTGTCCACCACCAGGCGGATGGCGCGCCAGATGTCGCCCTCCAGGCGCCCGTAGTCGGAGTAGGGATCCTGGTAGAAGCCCACATCTTTTCCCAGCCGCTCGGCGTAGAGCCCCCAGCCCTCGGTATAGGCCGTGTAGTGCTCATGCTTGCGGAAGGTGGGCAGCCCCTCCATCTCCTGGGCAATGGAAATTTGCAAATGGTGGCCGGGAATGCCTTCGTGGTAGGCAATGTCCTCCACGGAGTAGAGATTGCGGCTGGTGGCGTCGTACGTGTCAATGAACAGGCGTCCCGGGCGGCTGCCGTCCGGCGCGCCCGCCTCGTAATAAGCGGGAGCGGAGTTCTTTGCCAGGTAATCGGGAACCGCGACAACCTCAAAAGGCGCCTTGGGAAGACGGCCGAAGAGTTGTGGCAGCTTGGCCTGCATGGGCCCGAGATAGCCGCGATACGCGTCCAGCAACGCCGCGGCCGACGTGGCCTTCAGCTTGGGATTGGTCTTGATGCTGGCGCGAAAGCTCTTCAGGTCGGCAAAGCCCAGCTTCTGCGCGATTCCGAGCATCTCCGCTTCGTCGCGCTTGACCTGGTCCAATCCGATCTGGTGAATCTGGTCCGCGGTCAGGTTCGTGGTGGTGGTGCGGCGGATGAGGAAGGCATAATACTTTGCGCCGTCGGGCAGGGAAGAGACGCCGGGCTTTTCCCTGCCGGCGGGGACGTAGCTGGCCTCAAGAAAACGGGCAAAACGCTGGTAGGCGGGCAGCACTTCCTTGCCGATCGCGGCTAGCATCTCCGTTTTGATCCGCTCCTGCTCGGCCGCGGAGACGGAGGCGGGAAACTTCTTCAGCGGCAGCGCCAGCGGCGAGTCTTCCGGCTTCTGGTTGGCCAGCTCCTTCACCTGAACGAGCGCTTTTTCCAGTAGATATTTCGGCGGCACGCGCCGGTCTTCCACGCCGATGGACATATTTTCCGTCACTTGGCTGAAGGCCCGGGGAATCGCGTGCAGGCGGGCGATCCAGTCGTCGTAGTCCTTGACGGAGGTGAAGCTGAGTTCGGCCACCAGTTGCGGCCACTCGGTGTGGATGCCGCCCATCTGGTTCAACGGCATCTCCCACGGCTTAAACTCTGCGGCCTCGGTGTTCTCGGTGAAGGTGCGCATCAGCAGATCGCTGCTGGTCTTTTCCTGGTTGCTGAGCCCGGTGGTGTCAATGGCGGCCAGCCGCATCAGGAAGCCCTGCTGGCGTTCCAACTCCGCGTTATAGGCCTTCACGGACTCGTCGGAGATCTGGTCGTTGTAGCGCTTGTCGCCCAGCGTCGAGGCAAACTCCGGGGCGTGCTGCAGAACGTCTTCCCAGTAATCGTGGAACAGGGCGTTGAGAGCCTTGCTGCTGTCCGCGGCGGAAACGGCAGGGGCAGCAGCGCCGGCAGGAGCCTGCGCGGGCAAAGCCGGTGCAAGCACAAGCAGCAGAAATGCGGAAACAGTGAGCGCGGACAGATGGATTCTTCTCAACGGAATGGACCTCGGCAGGAAACTTGAAACGAAATCGTCCTGAAGTCGAGTGTAGAGCATGAGAAACAGGGAACAGGGTATTGAAAATAGGGCAAACGCCAGGGCAATTGCATTTGGATCATTGAATTGCCGACAGAGACAGATTTGAAAGGGTACGGCTTCACAGGCTGCGGAAAAACTCTGTGCCTTGAAAGGGCACGGCTTCAGCCGTGCCGCAAGTTGCTGAAAATAAACGTTGGTTTTAGCCAATGAGGTTTTGCTTTTCGGGCTTTTGGCTTGGAAACAGCCTTTTTCCGCAGCCTGTTCAACCACGGGGTCTTTCCCTGGAATCGCTAAATTCACTTTGCCGGCAATCTCAAGTGGCCGTTTCCTCAACCGGGGTCCCCGGCGACGGGTTTTCGTCGCAGGGGTGGAACCGGGGTCCCCGGCGACGGGTTTTCGTCGCAGGGGTGGAAGAAAGAGCCGCCTGGCACGATGTTTTTGCGGGCAAAATACGCCAAAAAGTGCCAATCCATCCGAAATGACGCGCTGGCGAGCAGGTTTCACTGCCTCTGCAGCGCCGCATTTCGCCGATTTTCACGGGTGGCTCAGCCCTGACCGTCCAAAATGATCGGGTGCCTCGCTGTTGGGCACCGGGGAGACCACGAATCAAAAACGAGCCGCGTGTCTGCCGCACCGCAGAAGTTTGCAGATAATTACCCCACCCAGGCGCACAATTGATCCATAGTGTCTTTTTGAGCCAGGCAGTTGGCCTGATCACCGATCCACCTGTCCATCCCAAAAAGGCGAATCTGTGCGCCGGGCCGCAAAGGGACGCCATCAAAGGTGTTTTCAACCCGATGCAGTTATACAACAATACCGTATTGCAGTACGAAAAACTCAAAAAGAGCCGAAAAATGATCGTAAGCCCTTTGTTATCTAATTTTTGCGTATAACTCCTTTAGAATCGAATTCTTACGGCGATGGCCCTCTGTTATCTCTTTAAAAATGAATAACTTGATTAAATACATAGGGGGAGGGGGGGGTGGCACTGGAAACATCGAACTGTCCCGGCTGCCCCATGTCTCATCCGCCGCGCCGGAATG
>JARLGF010000085.1 GCA_031296165.1 Occallatibacter sp. | reverse complement strand
GAGGTCAGTGGTCCAAATCCACTTGCCCTGACCTTTCCATTCAATCACTTACGCTGCTTTGTTTTGCTGCAGATTGGGTCCATTTGGGTCCAACAACGGATTGGGCAGTCTCACTTCCGGCACTCCTCACTCAGGAGATTCGGAATGGATGTGCTGTGACGGCATGTTGTCCGCAAGCTGGAATGCCCAATGCATTCTTTCGCAAAATCCCCAGGCACACCGTTGTCTCGAAGAACGGAATCCTAACGAACGGCTCCAGGCGACCTCGTCACCCTCATGTGTAAACCTTCGGCGGAAAAACGAGATCTTATCTCTCGAACGCGGCCGGTAACCTTCGAATGTCTAAAGCTGTCTCCCGATCAACCGTCTTGATGGGCTGGGGCAGTGCCCCCGGGATGTGGGGTCATGATTCGGGATGGAAATCCTAGTGATGCTAGTTTGAAAACACAACGCTATCGAACGCGAGGAGAAGGCCTGCCAGCCAAAGAAGGATCCTGCCAACTGACCACGAGTGCCCTATGCCCTATGCAGATTGGGGCGGGAAGGGCAGGAAAATAAGTCAGAAAATGGCTTGCATTTTGTCCAGTGTTGTAGTTAACTATAGCAGTAGATAGCCTGGGTGCCCTTTTGAAGTTCGGAAGGCCATGCTTCGCGAGGAATCCGAGGAGGCGCAGTGGGCGATCAAAGGTGATCGCTTGCACGTGAGTAGGCGAGGGAAAACCTGGCCCGAGAATAGCGAAGCTTGAGGAGAATGAAATATGAAATCCCTTCGTGTAATGTTGTCTGTCGTTGTTCTGATGGCGCTTTCCACCGTGGCTTTTGCCCAGTCCGACGCGCAAAAGTCATTCGACCAACTGAAAGCACTGGCAGGTTCCTGGGAAGGCACGGTGAAGACTTACCCGCCCACACCGGAGGCAGACGGCAAGCATGTGCAAGTCACATTGCGAGTGACTTCCATGGGGAATGCGCTTCTGCATGAGATGAAGATCGAGGGCAGACCTGACGACCCGATCACCATGCTTTACATGGACAATGATCGCCTGCTCCTGACGCATTATTGCGATGCGGGCAATCGGCCTCGTATGGCGGCCAGGACGTCGCCGGACGGAAAAACGGTGGACTTCGATTTTCTCGACGTCGCCGGTAATCTGCAGTATGGACACATGCAGCATGCAATGTTCACCATGATAGACGCCAACCATCACACTGAGGACTGGACCTTCATGGCCCCGGACGGAAAGACGTCAGTCCGCGGGCACTTCGACTTGCAGCGGACAAAATGACGGGAGAGTATCTCTCGTGATGGCAATCTAGAACACATGATGGATCCTGAGTGGAACGACAATCAGCCGATTTACCGCCAGATTCGCGACCGTGTCGTGGCGATGATTCTCGACGGCGTGTTGAAAGAAGGCGATCCGTTGCCGTCGGTGCGCAATGTCGCGGCGGAATATCGTGTCAATCCGCTGACGGTCCTGAAGGGCTATCAACAACTGGTTGACGAGCAGCTTGTCGAGACGAAGCGAGGACGCGGCATGTTCATCAATGCCGGCGCGCGCAATTTGCTGCTGCAAGGCGAACGTCAAAAGTTCCTTGCGGAAGAATGGCCCCGGGTCTACGCAACCATTCAGCGGCTGGGGCTGAAACCGGAGGAACTGCTGGAGGCTGGCCCTGGCCGCCCGTCGTCCTCGGATGCTGCAAAGTCAGATGCTGAGAAGGAGAAACCATAGAGCCATGGCATGCATAGAAGCACACGGACTCCGCAAGACCTTCGGCACAACCGTCGCGCTGGATGGCGTCAATTTGCGTGTCGAAGAGGGCCGCATCCTTGGATTGATCGGCCCCAATGGCGCTGGCAAGACCACCGCGCTCAACGCGATTCTCGGCCTCACGCAGTATCAAGGAGAGCTGAAGGTGCTCGGGCGCGACCCCTGGACGGAGCGCGATCTGCTCGTGCGCGATGTCTGCTTCATTGCCGATGTCGCCGTATTGCCGCGCTGGCTGCGCGTTTCGCAGGCGCTCGACTACCTCGCCGGCGTGCATCCGCGATTCGACCGCGCCAAGGCGGAAGGTTTTCTTGCAAAAACGAACATCATGCGCACCAGCAAGGTCAGGGAATTGTCAAAGGGCATGGTGGTGCAACTGCACCTCGCGCTGGTCATGGCCATTGACGCGAAATTGCTCGTGCTGGACGAGCCGACGCTGGGCCTGGACATCCTGTATCGCAAGCAGTTCTACGATTCCCTGCTGAACGATTACTTCGATTGCAGCCGCACCATCGTCGTGACCACACATCAGGTGGAAGAGGTGCAGCATGTGCTCACCGATCTGATGTTCATCAACCGCGGCCGCATCGTGCTCGATTGCAGCATGGAAGAATTCGAGCGGCGCTATGTGGAACTGACGGTGCATCCCGAGCAGGTGGCCGCAGCACGGGCGCTCAAGCCGATTCTCGAGCGCCAGGTGTTCGGCCGCGGCGTCCTGCTGTTCGATCAAGTGGATCGCCAGCAACTCGCCAGCCTTGGCGAAGTGCGCACGCCCAGCATCGCTGATGTGTTCGTTGGTGTGATTGGCAATCAGGCCGGTCAAGCACAAGGAGCGGCTAGATGAATCCTCAATCGAACGCCATGCCGGAGGCTCCTCTCGACTCGCAAGTCCCCGCACCCGCAGTCATCTCGGCGACTCGGCGCATGTACTGGTCGGTGCGACGCGAATTGTGGGAGAGCCGTTCGATCTATATCGCGCCGCTGGCCGTCGCGGCGCTAATTCTGGTCGGATTTCTGATCAGTACGGTTCATCTGCCGGACAAGATGCGTGGCGCGTTGGCGCTCAACCCCATGCAGCAGCACGAGCTCATCCAGCAACCGTACAACTTCGCTGCGCTTCTGATCATGGGGACCACTTTTATCGTCGCGGTGTTTTACTGTCTCGACGCGCTGTACGGCGAACGTCGCGATCGCAGCATTCTGTTCTGGAAGTCGCTGCCGGTTTCCGATCTCACGACAGTGCTCTCTAAGGCGAGCATTCCGCTGGTGATTCTTCCGCTGGTAACCTTTGCGATCACCGTTGTGACGCAATGGATCATGCTGCTGCTGAGCACCGCGGTATTGCTGGGAAGCGGCGTGAGTGTCGCGCCGCTGTGGAGCCATTTGCCGTTGTGGCACATGTCGCTGATGCTGCTCTACCACCTTCTGGCCATTCATGGGCTCTGGTATGCACCAATCTTCGGCTGGCTGCTGCTGGTGTCAGGCTGGGCGCCGCGCGCGCCATTTCTATGGGCCGGGTTACCGCTGCTCGCCATCGGCGTCGTCGAGAAGATTGCCTTCAACACTGCGCATTTCGCCGCCATGCTGGGGAACCGCATCGGGGGCGGCTCAGGAGGTGCCGCTTCCACGGCGGGTAGCATGTCAATGGATTCGCTGACACAACTCGCTCCAGTTCAGTTCCTGATCAGTCCGGGTTTGTGGATCGGACTGGCAATCACCGCGGCGTTCCTCGCCGCAGCGGTGCGGCTGCGACGGTATCGCGAACCGATCTGATTCGCATGCAGTCTTCACTCAATACTTCGCAGAGGGAGAAACGAATATGAGCACAGCTGCAAGGATGGAACGGATTGCAGGAGCATCGCCGCGTTTTAAGGCCAGGATTGCCGGTGCCTTTTACCTGGTCACCACATTGACAAGGATGTTCGTCGAGATTTTCGTTCGTAACCGGCTGGTTGTATCTGACGGCGCGGCAGCTACCGCGACCAACATCCTGGCGCACGAGTCGTTATGGCGGTGGGGTTTTGCAGCCGACATCCTCGCGTTCGCGTCCTATGTCGCTTTGACGGCTCTCTTATATGAATTATTTAAGCCGGTGAACCGCAGCGTCTCTTTGGTCGCAGCGTTTTTTAGCTTGGTGGCATGTGCTGTTCAGGCTGTTAGCAGCCTTTTTCATCTCGCTCCCTTGGTTCTCTTGGGCGGTACGCCGTACTTGAGGGCATTCAATGTGGAACAGCTGCAGGCGCTGGCGCTCGTGTTTCTCAGACTGCGCGCCGCAGCCTACCACAGCATCGGCCTGGTATTCTTCGGATTGTATTGCCTCCTGATCGGCTACCTCATTTTCAGGTCGACCTTTCTGCCGCGAATCACTGGTGTATTGATGATACTTGCCGGTTTGAGTTATCTGACGTTCCTATCACCGCCGCTCGCGCAGTCTCTGCAGCCCTACATTCTGATATTTCCCGGCGTCGGGCAAATATCGCTGACCCTGTGGCTCCTCGTGATCGGCGTGAACGTTCAACGTTGGAAGGAGCAGGCTGGCACTGCGGTGTGACGGCGATGGTAGCGCGCCATGCCCTGGGATCAACCGTTGGCTAGGCTCGAAACGGAGAAAAATGAATCCAGACAAACAGACGCCCGGAATGGATACGGAAGCAAAGCTTTCAACATTATGGATATTTGTGCTTTTCAATATGGTTTATGCGGACATTCTTTCTTTGATGGATCCTGCGTCGCCAATCCGAAGAGTAATGCAGGGAGTTCCCCTGCCTCCCGGAGGTTTGTTGGCAGGCGCAATTTTAATGGAGACGCCGATCGCCATGGTCCTGTTGTCTCGGGTTTTACAACGTAAGGCCAACCGCTGGGCAAACATCATTGTAGCCGCAATAAACATGGTAGCCGTCATAGCGGGCGAACAGGCGCGCCCATACTACGTTTTCTTTGCAACGATAGAAGTCATATGCATGTCGGTGATTGTCTGGCTCGCATGGAAGTGGGCTGACCCTGAAGCTTACGGCTAGTGGTAAAAGAAACCGACGCTTGTTGAAGGCCCCGCTGCGTACCTCGCCGCCGCGGTGCGCCTGCGCCGCTGCCGTGACCCGATCTAGATCGCATGAGACTTTTTTCAGTGTTGTGCGTAACAAGGAATAAGGATGAGTCCCACCGAACTGACGGAATGGATTAGAGAGACATCACAGTTCGGGCGTGTCACTAACTCGAATGCCAGGGCATTTCTGCCCGGAGCGGAGGAGGTTCTATGAAGCGGATTCTAATTTCAGTACTGTTCGGCCTGGTCGCGGGTGTACTTTGCGCAGCGGCGGGAATTCATGGCGGCTTTCTGAAGTTCACGGCCGTCAATGTGGTGTGGGTCCTATTGAATCGGGCCGTGATGGGCTTCGCTGTCGGCACGTCTGGGCTGAAACTTCATTGGGCCTGGAACGGCATCGTGATGGGGCTGGCGGTGGGATCGATCTTCTCCTATTTCCTTTTCATGAACATGGGCCTGGGAACGCTGCCGGTGGTCAACCTGCTCATTGGCAATCCGATATTCGGGTTGATGATCGAGTTTTTCACGACGGTGGTGTTCAAGCAGCCGGCGCTGGCGGCGGTGGGACGCAAATGAACACGGCACCGGGCGCTCTCCAAATTTGGGACGTTGAAAAGTCTGTTTCCAAGGACAATGCCCCGGGTGTGGGTGAGGACGATGGTGCGCTGTTTACCGAACGACAGCCACATGGCGACACGCCCTATGACGTCGAAGCCATCCGCGCCGATTTCCCGATCCTGCACCGGTTGGTGCGCGGCCGTGCGCTGGTGTATCTGGACACCGCCGCCTCGGCGCAGAAGCCCGCCCAAGTGATTGAGGCGGAGCGGTCGTTCTATGCCGAAGATTACGCCAACATCCATCGCGGACTCTACTTTCTGAGTCAAAGGGCGAGCGAGCGATACGAGGACGCGCGGCGGAAGGTTGCGGCCTTCCTCAACGCGCGGCACGAGCACGAAATCGTCTTCACGCGCAGCGCCACCGAGGCGATTAACCTGGTGGCCGCCAGCTTCGGCGAGGCTTACCTGAAGGAAGGCGACGAGGTGCTCATCACCGGCCTGGAGCACCACGCCAACATCGTGCCGTGGCAGATGCTGCGCGAGAAGAAGGGCATCGTGCTGAAGGTCGCACCCATCAACAACGCTGGCGAAGTGCCGCTGGAGGATTTTAGCCGGCTCTTGGGTCCGCGCACACGTTTGGCAGCCTTTGCCCAGGTGTCGAACGCGCTGGGCACGGTGCTTCCCGTCGCCGAGATGACCCGCGCGGCGCATGCGGCTGGGGCCAAGGTGCTGATCGACGGCACTCAATCGGTGGTGCACATGGGAATCGACGTGCGGGCGCTCGATTGCGATTTCTTTGTCTTTTCTGGCCACAAGCTTTACGGACCCACCGGGATCGGCGTGCTTTACGGCAAGGAGGCACTGCTCGACGCCATGCCGCCTTACCAAGGCGGCGGCGACATGATCGCCAGCGTCACCTTCGACAAGACGACGTTCGCTCCCCTGCCCGCCAAGTTCGAAGCCGGAACACCAGCCATCGCGCAAGCTGTTGCGCTTGGCGCGGCGATTGACTACTTGACCGATCTCGGCCTCGGGCGCATCGGCGCCCACGAGGCAAGCCTGCTCGGCTACGCGACGCAGCGGTTGTCCGCGATCAAGTTGCTCACCATCGTGGGCACTGCGGCACACAAGGCTTCCGTCCTCTCGTTCATCCTGGACGGTGTCCATCCGCACGACATCGCGCACGTGTTGGACAGCCGGGGCGTGGCCGTTCGCGCGGGACATCACTGCGCACAGCCGGTGATGGCGCGGTTCGGCGTTGCGGCGACCACGCGGGCCTCGTTCGGGCTCTATAACACGAGCGCCGAGGTGGACGCCTTGGCGGAGGCGCTGGAAAGGGTGGAGGCCGTGTTCGTACGATGAGCGGAAGCCTCGATCTTCGCGATCTCTACCAGGAAGTGATCCTCGACCACGGCCGGCGCCCGCGCAACCGCCGCGCCATGGCCAATTGCAGCCATCTGGCCCGTGGAGAAAACGTGTCCTGCGGAGATGAGGTGGTCGTGTTCCTCAAGACCGATGACGAAGGCGTGATCCGCGACGTCGCTTTCGACGGGCAGAGCTGCGCCATAGCGACAGCGTCGGCCTCCTTGATGACCGAAGTGCTGGTGGGAAAGACGCCTGCCCAGGCGAAAAGCCTGTTCGATCGCTTTCACGCCCTGGCCACCGGCCGGGAGGAGGCGCCATTAAACGGTATGGAGTACGAACTGGAGCGGCTCGCCATGCTGTTGGTCGTGCGCGACTATCCGGTACGGGAGAAATGCGCCACGTTGGCCTGGGACACCATGCTGGCCGCGCTCGAAAACCCGAAAGCCAAAGGAGGCTGAATTGAATCTCGATCGAACTGTTCTCGTCTTTGCGGGATCCATGATTCTGATCAGCTTGGCACTTTCTCGATTATTCTCTCCGGCGTGGTTGTTGCTTACTGCTTGGGTTGGCCCGGTAATGTTCCAGTCTGCGTTTACCGGTTTTTGTCCTGCGGCGCTCCTTTTCAAAAAGCTGGGAGTGAAGCCGGGGAGCGCGTTCCGCTGACGTTTCACCAGGCCTACGGCCACCTATATCACGCCCGAGATGCCGACGCGGGACGCGGTTTTCTCGGCTCGGCGGTTCGATCCCGGCCACGTCAACCTAGATTCAGCACGCAGCCCTTCGGTCAGTGCAATGTTGATGGCACCCAATGCACAGTGGGTTGCACGGAGGAGTGCTCATGCGCTCTCACGCGTGGTATTGGGTCCATGTGTTGGGGTCCAAGACGTGGCTGGTAGAACCTCAAACCATTACTGGAAGCGCGATTTGAAGGATCGGCAGGCAGCACCGACTTTGATCACTTTTGAGTTTGAGACTTACTTTCCCTAG
>JARLGF010000084.1 GCA_031296165.1 Occallatibacter sp. | reverse complement strand
TTCGACTCCATCTGGTGTTAATTTGCCCACACACTGCCCCCGAAATGGCAGTTTTCGGCATCACAAAATTGGATTATGTCTCCCAAATCAGTTTCGCAACCCGCGATCTATCGGTAAGAAATCCAAATGCGATTGCCCTGCGCCGAACTGCACCCGGAGCACATTGCTCCGCGTAGCCGGTGAACGACCGGGCTGGGAACGTGCGCAACAACGATGCGCACCTGCTTGAGCAATTGTGACCGTTCCGATGGGCGGGAACAGGCTCACACTTCACTTGGCGTGCTCCGGCCTTCCAATACCGGTCTATTGCGGTTGGAACGCCTTGACGCCAAGGAGTTCTCCATGTCCGATGTGAATCCGTCCGGCCTCTCCGATAACAGAGCAGGCGGCATTGCCTACCTCACCATTATTCCCGCACTGGTATTTCTGCTTATCGAGCCCTACAAGAGAAGCTCGTTTGTGCGTTTCCACGCCTGGCAGTCGATTTTCTTTTTCGTTGGCTGGGCGGTAATCGACATTCTGGTCAGGCTGATAGAGAATCTGCTACCGGCGGCCGTTTTCCTGACGTTGACGCTGGTGCAATTGGTGGGTCTGGCATTGTTCGTGGTCTGGATTATCGTGGTGATCAACGCAGCGAACGGCAAGCGCATCAAGCTGCCCATTATTGGCAAACTGGCCGAGCAGCAGGCCAACCGGTAAAAGGCTTCCGTGCCGTGTCTAGTGACGCCGACTTTTTTTGCTTGATTTATTCCTGGCTCTGAAGGAACGCACGGGGGCGGCGGTGCCCTTCTTTTTCTTGGCCCTGGGGTGGGCTTTGGGAGCAATTTTGCCGGTGAGCGGAAGGCCTTCTTCCACAATGGAGAACTGCAGCCTGCGTTCCTGGGCGAGGATGCGGTCCAGAACGACTTGGACGCGGTCACCGGCGCGGAAGCGGCGGTTGGTGCGCTCACCGATAATTTCGTGGGTGTTTTCGCGCCAGGTGTAGCGGTCGTCGCGCATGGTGTCAATGGGCACAAGACCTTCGACGAAGAGATCGGTCAGCTCGACAAAGAGGCCGTACTTGGTGGGGTTCAGCACCAGGGCGGCGAATTCCTCGCCGACGCGGTCCTGCATGAAGCGCACCTTTTTCCACTCGACAAGTTCGCGCTCAGCCTCGGCTGCACGGCGTTCCGTGACGCTGGTCTCCTCGGCAATCTGCGCCAGTTCGGCCTCCGGGATGGGAGGCTCGCCGGGGAAGCCGGGCGCTTGATCCGGCGTCTTTCCGCGGTGAATCACAATGCCAGCCAAGCCTTCATTGGGGTGGGTCCAGGGTGAGCTTTGACGGCCTTCCGCGACTTCGCCCTCGCCATGCACACCCTCGTGGAGCAGCGCCTTGGTAATGCGGTGGACGATGAGGTCGGGATAGCGGCGGATGGGCGAGGTGAAGTGGGTGTAGCTGGGCGCGGCCAGGGCAAAATGCCCCTCGTTGATTTCGGAATAGCGCGCCTGCTTGAGCGAGCGCAGCATTAAATAGCTGAGGATGCGCTCCTCGGGCTTGCCCTCGATTTTGGCGGCGAGCTTTTGATACATGCGCGGCGTGACGGCAATGTCTTCCGGCACTTCATGCACGCGCGCACTGCGTCCGCTGCCATAGGCGTCGCGCCGGTCGCTGCGGGTCTGGATGCGCTTGACGGGCAGAGCGCCGAGGCCGAGCGAGTAGCCGAAGGCGGCAGCAAGCTCTTCGAACTGGACCACGCGGCGCGGGTCGGGCTTTTCGTGAATTCGATAGAGGGAGGGCACGCCGAGGTCTTCAAGCCATGTGGCGACGCACTCATTGGCGGCCAGCATGAACTCTTCAATGAGGCGGTTGGCCCAGGTGCGCTCAGACTTGGTGACGCCGCGCATCTGGCCGTGCTCGTCAAACTCGATGACCGGCTCGGGCAGGTCGAAATCGATGGAGCCGCGCTCCTCGCGGCGCTTGTTCATGAGGACTGCCAGCTTGTTCATGCGCTCGAAATTGGGCACCAGTGAGGCGTAGCGGGTGCGGGTTTCGGCGTCGCCCTCAAGAATGGCGTGGACTTCGGTGTAGGTCATGCGGGCAGCGGAGCGAATGACGCCCTCGACGATCTCATAGCTCTCAATGCGGCCGGTGGAATCGAGCTGCATGATGCAGCTCAGGACCAGACGGTCCAGGCCGGGGCGCAGGCTGCAAATGTCGGTGGAAAGCTCCTGGGGCAGCATGGGGATGGCGCGATCGGGGAAATAGACACTGGTGCCGCGGAGGCGCGCTTCCAGGTCGAGATCGGTGCCGGCGCGCACGTACTCGGATACGTCGGCGATGTGCACCTGGAGCTCGTAACCTGCGCCGTGGGGGCGTTCGGTGACCAGAACCGCGTCGTCAAAATCACGGGCCGTCTCGCCGTCGATGGTGACGATGGGGAGGGAGCGGAAGTCGCGGCGGGCTTCGACCTCAGCGGGATCGAGATGGGCGACGGCGCGGGCCTCGGCCAGGACATTGTCTGGAAAGATGCGCGGCAACTGGTGCTTGCGGATCATCATTTCGACATCGACGCCGAAGTCGTCCGGATCGCCCAGCACCTCAATCACGCGGCCGATAGGGGGACGGGTGGGGGTGGGCCAACTGGTGATCTCAACATCGACGACGAGGCCCTCCAGGTCGTCATGCGCCGCCGCGGCCGTAGCTTCAGCACCCAGCACACGATGTGGCGTGGAGGGCGCGGCGGGCGGCAGTTCCAGCCCATCGGGAATGAGGATGGGCTGGGTCATGCGCTCGTCGAAGGGGACAACGGTGTTGCCTGGTTCGCGGCCGGAGCGGGCATAGTGAAAGGTGCCGACGACGGTGGGGTTGCGCCGCTCAAGCACGCGGACAATGCGGCCGAAACGGCGGCCATCGGGCTTGGGAGGTTCCACGTCAACCAGCACCTGGTCGCCCTGCATGGCGCCATTGATCTCATTGGGAGGAATGAAGATGTCTTCATCCTGGCCGCGAAGGGAGGCCTGGCGGGGGTTGGGGCGGACAAATCCGTAGCCGTCGCGATGCAGATCTAGGCGGCCTGCTGCGAGGTTATCGCGCGTGCCAGCCACGGGCTGGGGAATGCACCAGTGTTCACGGTCGAGCTTGGCCAACTGGCCGCGGACGGTGAGGCGGGCCAACTGTTCGAGGAGCAGCCGGCGCTCGCGTCCTCCGCCGAGGCTCATCTCGCGGACAAGTTGTTTGTAACCGGCCTTCTGACCGGCAGAGCGGGCAATCCGTGCCACCAGTTCGCGATCAGTCATACGCTAAGAGTAGGCTATTGCAGTGCAGTATGTGGAAAATTGACGAGCGCGCCGGAGAATCCGGTGCGATTTTTGCACTTCATTGAGCGCTGGGGTATTGTCACAGTTGGCAACCGATAGCTGTAGATCGCAACAGCACTCGTACAGTTGCGGGGTTGAGTTTTAGAATAACGGCAACACATTCGTACGGGCGGACCGCCGGAAGAGAATAGTTTCTCGATGGCCGCAGATGGCAGAATATCCAGATTGGCGGCAGTTCGCGTTTTTAAGATTTTGGGGTTTATGGTAATGGCCCTACCTTGGAATCCTCCCGTCCTGTCAGGACAGAAAAGGAAACACTTTGAGCGCTATGTGGAAACCCAGCCAGAATGCATCGATCACCCCCAGTACCCCCCCGGAACCTTCTCGCCCTTTGCCGCCCGCACCAACGATTGAAGGCACTGGCCGCGCCGTGGCTACAGGCGGCGACCAGGCCACCATCGGCAAGGGTCTGTTTGTCAAAGGCGAGATTACCGGTTCAGAGTCGCTGTTTATCGACGGCAAGGTGGAGGGCAGCATCAACCTTCCCGGCAGCCGCGTGACGATTGGCCGTAACGGCCAGGTCGCGGCCAGCATCAACGCACGCGAAATTGTGGTTCTGGGCAAGGTTCGCGGCAATGTATCCGCCTCGGACCGCGTGGACATCCGCGCCGAGGGTTCTCTGGCCGGCGACGTCACGGTGGCCCGGATCAGCATTGAGGATGGCGCCTACTTCAAAGGAGGCATCGACATTCGCAAGCCGGAAGCCAAGCAGGCCGCACCTGGAGCTTCATCCTCTGTAATTACGGAGACGGCCAAGCCGGTTTAGTTACAACTGCACTTACAGATCGTTCTCAAGCGCAAGCGCTCCTGCATTGGTGGGGGCGTTTGCATTTTTGGGCGTATTCAGCGCAGGCCCAGCCGCTTCATCGCCACGCGGGGCAGGGCGGAGCCGGTTTTTTCAAGCACCGATTTTGCGATAACCACCCAGAGTGCGCTTCCAGCGACCAGCAAGACAGAGTCGGTTATGCGAAGGTGCGTGGACAGGTACGCACCCAGGAGATGGCCCGGCAAGCGGCCCACACCCCAGACGAACATCCAGACCGCGGCTCCACTGGCCATTGCAGCCAGGAGGCAGCGGCCCAGTTCGGCGTAGTCCAGGCTGGCCAGCGAAACCATGTGCCGGCGATGGAGCAGCACGGCGATGGTGAGGGTTTGCAGAGCAATTCCGCAATCCGAAGCGATGGCCAAACCCATGGTGCCGTGCCAGGAATACAGCGAGGCATAGATGGGCAGCGAGACGAGGGTCACCACAGTTCCCGCCGCCATGGGCACAAAAGTGTTTCCAGCGGCGTAAAAGGCGCGCGCATAGATGGCCTGCGCCGACCAGAGAAACAGGGAGATGGAGAAGACGGCGAAGTAAGCGGCGCATTCCCTGGAATTGACTGCGGAGAAGCGTCCGCCGAGAAAGAGGAGTTCAACGAGGGGGGCGGCGAGGGCCACCATTCCGGAGGCTGCGAGCAGCCCCAGCGCAGTCACACGCGAGACTGAGTCGGCTACGCCGGTGGCGAAATCGTAATAGCGCTGCTTCGACCATAGGCTGGCAAAAAACGGCATGGAGGCGGCGCCGGCAGCCTGGGCGAGCATGGCCATGGGCGCGGTAAAGAGCTGCTTGGCATAACTCATGAGCGAAACCGCTCCGCTGGTGGCCGAGGCGAAGTGGGCGATGATCCATCCATCGGCAGTGACCAGGGAAACGCCGACCATGAGCGGAAGCGAAAGACGCACCCACTCGCGGAGGCCTTCGTCGTGCCAATCGAGAATCGGTTGGTAGTGCGTGCCGGCGCGGCGGGCAAAGATCCAGTTGAGCAGAAACGGGCCGAAAAAGGCACCCGCGACGGTGCCGATGGCTAGCGAGGAGACACCGATGCGCTTTTGCAGCAGGACGCCACCCACAATGGTGCCCATGCCATAAATCAACGGCGCCACGGCCTGCACGCTGAACTGCTTGCGCACCAGCAGCACGGCGCCAAAAACTCCGCCGGCAAAGAAGCACAACTGCGCGGGGAGCAGGATGCGGGTGAGGTGGACACAGAGCGCGGCCTTCTGTGCGTCAAAACCGTTGAACCACCAGTGGATATACCAGGGGGCAAAGATCTCAGCCAGCAGCAGGGCCGTGCCCAGCACCAGGTACATGGTGGTGAGAATGACGGAAAGCGAGCGCTGGCCCTCTGCCTCGCGGCCGGTTTCTCGATAGCGGGTGAGGATGGTGACAAAAGTAATGGAGGCTGCGCCGCCGACGAGGAAGTAGGAGATCATGTCGGGCAGCACGAAAGCGCCGTTGAGCGCGTCGGCGTCCATGCCGCTGCCGAAGAGCCAGACGATGTATTTGACGCGCACCAGGCCGATGATGCGCGAGAGGAAGGTGGACACCATGAGGACGACGGTGGCCGAGAAAACCGAATGGGCATGGGAGGGGCGCAAAATATCCAGGCCGCGTGCCCACCGCGAACGCGGAGAGGAATGAATTGGTTGCGATCCTGCCACTGGAGTTGATTCTACCGGGGTTGCGCGGCGGTGTGGGCCGAACAATAGGGTTGAATGTGCAAGGACCTGCTTATCCGTCAACCGGAAATGCTGCTGCGGCGTATGCTTTTTTCCAAGGAGGATTCTCCGTGCAGCGAAGCTATGGGTGGGGACTGGCGTTGTGGATGGTCACAGGAGGGAATTTGATGGCACAGACGATTCACGGGCGCGAGGGCATTACGCTGCCGGAACCACCGGCGGTTGCGGCCACTCCGGTTGCCGACGATTACTTCGGTACGAAGATCGGCGACGGCTACCGCTGGCTTGAAGACGCGAAGAGCACCGCGACACGGGATTTTATCGACGCCCAGAATGCCTACACGGCGCGCTATCTGAAGCAGGCGCGGATACGGGCGCAGGTGGTGGACGATCTGGACGGGCTGGAGAATGTGACCGAGACGGGGGCGCCCCGTGAGCGCGCAAACAGCTACTTTTTTGTGAAGCGGCTGGCCGGCGAGCAGCAGTTCTCAATCTATGTGCGGCATGGCTGGACGGGCAAGGATGAGCGGCTGATCGATCCGGCGGCTCTGAGCCGGGATGCAAACACTTCAGTCCACATCGAAGATGTTTCGCGCGATGGGACGCTGCTGGCTTATGGAGTGAAGAGCGGCGGAGCAGACGAGTCCAGCATTCATGTGTTCAATGTGACGGCCGGCAAGACGCTGGAAGATGAATTGCCGTCGGGCCGCTACTTCAGCGTTGAATTTGCGCCGGATGGGGCCAGTCTCTACTACTCGCGGAACAACAAGCAGGGAACGCTGCTCTACCAGCACATTCTGGGTACGCGCGTTTCGCAGGATTCACTGATCTTCGGGCGCGAGTTTCGTGGAGAACCGCTGGGAGGCAACGACCTGTTTTCCGGCGTAGTGACCGACGATGGGCGCTACCTGGTGGTGGAGATCGGCCGCGGCGTACCAGCCCGTCGCGTGGACATTGTTTACCGCGATCTGACCAAACCGGGTTCTCCGTTCGATGTGCTGGTGTGGGGCCTGGACTCGCGCTTCTCCGCGATCTACGCCAAGGGCGCCTGGTATGTGAAGACCGACTACCAGGCTCCAAAGGGGCGGATTCTCAAGGCGGACCCTGGCGTGCTGCCCGACGCATGGAAGACGATTGTGCCGGAGGGATCGGACGCGATCGATGAATGGTCGATTGTGGGCGGAAAGATTTATGTGAACCGGCTGAAGGATGTGAAGACGGAGACCACAGCCTACACACTGGCTGGAAAAGAAGCCGGCAAGGTCGAACACGACGGCATCGGCTCTTCTTCCGTAGTGGGTGAGCGGACCACGGACCGCTACGGCTATTTTTCGTTTGCATCGTTCATTGAGCCGCCCACCCTTTACCGGCTTGATACGGCGACCGGCAAGCGCGAGGTATTTTTCAAGCCGAAGATCGAGTTCGACAGCAGCCAGTACGAGCTGAAGCAGGTGTTTTTCAAGTCAAAAGACGGCACGACGGTCCCGATGTTCATTGCCGGCAAAAAAGGCCTGAAGCGGGACGGCACGGAGCGGCTGCTGATGACCGGCTACGGCGGCTTCAACCTGAGCATTCTTCCCGCCTGGAACCCGGAATATGCGTGGTGGATGGAACAGGGCGGGTGGTTTGCGCTGCCCAACCTGCGCGGCGGCGGCGAATACGGCGAGAACTGGCACAAGCAGGGGATGTTCGAGAAGAAGCAGAATGTTTTCGACGACTGGTTTGCCGCGGCTGAGTACCTGATTGCCAACAAGTACACCTCGCCGGAGCATTTTGCCATCACGGGCCGGTCGAACGGCGGACTGCTGATGGGCGCAGCAATCACCCAGCGGCCCGAGCTGTTTTCAGCGGTGCTGTGCGGCTATCCGCTGCTGGACATGCTGCGCTTTCAGAAGTTTCTGGTGGGCGGGTACTGGACGACAGAGTACGGCTCGGCGGCGAACGAAAAGCAGTTTCCCTACCTGCTGAAGTACTCGCCCTATCAAAACGTGAAAGCCGGCACGGTTTACCCGGCGGTGATGTTCTTTACCGGGGACAGCGACACGCGCGTGGACCCGCTTCATGCGCGGAAGATGACGGCGTTGTTGCAGCCGGCCTCGACCAGCGGACGGCCGATTCTGTTGCATTACAGCCTCTCAGGCGGGCACTCGGCCGGGGTGAGTGTGGATCAGAAGATCCAGGACGATGCGGACCAGCTCACTTTCCTTTGGACGGAAACGGGACAGGCGTCTGCGCGAAAGTAGCAGCGACTCCAGGTACAACAGGTACTCAAAAGGACATCTCCGGAGTAACCTCACGGTTCCTGCAATCTCTTCCGATAAGAAAGACACGGAACCTGAGAAGCGTGACCGTAGGGGCGAACTCGCGGGCCGTTACCGCGAAGAGCAACGCGGAACGGGCAAAGAGATCGCTTTCTGCCCCTTGTGCAGACGGAAAGAACGCGGGCCGGAGTCGAGATGCCAAGAGCAGATATGGAGATCTTCACACTTGATCCTCAGCAGGAAGCTGCCCGGCTGGCTGCATTGGCTTCAACCGGGATTCTCGATACTGCGCCGGAAGCGAGCTACGATGCAATTACCCGGCTGACAGCCGAGTACTTCCAGGCCGACACGGTTCTGCTGGGTTTTGCGGACGAGAGCCGGGTATGGATCAAGTCGTACTGGGGTGAAGCGGTTCGCGAACTGCCGCGGAACAGGTCGATTTTCGATATGGTTCACGCCGAGGATGGCCCGGTCGTAGTTCCTGACATTACCCAACACCCTCAATATGGAAGCAGCCGGCTGACTATCAGACGGCTCGATGTGGGGTCGTTTGCCAGCGTACCGGTACGGTCCACTGAAGGCAGAATACTGGGTGCGCTGACCATCTTCGGGTGCCAGCCCCGCCGCAGAATGAGTCTGGATGAGCTGCGCATGTTGGAGAGCCTTGCCGATATGGCGGCCAGCCAACTGGAACTGCGCAGGATGCGCAGGGCGTTCAATGGACAAGTGCAGCGAATACCCCACGCGGCCACAAATGTCACAGCGATCTGGCCGAGCAGCGTGGATCTGCGCTGTGCGCTGGACCAGCACCAGTATGTGCTTTACTATCAGCCCGAAGTCGAGCTTTCAACACGCAGGATTGTGGGTGTAGAGGCTTTGATCCGCTGGAGGCATCCAGAGCGGGGATTGATCCCCCCGCTGGACTTCATTCCGCAGGCCGAGGAAAGCGGATTGATTCTGCCGATCGGCGACTGGGGACTTGGCGAGGCCTGCCGGCAGATTCAGGCCTGGTGCCGTGAGGACATACAGAACTGCTCACTTCGGGTGTGCGTCAACCTTTCGGCCAGCCAATTCTCCCGAGAGGGCCTGGCGGACCACGTGGAGGCATTGCTGCGCCAAACCGGCGTCTCCAGCCGGCAACTGGGCCTGGAGATGACCGAGTCCAGCCTCATTCCCAACATCGGCACCGCGATGGAGGTGCTGGGCAGCCTGCGCAGGCTGGGCATTTCCCTTTTGATGGACGACTTTGGCACCGGCTACAGTTCACTCAACTATCTGCATTCCTTTCCTTTTGACGTACTCAAGATCGACCGCTCGTTTGTGAGTCGTATGACCGATGGGGAACAGCCGCTGCAGATTGTCCGCACCATCATCGAACTGGCCCGCGTGCTGGGGATGGATGTGGTGGCTGAGGGCATTGAAACCTGCGAGCAATACCTGCTGCTGCGGCAAATGGGCTGCCGGTTCGGCCAGGGATTTCTGTTTGCGCGCCCCTTGCCGGTCGAGGAGATCAGCCAACTGTTGCGGCTCCCTGGACGCGAGCTTCCCGATCCGGAAGCGTCAGAAGCTGGCAGCAACTGAAGACCGGCTCATGGCGAGGACCGGCTGAGCGGTGCGGTTCCATTTTGGGACCGGCGGCGCGTTTGTCCCTATCCGGAATTCGTTCATCCTCGCGCATGGGAAATTTCTCACGCTTGCGGGTACGCCCGGGGATAAGCTTCAAGCCATGGAGCAACCGGCACAGAGCGCACCTTCCGCCGCGGCCACTACCTTTGCGGGAATGCTGGCTTCACTGGCTACGCCGGCGCCGAAGCGCGCTCCAGCCTGGAACGATGACGACCTGGCCGACGACGTGGCAACCCTAAGTTATGAGCGAGCCTTGCGAACCCACTCCAGGTATCGCAGCAGCGAACTCAACGACCGTTCGCTTACCCAGATTCCCGACCCTGAGCCAATGCATTTTCAGGCAGCGTATGCGGATGCAACTCCATCGGCCGCGCCAACGGCAACCCGGCAAACGGCTTCAACCATGAAGGCTGAGCCGGCGGTTGCCCGCGAGTCGTCCACGGCGCTGGACAGGAATCTGAAGCGCTCCAGCATTACGATTCGGCTGAGCACCACGGAATGCGAGCAACTGCACAAACGGGCTGCTGAAGCCGGACTCAGCGTCTCAGCCTATCTACGTTCATGCACGTTTGAGGCCGAGTCGCTGCGGGCGCTGGTGAAGGACACGCTGGCGCAGTTGCAGGCGGCGCAAACCACAGAAAAACAGAAGCCATCCCCGCAGGCCAGGCACTCCTGGTTTGGATGGCTGCCGAAGTTATTTCCGCGCGGGCAGGCCAGCCAACGCACTGTCCAGGCGTGACTACTCCACTTCCAGCACCAGGCACTTGAGGTATTCCGTCTCCGGCAGATTGAGCACCACGGGGTGGTCGAGGGCGGCGCCGCGACGCTCCAGCAGGCGGACACGTCGGGAAACATCGACAGCGGCAGAGGCGACACAGGCCTCGAGCTCCTCCCAGCCTACATGGTGAGAGCAGGAACAGGTCACCAGCAGGCCGCCGGGACGCAGCATCTTGAGGGCGCGCAGGTTGAGTTCCTTGTAACCGCGCAGAGCGCCCTCGACAGCGCGCTGCGACTTGGCAAAAGCGGGGGGATCGAGCACGATGGCGTCGAAGGTCTCGCCGGCGTCGGACCAGTCGCGCAGGATCTGAAAAGCATCCGCATCCACCCAATCCACCTGCGCGGTGCAGCGGTCGCGATTGGCCTCAAAATTCCGCTCTGCCACTTCAAGGGATGCGCGGGAGGAATCAATGCCCGTAACCTGGCGGCAAACCTGGGCCAGGTGCAGAGCAAAGCCGCCTTGGTAGCAGCAAACATCAAGCGCGCGGCCCGTTGCGCCCAGCCTCTGAGCCCAGTCCTGGGCAGCGGCGTAGTTGGTGCGCTGGTCAAGGAAGGCGCCGGTCTTCTGGCCGGAATTGGCGTCGTACTGAAACAGAAGGCCGTTGAGATGGAACTGCGTACTGGCGGTTGCAGTTGTGGGGTTCTGGACGTAAAGCGGCTCGGCGCTGGGCGCGTTAAGGCCTTCCAACTCGCGCATGCGCGGGTCGGGCCGTTCGAGAATGGCGGCCGGCGCCAGTTCCTCGCACAGCACACGCACGCAGGTCTGCCGCACCGCGTCCGAGTCCAACCCCTTGGCCAGCAGTTGCAGAATGACCAGGTCGCCGTATTTATCGACGACCAGGCCGGGCAACTCGTCTGCCTCGCTGAAACAGAGCCGGCAGGCATCGTTCCGATCGCTCAGCATGGGTTTGCGCCGGGCAATGGCCTGGCGCAGCCGGGAGGCCAGCAGCGGCAGCCATCCGGCCTCGTCGAGGGCCTCGCGAGAGACCATGCGCAGCACAATCTGCGAGGAAGGGCTGTAGAGCGCCGTACCTAGCAACAGGCCGCGGCTATCGGCCACGGACAGCAGTGCGGGCGGGGCGGCTGCGGCATCGGGCAAGGAAAGGGTTTCAATATCGGAGGCGTAGACCCAGAGATACCCACTGCGGAGCCGATCGGCTGCACGGCGGTTGACCAGAGCTCCAGAGCCAGAGCTAAAACCGGGGCGCGGCGGTTTTGCCTGTTGCGCCCGAGGCCGTTCCGGCGCAACTTGTTGAAGCGGTGGGGTGGCGCTTCTGGTTATAGGGTGCGGAATTCGTTTGGAATCGCGTCCTTCCGGGCGTTTAGCCGAAGGAGGGTTCTCGGGAATCCGTTTAAAAGGCGCCCTGAGCTTTGAAGCTCCGGACGCCTTTTGATTGCTGACAGGCCTGGGGTTGCGCGGCTTGGTCATAACTGCTCCTTTGGGGTAATTCAATCGGCCCCATGCCAGGAGCAAATGGGCCGCCGGCCCCTACTTGGCCTGAATTGTCTCCAGGTAGCGACTCAGATTGCTGATTCTGAGCAGCCTGTCCTGGGGATTGGACACGTTCATCTTACCAAGGATTGGTCCCCACACGGGCATTTCTGCCGAACCATGCGCCGGGGTATCCGAGCCAAACTGCAGTACGGTGACGATGTGTGTATCAGGAAATTTTCCGTGATTGTTCCTGCTCTGCATCGTCAAATCGGTTGGCGGCATCTTCAATTCGGTGGCAACGGGGCCATGGCCCTTGCCATCCATGCCGTGGCACGATGCGCAATAGCTGGTATACATGAGCTTGCCGCTGGTGGGAGTGGTTTTATTTACCTGGATAATTACCTTTGCAGTGGGTTGATTTGCATACCCCGTGCTCGCGGCAAATACCGCGGCCAAGGCTGTAAGTAAGAGGTGTTTATACATAAGTTCCTCCGTTCTGGACCCTTACTCCGAAGGGGACTCTACTCCAGCCCGGAGGTACACGGGATGTGACGGCCGGCACACTGTACGGAGCCTTCGAGCACCGACATTCCAATAAGGGAAAGGCTAAACTTAGTTAGTACGCTGTTGCTAGCTTTTGAGTTAGATTTACAGATAAATAGAGAACGCCGAAAGTAGTTTTCTATTTATTCCAAATAACATTCAGAGATTGTCCGCAAGAAAGATTGCCAAGTAAATAACTTATATATATAAACCGTGCCACTCCCTGGAATAACTGGGCTGTATTTCTGTAGAGCATATCTTTTTTTGACAAGGACTTTGGTGCGTACAAGGATGGGGCCGAAGACACCGGCAAGGGAGTGGAAAAGGGCACGAAAAGGCCTGCCACGCGACCAAACACGGCACAAAGAAGGCTTGGCACAAGACCAAGGACACAACCAAGGGCGCGGTGGAGGGCGGCAAGGAAGGCGCCAAGCAGCAGGAGTAATCGCCGAGCCTGTCGCAAGCCTCTGTCCCTGCGCAGATTTGCAGATAATTACGCCCCTGAGGCGCACACTAATTTCATGGTGTCTTTCACAGCTTTGTCCACCCGGAACAATTCAGCCAAAATACCGGATTGCGGTACAAAAACCTCAAAAAGTGCCAAAAAACGCTCTTAAGTCCTTTGTTATCTAATTTTTGGTATATAACTCCTTTAGAATCTAATTTTTGCGGCGATGCCTCCCTCGCATCTCGTTGAAAATGGAGAACTTGATTATCTACATAGGGGGAGGGGGGTAGGGGGGCAGAGCAGACACTGCCTTCCATTCAGTGCGCTCTGACCGGAGCGGCCATGCCCCCGCGCCCGCTTTTGTAGCCAAAAGCTGATAGCTGTCCTTCTAGCTCGGCTGCCTGGGCTTGAAGTAGCAGGTGCCGCCGGCCAGCACCGATGTCCAGATGGAGGGGTCGGCCGGCTGCTCGCTGGAGCCGAGGAAGAGGACGCCGTCCGGCGCCAGTACCCGGTGGATGCCGGCCAGCAGTGTCTTGCGCGTCTCCTGCGCAAAATAAAGCATCACGTTGCGCAGGAAGATG
>JARLGF010000007.1 GCA_031296165.1 Occallatibacter sp. | reverse complement strand
CGGTGTGGGTCAGGAGTGGATTGGGAAGGAATTGGCGGCAGTGAAGTTGCCGGATGCGCGGCTTGATAAACGGCTGCGTTCTCTGATGGAGAAGATGTCCAAGGGGGTGGGACGGAGCATTCCCTGTGCCTGCCAGGATTGGGCGGCAACCAAAGCGGCCTATCGGTTCTTCTCCAACGGCCGGGTTGGGGAAGAGCAGATTTTGGCGGGTCATTTTCAAGCCACGCGGGAGCGGGCGGGCTGCGGCCAGGAGCCGGTTTTGGTTGTGCATGACACGACGGGATTCAGCTACCGGCGCAAGGATACGGCGGCGGTGGGCCCAAGGGAAGCAAGGCGGGCATCAACCTGCTGAGCAGCCTGGAACTAATTCAGGGATCGACGAAGGTGTACGAGACGTCGATGGTGCAGGCCAGGGCGATCAACGTAGAGGGCCGGGATGCGGTAGCCATCGAGTTGGATGTGCCGCTCGCGGGACTGAAGCTCGGGCCGTACGTGTGCCAGTTGAATGTGATCGACGACGCCGGCGGCAGCTTTGCGTTTCCGCGGTTTGCGGTGCTGGTGCGGGAACCGGTTGCGGCAGCGCCTGTAACAGTGCCGGCCGGGACTCAATCTTCGGGCGCAGCAGCCTCCGCTACCCCATAAGGACAGTGCCTGCATCTGGAGCCGCAACAGAAGCCGCGCTTGAGGTGATAGGCCGCGTTGAAGACCAGGTTCTGCCCTTCAACGTAATAGTCTTCGGGCGAGAGCGTAAGCGGCGTGGCGGGCGGTGAAATCTGGTCCATTGTTCTATTTTCCCGCGAATTACCGGGTGTGCCGGGAGCGGCGGGAAGTAATAGGTAAAATTGATGCATGACACTGACAGTGCAGGACCGCGCCCGCCGTATCAAGATTATTCTTTTCGACGTCGATGGCGTTCTGACCGATGGGGGCATCTGGCTGATTCCCGTGCCCTTTGCGACGGGCGCAGGTTCAACCACAAAGATGGTGGAGGCCAAGGGCTACAGCGCGCACGACGGCACGTCTGTCTCGCTGGCGCGGCTGGGTGGAATGAAGCTGGGCATCATTACCAAGCGGATCAGCGAAACCGTGACCCTGCGCGCGCGCGACCTGAAGCTGGAGTTTGTGTACCAGGGCTATGCCTTCAAGATGAAGGCGGTGCGCGAGATTATGGAAAAGGAAGGCGTGACGCTGGAAGAGATTGCTTACGTGGGCGACGACGTAATAGATCTTCCGGTGATGCGCGAGTGCGGTTTTGCGGTTGCGGTGGGCGATGCGCGGCCGCAGGTAAAGGCCGAAGCGCATTATGTGACGCAGAACTGGGGCGGGCACGGCGCGGCGCGCGATGCGGTCGAGTTTATTCTGGATGCCAAGGGCATACTGAACGATTGCATCGAAGCGTATATCGACGAGGACAACCCGATTTCACCGTCGATGGACATCGGTAAGGGCGGGGACCTGGCCGGTTTTAGTCTGAGTACCCCGGAACCTGGAGAAAGACATTGAAATCCTGGGATGTGGTGATTGTCACCGCCTCATCGGATCGGCAGGCGGGTCTGTACCGCGACGAGATCGAGCGCCGGAGATTGTCGGGGATGCTGCCCGCAGAGACGGAGTTTCTGGTGGTTCCCGACCCGGAGGATCGCCGGGTCGGCAGCGGTGGAGCGACGATTCACGCATTGGGAGTGCTGGGCAGGGACCGGGAGTGGTGGAACAGCCACCGGGCTCTGCTGATTCACTCAGGCGGCGATTCGCGGCGGCTGCCGCAATACTCGCCCGGCGGCAAGCTTTTTGGGGTGCTGCCCTCACGCACGCGGCCGCGCGCGACGACGACGGTGTTCGATGAAACGCTGTCTCTGTCTGCGGCGTGGGCAGAGAGGATTCCCAATGGGCTGCTGGTGGCATCGGGCGACGTGGTGTTGCGGTTTGACGCGAGCCAGGTGCAGTTGGACCGGCCAGGCGTGACGGGCATTGCGATGCGGCTGGATGCGGAGACGGGAAGCCATCACGGCGTCTACGTAGTGGGAGCAGGGGACCAGGTTTATACATTTCTGCAGAAGCCGACGCCGACGGAGGTGAGCTCGGCGGGCGGTGTGCTGGAAGACGGGCGCGTGGCCGTCGATATTGGATTGCTGCGGTTTGACGCGGAGACGACTTTGGCGCTGGCGGAGCTGGCGGGATTTAAGACACTGCCGACCGTGGATCTTTACGATCAAATTACGCGCGGTTTGACAGGCCAGTGGAAGCCGGAGAGCGGCGCGGGATTGTTTTGGCGGGAACTGGCCAGGATATTGCGCGCACCCGAACGGCCGGCGGCGTTTCATTGCGCGGTGGTGGAGGGAGAGTTTATTCATGCGGGGACGACGCGCTCGTTCCGCACACTGGCGGCGAGGTCGGGCGGAATTCTGGACAGCGTGATTGGCGGCGCCTGCAAGGCCGGGCATGAAGCGGTGATTCTGGAATGCGATCTGAGCGGACCGGTACAAACCGGGCGCGGCGCCATTCTGCATGGCCTGACGGGGTTAAGCGGGCCGGTGGAAGTCCCGGAAGACACGGTGGTTCACCAGTTGCCAGTGGAAGCAGACGGCGGCGGCTGGGTGATCCGCGCGTATGGAGTTGAGGACGATCCGAAACAGGCGTTTGAGACCGCTACGTGGTTTAACCGGCCGATTCTGGAAACGCTGGAGCGGCTGGGGTTGAGCAGCGAAGAGATTTGGGGCGCGAGCGAAGAGCGGACGTTGTGGAATGCGGCGCTGTTTCCGGTGGCGACGCCGGACGAAGCCTGGGCTTGCGCGCGGTGGATGATGGGGTACGCAAGCGGATATGGCGTGAAGAACTGGCGCGAGGCAGAGCGTCTGTCCTTGGCAGGGAGTGCGCGGTGCGCCGATGGGAAGGCTCTGGCCGAAGCGCGCAACCACCGTTTGCAGGGGATTTGGCAGGACACAGTTGTGGAATTGGCGGAGTCTGGCACGGACCTGCGGCCGCTGCTGGCCAACCTGCCAGGTTTGGCGCCGGCCGCCGCGGCAGGACAATTGCTGCGCGCGCGCGCGGAGGAGTTGCGCAAGGGCAGTGCGGAAAATTTGACACATGCCGCCAGCTTGCTGATGCAGGCGTCGCGCTTGCTTGACCGCGCGGGGTATGAGCCGGAGGCTGCGCTGGCGGAGGGCGATGCCTTCAACTGCATTCAGGATGCAGTGCGCGAAGGGACTGCGGGCGATGAGGAGTGGACGCCGACGCGCTGGCAGTTTGAGCGGGTGCATGTTGCGGCGCCGCCGCGCATCGATCTGGGCGGAGGATGGTCGGACACGCCTCCATTCTGTTTCGACTGGGGCGGTACGGTGCTGAATTGCGCAGTGGAGATCAACGGGGAATATCCGATTGAGACGGAGATCCGGCGCATTGACGAGGCGGTGATCCGCTGCCATGCGGATGGGTCTGGCGAAGTGGCCGAATATCGGAGCGCAGAGGAACTGCTGGAGCAGTGCGGACCGGGGTCGGTGTTTTCAATTCCGCGCGCCGCGATGCAACTGCATGGCATTCCGGTGAAGGGGCAGCGCCTGGAAGAGACGCTGGCCGGGTTGGGCGGCGGCCTCGATATTCAATGCAAGGTACGGTTGCCGATGGGCTCTGGCCTGGGCACGAGCAGCATTCTGGCAGCGACGGTGATTCGTGCGTTGGCCGCGATGTCAGGGCGCGCGCTGAGCGATCATGCCCTGGCGGAAGTTGTGATGCAACTGGAACAGCGGATGACGACGGGCGGCGGCTGGCAGGACCAGGCGGGCAGCATCTTCCCCGGTGCCAAGCTGCTGATTACCGGGCCTGGATTGCGGCAGCGGATTCGCGTGCAGCCGGTGGCGTGGAGCGCGGAGCGGCGCGTGGAGTTCAGCGAGCGCATGGTGCTTTACGGGACCGGGATTCAGAGAATGGCCAAGGGTCTGCTGCGCCAGGTTGTATCGCGCTATCTGGCGAGGGAAACGGCGACCATCCAGGTGTTGCACAGCATCAAGACGCTGGCCGTGGAGATGTCGTATGCCATGAGCGAAGGCGATTGGAAGCACCTGGGAATGCTGATGGACAGGCATTGGCAATTGAATCAGGTGCTCGATCCGCATACCGCGAATGCGCCGATCAATGGAATCCTTGACCGGGCTCGTCCGTATCTTTACGGCGCCAAGCTGGCGGGGGCTGGCGGGGGCGGTTTTCTGATGTTGCTGGCACGGGATGTGGAGGCTGCTGCGGCATTGCGCGCAGTCCTTGCGCAAGACGCTTCAGTGCTAGGCGCTTGTGTGTCTTACCGGATTGCCGAGGAAGGGTTGCGCGTTCAGGCCAGCAGTTGAGGCGGCTTGTGCGGCGTGCGGTTTCGGAAAGCTTCAAGCAAGGGTTGAGAGTTGTTTTTATTGAACATGAATCGTCCCTGGACAGAGTTGCGGGTAGAGAGTGAGTAGAGAACATATGGAAACGAATGCGAAAAGAGCAGTGGTTCTGTTGAGCGGAGGGCTGGACTCATCCACGGTGCTGGCCATTGCACGAAGCGAGGGATACGAGTTGTATGCGCTCTCATTCTCCTATGGGCAACGGCATGTGCTGGAACTGGAGGCGGCGGGCAGGGTTGCCGCATCGATCGGCGTGGCGAAGCACCGGATTGCGGCGATTGACCTGCGGATTTTTGGAGGGTCGGCGCTGACGGACGATATTGACGTTCCCAAGGGGCGCACGGCGGGCGAGATGGCGCACGGAATTCCCATCACCTATGTTCCTGCGCGCAATACGATTTTTCTGTCGTTTGCGCTGGCCTGGGCCGAGGTGCTGGGATCGAGCGATATTTTTATTGGCGTAAATGAGCTGGACTACTCGGGCTACCCGGACTGCCGGCCGGAGTTTATTGAGGCATTTGAGAAGATGGCCAACCTGGCGACCAAGGCCGGGGTTGAGGGTCGGCAGGCGCTGAAGATTCATACGCCGCTGATTGCGCTGTCGAAGGCGCAGATTATTCAGAAGGGAATGGATCTGGGCGTGAATTACGGGTTGACCAGCAGTTGCTACGATCCATCGGCAACAGGCGAGCCGTGCGGGCAATGCGACTCGTGCCTGCTGCGGCAGAAGGGATTCAGGGAGAACGGCATCGAAGACCCGCTGAAGTATCGCGAAGGCCGGACGGCCGAATGAGCTACGCCGTCAAGGAGATTTTTTATACTCTGCAGGGCGAAGGGGCGCAGGCAGGCCGCGCGGCCGTCTTTTGCAGGTTTGCGGGCTGCAATCTTTGGTTGGGGCGCGAGGCGGACCGGGCCACGGCGATTTGCAAGTTCTGCGACACGAATTTCTTTGGCGTGGATGGGCCGGGCGGAGGAAAGTTTAATGCAGCGGAGACTCTGGCGGCGGCGGTTGAAGCGAAGTGGCCCAGAGATGCTGGCGCGGGAAAGCGGTTCGTGGTCTGCACCGGCGGAGAGCCGTTGCTGCAACTGGATGCGAGGTTGATTGAAGCGCTGCACGCGCGCGATTTTGAAATTGCCGTGGAGACGAATGGGACGGTTGCGGCTCCGGTGGGTTTGAATTGGATTTGCGTGAGTCCCAAGGCCGGGGCGGAACTGGTGCAGAAAAGCGGAGACGAGTTGAAGCTGGTTTATCCGCAGAGTGGGGCTGATCCAGCGGAGCTTGAGAACCTGGCGTTCAGGAATTTCTTTTTGTCGCCGATGGACGGGCCGGAGCGAGCTGTGAATACGCGCCTGGCGCTGCAGTATTGCCTCGATCATCCACGGTGGCGGTTGAGTTTGCAGACTCACAAGATTCTGGGCATTCCCTAAGGAAGTAGTTCATGGAAATTTTCAAAGAATTTGCGATTGAGGCGGCGCATTGGCTGCCGCAGGTTCCCGCCGGGCACAAGTGCGGACGGCTGCACGGCCACAGCTTTCATATCGCGATTCATGTGAGCGGCCCGCTCGATCCGCATCTCGGATGGGTGCTGGACTTTGCGGAAATCAAGACGGCTTTCAAGGCCATCGAAGACCAGATCGACCATCGCTGCCTGAACGAGGTGCAGGGTTTGGAGAATCCGACCAGCGAAAACCTGGCGCGATGGCTATGGACGAAACTGAAACCGCTGCTGCCGGCGCTGAGCAAGATCGTGGTGCAGGAGACGTGCACCAGCGGCTGCATTTATACGGGCGAGCCGGAAAGTTAATTTCTCAAAAACCAAAGCAAACTACCAGACTCCCGGCCTTGTTTGTGTCTGTTCCATCAAGTGGACAGGGCCGAAGAGGCCGGAAGGAATAGGCTGCAGGTTGTCCATGTCCTGGGGATCGAAGCGCCTGCCGTACTTTGCGCGCAGGGCGGTATAGTCGCGCGGCGGCTGACCGGCGAGCTCGTTGATGGCGGTGTTGTAGACGCGGACTTCAAGCTGGTTTTCGCCGGGGTGAATAAACCTGGAGATGCCGATGCGGTAAGGCGGATGCCAGAGCCAGCCGACTCTTTTTCCATTGACTAAAACGAGGGCTGCTTCCCGGATGGGCGGGTCGAGCAGGGCATGGATGCCGTTCGCATCGGGCGGACGGTTGTCGATGATCGGCGTTCCGGCTCCGAAGTCGAGGAAGAGAGTCGAAGTGGGAGACAATGCGTGCCTGGGGTCGAACGTGAAGGTGCGCGTGTACACAGCTTCGCCGGAGACGTACTGCCTGCCGGGAAGCTCGGTCCATGAAATCAGGTTGGCGAGGGGCTGGGACGATGGGTCATCGGCAAATCGAATCTGCCAGCCGGCGCTGAGGTCCGCAAGTTGTTCCTCGACAATGTTTGACGCGGGCGGCAGGACTTCCACGTTCTGATCCGCATAGCCTGTGTTGCCGTCATGCAGAAAATAGATTCTGGATTCATAGGGCGCGAGCACGAGGGGCAGCCGGTTGCCTTCAGCGTTCTGAATAATTTGACTGCGGTCCGGGTCCCAGGCTTCGATGGTCGTGTGCGTTGTGCGGAACCGGATGACGCCATCGATGGGGCGATTGCCGGTGTTGGCTACAAAATAAATATCGATGCCGGCGAGCTTGCGGTGAATGAAGCCGAGGCCTTCGGTCTGGCCGGATGCATCCAGGTCGGGCGGCAGTGCGTGGTGCAATGCACGGCCAAGATCGTTGACGGAAGCGACCCGAATGCCCGCGTGGCTGCTGCTTTGGAAGAGCCTTCTCGAAAGCGTGGCGATCTGCGGTGAAACGCTTTGTTCAAGCAGGCCCGGCGCAAGTGACGGGAGCTTTCCGATGGCTATGACTTTGCCGGATGTTGCGGAGTAGGCGGCTATCTTGCGATAAGTATTGAGCGGAATGCGGTCGGTGGGCGGAAGAATCAGAACCGGGTAGGGAATTGCGCCGAGCTTGTCGATGGTGGCGGCGTCGATGTAATCGATGTTGTAACCGGCATCGAGAATGGCGGCCATGAGCGCGGGCGTGATGCGCTTGTTCATCTCGTCGGTGACGGAGACATGGCCGGGAGTGAAGGCGGCCTGAGCATCGTCCTCGGGAAGCAGAATGGCGATGTCGTTGGCCGGCTGTCCCTGGCGCAGCAGCCAACTGACGCGCTGCAGATAGCGTGTGATGCCGTGCATGACCGGGAACCACGGGTTGTGGGAGTTGAAGACCGCGGCCGCGTAGAGCGACCAGCCCGGCACGCCGGCGGCGGGCGGGGAATAGGGGTAGCCGTGGCCGACGATCTGGTTGACGCCGAGAAGAAACATGCGGTCGGCCTCGGCCTTCATGTCCAGCGGCGTGGCGCGGAATGCGGGCGAGTGCAGCCAGGTCCAGGTTTCAGCCGAGGTGATGTTGCGGCCATAGAGATGACTGGCGGAACTGGCCCAGCGGGTGAACGAGAACGCGCGCCACTGCGGCCCTTCGCCTTCAGGCAGATTGGCGGTGGCTTCATCGGCGAGAGTGACCGCAGGCTCGCCGTAAGTCTGCGAGCGGAACCGGGTGCGATGGGCTTCAGCAAAAGCGGCGAGGGGCGCGAGGTAGTTTTCGCGGATCAGTTCAGAGAGCGTCTGGCCCCAGTCGTGACGGACGGATTCGGCTTGCGGTGTGCCTCCGGCGAGCAGTTCAGGCAGATGAGGAATCAGGTCGTAGCCGCGGCGCTTGAGAAATTCAGCGGGCAGGTTTGAAGTCCAATCGGAGCCATACACTTCAAGCGAATCGGAGAAGACGGAATACGGCGGCTGATTGCCGAAGGCATGGAGCAGCGGAGCGGCCACGTCGTCCAGATGCTCGTCGATGGCGGCGCGGGAGAAGTGGTCGAGCACATAGCCCTCGGCTCCAGCGGCCGGGCGCTTGACGGTTTGCAGCGTGTGGCTGGCGATGAAGAAGAGAGCGGTTCGAGCAGCCGCTGACGGAGGAATGGGCGCGGCTGGATCGATGCGAACAACGGAAGCCGGGTTGAAAGACTTATCTGTTCCGGTAACTGCGAATGCGGCAATCAGGCTGTCTCCTTCAGCAAGCGGCGGAAGCGTGATTTTGGCTCCAGTCATGGGGACGGAGATGACTTTGAGACGGCGCGCGGACAGGGCGAGGGTGGTTTTGGGACCGCCGTAGGGCCATCCGCTGCCTAGTGTGATATCGACGCGCAGGGCGAGCGCGTGAGCAGTCTGGTTGGCGAAATTTATATTGTCAAGAAACTCCGGGGATAGGTACGGCAGGTTTCGGATGCCTTTGGCTTCATCGTCGAGCATGAGGGGATAGACGGGCTGGATCTCCACGCCGCCGATGCCTGCGCCGCGCATGGTTTCAAGCTCTTTTTGCAGCTCTGGCTTGGCGACAGCGGGACCGAACCACCACCAGCGCATCATGGGCCGTGCATCGTCGGGAGGATTGTCGAATTGCCGGTGCAGTTGCCAGAGTTGATTCTGGGCAAGCACAACGGGTACGAGCGGGAACAGGAGTGCGAGCGCCATGAATAAGTGCAGCGCACTGGAGCGGTTGGCTGACGACGGAATGTGCGAGGAAATGGTCATGGTAAGCGTTATTGCCATTGAATCCAAGGAGCGATCCGGCCAGCTTTTGCAGGCCGGACGATGGCCTGAGCGGTTCTCTGCTGTTGCCTTGCACAGGAATGTTCGTCAAAGCGAGAAAGTCCATTGCAATCCCTGGGTGGAGGGTTGTCAAGCGGAGCGGCATGGATTGACAATGCGCGTTCCCGAGACGATGATCGTGTGTTTGGAATTCCGGGATTTTCTCACTGAACTTATCAAGCAGGAGACCATATGAAGAGCACAATGGCGCGGCGTACGTTTCTCAAGTCCGTTGGCGCGGGCGCATTGGCCGGTGCGGGGATGGGCACGCTTTCCTCGCCGCTTGCCCAAGGCCAGAGCGCGGACGCAAACGCTTCTAAAATGCCGCGTCTGCTGGCGAGCTGCTGCGCGTACTCGTACCGCGAAATGTTGACGCATGGGCAGATGACGCTGGAGGATTTTATCCGCAAGGCTGTGGAGCTGCGGCTGGACGCCGTAGATATGACGGTGTACTACCTGAAGTCGACAGACGCCGAGTATTTGGAGAGCCTGCGTCATCTGGCCTATGAGAATGCGGTGAGCTTTTCCGGAGCTGCCTGCGGGGCGAGCATGGTGCAGGCGGACGCTGGAAAACGCGCGGACGTCCTAAGCCAGATCAAGAAGTGGGTGAATGTGACGGACCGGCTCGGAGCCTCGCATCTGCGCGTGTTTGCCGGGCCGCAGCCGGCAGGCGTTCCCCTGCAACAGGCCATCGACTGGGTGGTGGAGACGATGAAGGCGGCGAGCGACTATGCGGCAGGGAAGGGCATTGCACTGGGGCTGGAGGATCACGCCGGAGTTTCGCAAAGCGCGGCTGTCTGCCTGGAGATTATGCAGCGTGTGCATTCTCCGTATGCGCGCATCAATCTGGACATTACGCATTTCATCCCTACGCCCACCGAGGACGCCTATACGCAGATTGCCTCATGCGTGCCGTATACGAACGTGGCACACATCCGCGACTATTTCGACGACCGCACGCCGGTGGATATGGAGCGCGTATTGCGGCTCTTTGCACAGGCTGGTTTCAAGGGCTATATGTCCGTGGAATATTCCGCGGATTCGATTGGCGGCGAGGCTGCCGTTACCGGCGCGCCCAAGCTGATTGCCAGAACCCGGGAACTGTGCAGGAAGTATTCGAGCATCTGAAGGCGTTTGGAGGCGTGACACCAGCGTCGCGTATCACTCATAATTTTGGATATAGGCGTTTCAGTTTGATGTGGTCATCCTCGGTCGTGAAGCGCCAATCGATGGTGGCATTTCGGTTGTTCCGATCCAGTTCTCATGCCGCCACTTCCTTTCGCATCAGCTCAATGGCCGGGAT
>JARLGF010000083.1 GCA_031296165.1 Occallatibacter sp. | reverse complement strand
GTGAACCCCGGCGACAAGAAGGCGGAGGAGAAGTTCAAGGAGATCTCCGAAGCCAACGACGTGCTGAGCGACGAGAAGAAGCGCAAGGTGTACGACCAGGTAGGGTTCTACTCCGACCAGATTGACCCGGCGACGGCGGAGGCCTATGCGCGGCAGCAGGGCGCGGGCGGACGGCCGCCGGTGGACTTTGACGGCTTCGATTTTTCAGGGTTTGGCGGGCCGGGGCACCAGGCGGGGCAGCCGGCGGGAGCGGGTTCGCAGTCCTGGGGCAGCTTTAAGGATATTTTTTCCGGCATTTTTTCCGGCAGCCAGCAGCCGCAGCAGCGCGGGCCGCAGCCGGGCACCGACCTGGAATACCAGGCGACGGTGGACTTTTGGACGGCGATTCGCGGCGGACAGGCGCGCTTGCAGGTGAACCGGCACGAGACCTGCCCTACATGCCACGGGCAGGCGCATACCGGCGGTGTGATGCAGTGCCCGGAGTGCAACGGCACGGGCCAGGTGACGCAGATGGGCGGGCGCATGAAGTTCAACATTCCCTGCCCGCGCTGCAACGGCACGGGGCGCACCTCGAATACCTGCATGACCTGCCACGGCGAGGGTGTGGTGAGCCGGACGGAGGCAGTGGAGTTTCGCATCAAGCCGGGCACACGCGACGGGCAGCGCATCCGGCTGCAGGGCAAGGGCAATGCCGGACTGAACGGCGGCGCGGCCGGCGACCTGTTTTTGATTGTGCGCACCGGGACGCACCCGGTGTTTACGCGGGTGGGCGACGATATTCAGTTGACGGTTCCGGTGACGGTGCCCGAAGCCTCGCTGGGCGCCAAGGTGGACGTACCGACGATTGACGGGCGGGCGCAGTTGAAGATTCCGCCGGGTACGCAGAGCGGGCAGAAGCTGCGCATGCGCGAGCGGGGCGTGGAGAATGCGGGACGGCCCGAGCAGCGCGGCGACCAGATTGTGACCGTCGAGGTGGTGGTGCCGAGCTTGCAGGACGAACGCAGCCGCGAGATTATGCGCGAGCTGGCCAAGCTGAACAACCAGGACCCGCGGGTGTCGCTGTTTGATAAGCTGTGAGCGACTGGTTTATGTGAGACTGCAAGTGGTGCGTGAATGGGTTCTGCCTGGGATGAAAGAGACGATAGCAGCCTGAACGGGCTTGAATTTGAATGGCACCCGCTCAAAGCTGCAGCGAATGTGAAGAAACACGCAGTCTCCTTTGACGAAGCCAAGACGATTTTTGGGGACAAGAAACATCTGGTGTTTCCTGACCGGTTACATAGCGACGAGGAAGAACGGTATCTTGCATTTGGACGCTCGGATCAAGATCGCCTTATTGCACTTTGTTTCACCGAACGGGGTTTGAAATTACGACTGATCAGCGCCCGGCTGATGGAGCCCTGGGAAAGGAGAGAGTATGAGATCGCAAATGAGTAAAGGCGAAATGGAAATGCGGAGCAGATTCGACTTCTCAAAAGCGGAGCCCGGCAAGTTTTACGAACGATATAAGAAAGGTCATACAGTAACGCTTTTGGAAGGCGAACCGGACGTGGACGACCCGCTTGCCCTTGGCAAGGAAGATGGCCAGTTGACTGAAATTGCGGGCAAGCATGTGCTTATCTCTCGCCTTGTAGCTGCCGGCTTTGAGGTCGCGGAACCCTTGCGCGACAAGGGGATCGATCTGCTCGCCTATCGCGATGGTGAAGGCGGCAAGGAATTTGCAGCCTACCCGATTCAGTTAAAGGCTTCTTCGCACGAATCGTTTTCGCTTGATAAGAAATATGAGCGTTTTTCACGCTTGTTGATTGCCTACGTCTGGAATGTTCAGGCTCCGGAGCGGAGCGACGTGTACGCATTGACCTTCAGCGATGCCTTGCAGGTGATGGAAAAGAAGGGGTATGCGAAAACAGACTCCTGGACGAAGAGGGGCTATTATTTTGTCCGGTCCGCTGGACCTGAGTTGAAGGAGATTCTGGAACCCTACAAAATGACCACAAAACGGTGGCAAGAGAAGTTACAAGCTATCGGATAAGCGAAAAGCCATGGCAGCAAAACGCAAGACGAAGGGCGCGTACATGATTTCGGCGGTGGCCGAGATGTACGAGATTCATCCGCAGACGTTGCGCTTGTATGAGCGCGAGGGATTGCTGAAGCCGTCGCGGACAGAGGGCAATACGCGGCTGTATACCGACGAGGATCTGGAGCGGCTGGAGTTCATTCTGAACCTGGCGCGGGACCTGGGCGTGAACATTGCCGGCATCGCCATCATTCTGCAGATGCGGGAGCGGATGGAGGAGATGAACCGGCAGATGCAGAACTTTGTGGAGTACGTGCGGACGGAGATGCTGGAGCACTTTCAGCAGAATGCGCCGGGCGGCGGGGCGGCGATTGTGCCGCTGCGCAGGCCGATGGCGGTGAAGACCGTCTCCGCGAAAAAGCAGTAATCGGTCTCTGCGTTCGGGGCTGCGTTTGTTTTCCTCCTGAATCCTTGGCGTTCTCCCTCCCCGTGCAGGTATTCTCAATCCTGTATGTCGTACGTTCTTCTTGCATTGGCCGTTTTCGGATTGGTGACGTCCACAGTATTTGCTGGGATGGTGTTGTGGGCTGTGCCCGGCTACCTGCGGGAGCGGCGGGCGGCGCTGGCACAGCTTGCGGGGAGGCCGGGGTTTACGCCACCCCTGACGCTGCTGAAGCCGCTGCATGGCGATGAGCCGGGGCTGGCGGCGCACCTGACGACATTTTTCGAGCAGGATTATCCGCAGTACGAGATTCTTTTCTGCGCGCGCTCGGCGGACGACGCCGGCCTGAAGACGGCGCAGCAGGTGGCCAGGAATTATCCGCAGATTCCGGTGAAGTTTCTGGCAACCGGTGGCGAGCCCGATTACATCAACGCCAAGGTGGCCTCGATGGAAAAGATGGAGGCTGTGGCTTCGTACGAAATTCTGGTTGTCAGCGACAGCGATGTGCGGGTGACGCCGGACTATTTGCGCGCTGTGGCGCTGCCGTTTGCCGACGAACGTGTGGGGGCGATGTGCTGCCCGTATCGCGGCGTGGCGGTGGAGGGCGGGTTGTGGGCGCGGCTTGAGGCTGTGGGCATGTCTGTGGAAATGACCTCCGGGGTGTTGGTGGCGCGGGCGATGGAGGGGATGCAGTTTGTGCTGGGGCCGACGATGGCCTTTCGGCGGGAAACGATTCGGCGGATGGGCGGGTTTGGCGTGACGGCCGACTACTGCGCGGACGATTTTGTGCTGGGCAATGAAACCTACAAACTGGGCGAGACGGTTGCGCTGAGCCACCACGCCATTGACCACATGGTGATCAATGCGAGCTTCTGGTCGTCGTTGAAACACCAGGTGCGGTGGATGAAGTCGACGCGTTTTTCGCGGCCTAAAGGGCATTTTGGGACGGCGCTCACTTTCAGCCTGCCGTATGGGTTGCTGGCGTGGGCGGCGGCGGCCTGGCTGGGGCATCCGTGGTGGGGGCTTGCGCTGCTGGGCTGGAGCGTGGCTACGCGGTGGGCGCTGGCGCTGGCCGTGGGCAGGCTGGTGGTTGGCGACGGGAGCTGGTTTGGGCTGCTGGTGCTTTATCCGGTGCGCGACCTGATGGGGTTCGGCTTCTGGGCGGCGAGCTACTGCGGCAGCCGGATTCTGTGGCGGGGCCGGGTGTTTGAACTGCTGCCGGGCGGGAAGATGCGGGCGGCGGGGAGCCGGGAATAGAAGGACGCACGAGGCTGGACGCCAAGTCAGAGTTTCAGTGGCGCCAGGTGAGGCGGTCGCCATTGAGAAGGATGACGTTGCGGGCGCTGTCCAAATCGCGGGGGAAGTTTACGGGCGCGTAGCCGCCTCCGACGAGAGGGCGCTCCATGGATAGGGTTGCCAGAGCCTGATTCCGCTCGCTATCCGGCAGCCTTCCCAGCAGCGATCCGAGCGTGGTGCCGAGTGGGGAATAGGTGCGATGGCCATTGACCCAGACCGACATCAGCACACTCACCGCCGAATTCCGGCCCAAGAACTGGCATTGAAGTCCGGACGTGGAGGCGGGCGGGCATCCGGTCAGGGTTCCAGCGACGATTTTGTCTGAGGTTTCCCATATGTCAGAGGTTTGAGACGAGCCCAGCAGGACAGGAAATCTGCGGGTGTTGCTGTCGTTTGTAAGGGTCAACAGCATCAGGCGGAGCTGAGGACTTGCGCCGAAATGTTCGGGTACCGAACGAGGCGAATCGGCTGCTTGATCGAGCGTTCTTCCCAGTCCGCGGCTGTCAATGCCAAGAAGACGAAACGAGGAGCCATTGTGCTTGTGGACGACGGCGAGGCGCTCGGTGAATTGGTCCGTGACGCCGGCTGGAACACGGGCTCCCGCCTGGTTTTGGAAAGCCGCTCGTTCGATGACCACTTGCATTCCCGGAACGAGGTCTACGAATCCGGTTCGCCCGAGGGCGTAGGTGAAGAACAGCTCTTCCGATGCGGGGAGGGGGATGGACTGGGAGATTTGGCGCAGAATTTCGTCGGGAGATTCGTCCTGGGGAAAGCAGCCGGATTGCTGGAGAGCGAGCACCTGGTGGGCAAAGTGGAGCCACTCGGCCTGCATGTCGATGGTGTCGCCGCGGTGCTGCCATCCGTCCACGGTGAGCGAGGTGACGGACCAGAGCTTGGGGTTGGAGGCTTTTGCCGGGGCAAGGGAAAATACGTCGCCCTTGACGGCGCAATTGGCTGCTCGCGGAATGGCCGGGGTTTGATTGCCCGTGAGCACAAGAGGATATTTCTGGAAGTCGTTGGGCTGGGCGCTGGGCGGGACGGACGGGGCCAGGTTTGATGGGGCCAGGATGGGGAACTCGGCGGGGCCTGCCAGGGTGAAGGCGCGGTTGTCCAACCGCGTTTTAGACATGCAGCCGGTGGTAGCGAGGGCGAGGGAGCAGAGGAGAAAACTGAGGGCGGACGTTGCTTTGAGTCGGAAGGCCGCTTTCGTGCTTGACGTGGTGGCGCTCATCGGGGGCTCTCCCGTCTTCTGATTTAGACACCATGGGGTGGTGGAGTGTTCCCCTTCGGCGGGTCGAGACTGACCTATCGAGCCGGACTGGGCGCTTATTTATAAGGTGGATGGGAACGAGTTATACCTGGTTGAGACTGGGACTCACGCGGATTTGTTCGATTAGGGCAAGAGTATGGGGCTCTCCGAATTTTCCGACCTCTGCCGCAATTGGGGTTGATTGCGAAAGTAAGTGACGGATTGGCGACGATACGCCCGGCAACCTCTGAGACTTCATTTTCAACCGGAAAATCGTCTGCTTGAAGCAGAATCGATTAGTATTTGGAAGCAAGTGAAATGGGGGTGCTTATCGCACCTGATTGGTGGTTTCGCCCTTCCTCCAATGCTTCGGGTATTTTTGGCGTCTTTCTCTTTCTTCTGGGCCTAGGTTCGGTGTGGACCGGGAAAGCGCCAGGCCGGGGCGGTGTAACCTACCGCTCCAAAGATCCTAAGACTTTTTGGTTTGTCGTCGTACTATATGCCCTCGGCGCTGCTTGGTTCATTGGGACGTTCTTGGCCAACGGCCGATAGGCCTGCGACTCTTTCCCTGGTCGTGATCGGTTAATTGGCTATGCGGACCTTAGTCGCTTTTCTTCGCCGCGCCCCGGGCGCGGGTTGTCTTTCGGGGACGCAGTTCCCCGGGTTTCACCCGGGGCTATTTTCGCACGTCCCTCCGGGACTAAGAACAAATTTCGCGGGCAAGTTACTGGCAGTCCGCAAGTTACGTGGGTCAGATTGCGCTACGGGCGCATGAGCGAAGCCTTGGCACAGCCTAAATACCCGTAAAGCCGTCTTATACTTATCGGCATAGGTGATGGTTTGAGCGGAGGGTGGTGCGATGCGGTTAACCTTTCTCGCCTTATTTTTCTTTACAGGTGCTATAGCAATATCTCAAGTTGTACCCGCTCCGAGAATTGCCGCATCGCCGGCAGAGAGTCAGGGAGGCGTTCTGTCCTGGACGAACTGCAGAAGTGCTTCGCCCGATCTTTTAGTTCCGGGCGCTGTGCTATGGAATGAAAAAGGATTCAGCACCCAGCCGAAGAAGCTTTGGTTCGAGCCGCAGACCGATGCAACGAGTTCCATCCAGATGCCGCTCTTGGGCACAGAACGGCAAATCAATTCAAAAAAAGATTTTCATTGGACTTTTTCGAACTTCCAGTTGGGGTATTGCACGCCGGTGGCACTGGATGGAGATCCCGGTCTTTACCAAAGGCTGTTCAGGCCAATTGTGAAGCTGGGGCCGATTCCGACTCCGTGGCCTCATGCGAGGTTGGACAAAATTTCCATTACTTGGCCAAATCTGAAAATGGTGCCAATTGCGTCTCAGCCTACAGTGCAGGCGATGCCAAAGGCGCCGTTGAGATAGTCCGAGTGAGCCGGTAATTTCAAATGGGCCAATCTGCTCAATACCCCAAAGCAAACTCACGTCATTCCCGAGTTCCGGTTGGTGCTCAGTGGGCGGGCGGAGGGGCGGGTGTTGCAGATGCGGGGACCGATGGCGGAACCGGCATGTGCAGCGTCATCAACACCAATGCGCCATCGACTTGCGTGATGGCATGGGGAGTGTTCTCCGGCACCAGGATCATGTCGCCCTTGGCGATTTTGTGAGGGATGGAGCCTTCGGCGGTGGGAGCACTCAGATTGGTTCCGTGGCGAGTTGGGTTGACCAGCGTGCCGCCCATGGTCAGCGTGCCGGACCCGTCGAGAACTACGAAGAGCTCGGCGCTGGTTTCATGCACAGCAGAGAATGTATCCGCCTCGGTGTGGTACTCGAAGCTGGCGCGGAAGGGGCCTGACTGAAGCATCGGACCGCCCCGGTACTTGACGCCGGCCTTGGCCGCAGCTTGAGCCTGGGCTATGCGATCGGCAATCTCTGTGGCGGAGATGGAGGTACGCGGCTCCGTGGTGGTGGCTGCGGGCGCATTGGGCGCGGGGGCCTGTTGCGCGCCAGCAGCCGTTGAGATGAGAACTGCCGCGAGTAAGCAGAGTAGCTTCATGTCCAACCCTCCTTCAGTCGCCGTACGGCGCATGTGAAGCAGAATCAATCATACCCATAGACTGCGCGCAGGCGTTCGCGGCTTGCTGGTGTTCTTTCAATCTTCAAGAACGCCAGCAAACAATCGCAATTGGGGACCGGGGAAAGACAAAAGCTCACGTAGTGAAAATATTACTCCTGACAAAGTCGCCAAGGCTCCGCCGATTCGCTTCTTAGGAATTCTGGGGTTACGCCTACAGACCAATGCGCTCGTCGATGGGTCTTTATGCGGCGACAGCCGGATCGGTTCTCGAAAACGGTTCAGGGTTCAGGGAGGGGTTTAACGCGGCTTGCGCCGCGTGGATGGATTTTCTTTTTGGATGGGGTGGTTTTGGCGCGGTTGAAAGTCGTGCCCCGATACACGGAGAGTTGCCCGGCGCCCCGGTCGTGTCCCTTCAAAACCAGGCGATGAAACAGCTTCCAGCGTTCTCTCTAGAAATTTCCCATCCGGCGCGCAAACGCCGGCTCCTGGCGGGCCATCTGCCGCCGTTCCACAGCGGGCTGTGCCCCCGGCCTTGTAGAATCAACATGAATTCCGCCCCATTCCGGCTTGGGAGGCCCATTGCTCTACTGGCTGCTCTACCAAAAGCTGTTTCCGTTTTTTCACCCGTTCCGGATCTTCCGCTATCTCACGTTCCGCACCGCCTTTGCTTCGCTGACGGCGCTGCTGATCGCGCTGTTCATCGGCCCGTGGGTGATCCAGAAGCTGCACGAGTTTCAGATTGGCCAGTTCGTGCGCGAGGACGGCCCCAAGTCGCACCTCAAGAAGTCGGGAACCCCCACCATGGGCGGGGTGCTGATCGTGATTGCGATTCTGCTGCCCACGTTGCTGTGGTCGGACCCGGCCAATCCCTTTGTCTGGATTACGGTGGTTTCCACGCTGGCCTTTGCGGCCATCGGCTTTGCCGACGACTACATCAAGGTGGTGCAGCGGCGCAGCCTGGGGCTCACGGCGAAGGCTAAATTGTTTTGGCAGGGACTGGCCGGGGCCGCGGTGGCCATTGCGCTGGTGGTGCTGGTTCAGTTCCGGGTTTTCTCCACGCAGTTGACGGTGCCTTTCATCAAGAGCTGGAGCCCCGACCTGCAGTGGCACTGGCTTGGCGCGATTCCGCACCTGGGATTTCTGGCATTCCTGCCCTTCATCGCGTTTGTGATTTTCGTGCTGATGGGCTCATCCAACGCCGTGAACCTGACCGACGGACTGGATGGGCTGGCCATTGGCTGCACCATTGTTGCCGCCGGCGCGCTGACCGTGCTCACCTACGTCAGCGGCAACGTGGTTTTTGCCGACTACCTGGAACTGCAGCACATGCCCAAAGTGGCCGAGTTGACCATCTTTTGCGGTTCCATGGTGGGCGCCTCGATCGGCTTTCTCTGGTACAACGCTCACCCGGCGGAGATCTTTATGGGCGACGTGGGCTCGCTGGCCCTGGGCGGCGCCATCGGCACGGTGGCCATCATCATCCGCCAGGAGCTGCTGCTGCCTTTCATCGGAGGCATTTTTATTCTTGAAGCCATCTCGGTGATGCTGCAGGTGGGCAGTTACAAGCTGCGCAACGGCAAGCGTATCTTCAAGATGGCTCCGCTGCACCATCATTTCGAGCAGTTGGGCTGGGATGAGTCCAAGGTTATCGTCCGGTTCTGGATTGGCGCCCTGGTGTTTGCATTGTTTGCACTCACCACTCTGAAACTCCGTTAGACCCGATTCGCGCGGTGCGCCATGCGGTGCACAATAAAGAGGTCGCGGATTGCAGGAGCAAGTACACATGGAATTGAAAGGCAAAAAAGTTCTGGTTGTGGGACTGGGGAAATCCGGCCTGGCCGCAGCCCTGTTTCTGCGTCACCGCGGCGCGCACGTTACCGTCTCCGACGTGCGCAGCGCCGAGGCCCTGGCCAAGGATATTCCCGCGCTGCTTGAAGAGGGCATTATGGTGGAGGCCGGCGGCCACGGCCTGCTCACCTTCCGCCGCCAGGACCTGATCGTGGTGAGCCCCGGAGTTCCGCTCAGCACTCCCGAGCTTGTTCAGGTCAGGAGCTTTGGCCTGCCGGTCATTGGCGAACTGGAACTGGCCGCGCGCTTTATCAAGGGCAGGATGCTGGCGGTTACCGGCTCCAACGGCAAAACCACCACCACGACGCTGCTTGGCGAGATTCTGAAAGAGGCCGGCCTTCCTACCCTGGTGGGCGGCAACATCGGCGTCCCCGTGGTGTCGCTGGTGGACGAAAGCGCCGACGACACCTGGTCGGTGCTGGAGGTTTCCAGCTTCCAGCTTGAGAGCACGGAGCAGTTTCACCCCAGCATTGCCGTCATTCTCAACATCACGCCCGATCACCTGGACCGGCACGGCAGCTTTGAAAACTACATTCTGGCCAAGGAGCGGATTTTTGCCGCGCAGGATGCCAAGGACTGCCTGGTGCTGAACGCAGACAACACGCCCGCCGCCGAGGCGGCATCGCGCGCGGCCTCCAGGGTCTACTGGTTTTCCGTCGAGCATCCGGTTTCGCAGGGGGCATGGCTGGAACAGGGATATGTGGTCTATCGCTCCCAGGAGAATGCGGCAATCGAGCAGGTTATGCCGCTGGGCGGAATTCCGCTGAAGGGCGCGCACAACGTGGAGAACGTGCTGGCGGCGGTGGTTGCCGCCCGCCAGGCAGGCGCTCCGGCTGGCGCGATTCGCCGCGCCATTGAAAACTTTCGCGCTGTGGAACACCGGCTGGAATACGTGGCCACCATCAACGGCGTGGAGTACTACAACGACTCCAAGGCCACCAACGTGGACGCTACGGCCAAGGCTGTGGCTGCTTTCTCCTCCGGCATTCACCTCATTCTGGGAGGCAAGGACAAAGGCTCCGACTACACCACGCTGTCTCAATTGCTGCGGGAGCGGGTGCGCGCGGTGTACACCATCGGTTCCGCAGCGGCCAAGATCGAGTCGCACCTGAGGGGCGTGATCACATTGCAGTCCTGCGAAACGCTGGAAAATGCCGTCAACGCCGCCGCCACTGCCGCGCGGCCGGGCGAAGTGGTGTTGCTGGCTCCAGCCTGCTCCAGCTTTGACCAGTTCGACAGCTACGAGCACCGCGGCCGCGTCTTCAAGGAACTGGTCAGCGAGCGGGCGGGATTTACCGGCTCTGCAACGGGCCAGGCACGAAACTAAATACGCCGCGCGGGTTTTTCATCGGGAAATCGCCGCAGGCGTGAAGTCAGAAACGGCCCATTCGCCGGGGATCGGGTCAAGGAAATATGGCAAAGCGCGTAGGCGTCGATAAATGGATGTTCTTTACTACGCTGCTGCTCATCGTGGTGGGGCTGGCGATGGTTTTTTCCGCGTCGGCGGTGGTGGCGCAGGAGCGCTACCACTCCGAGTTTGCGGATGTGGGCCGGCAGGCCGGCTGGGCGGTGGCCGGCGTGCTGGCCATGCTGGCCCTGATGCAAGTGGATTACAGCCACTACAACTCTCCGCGCTTCATCTATCCCGCTCTGTGCGTGACCACGCTGCTGCTGGTTTCGGTCTTCTTCATTCCCGGTTCGCATAACGTGCATCGCTGGATTCGCTTTGGCGGCCACTTTACCTTTCAGCCCTCCGAGATTGCCAAACCGGTGCTGGTGCTGTTTCTGGCGTGGTTTCTCAGTCCCCGCCTGGATGCCATGCGCGACTGGAAGCACACACTGCTGCGCGCGGCGGTGATGCCGGTGGTCTTTATCCTGCTCATCGTCAAGCAACCCGATCTGGGTACGGCGCTGGTGCTGGCCGGAGTCACCGCCATGATGCTGGTGCTGGCCGGCATGGAGTGGAAGTATCTGTTTGCCGCCTTTTGCGCCACGCTGCCCGGCCTGGCCGTGCTGCTGTTCATGGTGACCTGGCGCCGCCAGCGGATGCTGGTCTTTCTCAATCCCGAGTCCGATCCCCAGGGCGCCGGGTTCCACATCAACCAGTCGCTCATCGCCGTGGGTACCGGAGGCCTTACCGGGCACGGTTACATGGAGGGCATGCAGAAGCTGTTTTTTCTGCCGGAAGCCTCCACCGACTTCATCTTTGCCAACATCGCAGAAGAGCTTGGATTCATCGGCGCGATTTCGATCGTTGTGCTTTTTGTGGTGTTTGGCGTACGCGGGCTGCGCACCGCGTTTCGCTCCAAGGATACGTTTGCCCAGCTCACCGCCTTCGGACTCACCACGGCCATCCTGCTGCAAGCCTTTTTCAATATCAGCGTGGTGCTGTCCCTGGTGCCCACCAAGGGAATTCCTCTGCCGCTGATCTCCTCTGGCGGAACCTCGCTGTTCGTTACCCTGGCCGGTATCGGCATCCTGCTCAACATCACCCGCAAGACGGACTGATGGCCGCCGCGGAATGAAGCCTGCGCAGTTCACTTATGGCAAACTGTAAAGGATTCACTTCTGTTTGAAGCGATGGCCGTACGATTTGTTCCAATTGGTTATCTCGCTCAGGAAAGGCAAAAGATTGTCAGAATTGCGCGTTCTTATTGCCGGAGGCGGCACGGGGGGCCACATTATTCCCGCACTGGCGGTGGCCCATGAATTGGTTAGCCGGCACGCAGCGGAGGTACTGTTTGTGGGCACGGCGCGCGGCATGGAGATTCGTCTGGTCCCCGAGGCCGGCTTTAACCTGCGGCTGATCGATGTGGGCCCGCTCAAGAATGTATCGCTGGTTACGCGATTGCGGACTCTCATGAATCTGCCGCGCAGTGTTTTTGCCTGCAAGCGGTTGATCCGCGAGTTTAATCCCAGCGTGGTGCTGGGTGTCGGCGGCTACGCATCCGGTCCGTCCATGGCGGCGGCGCTGCGGCTCAAAGTGCCAACCATGGCTTTCGAGCCCAACGCCGTGCCGGGGCTGGCCAACCGCCTGGTGGGCAGGCGGGTCCAGGCCGCGGCCGTCAACTTTCCTTCAGCGACCCGGTGGTTCAACAATTGCGAAGTCACCGGCATTCCAGTGCGTCCCGACTTTTTTACGCTCCAGCCGCCGGCCGCCGGCGCAGCGCCGCACTTGCTGGTCTTTGGCGGTTCGCAGGGCGCGCGTATCTTCAATACGCATCTGCCGCAGATCGTTGCGCCGCTGCTGGATGCGGTTCCGGGGCTCACAGTTCTGCATCAGAGCGGAGTGCGCAGCGCCCGGCAAACCCAGGCGGCTTATGCTGCCAGCGGCGCCGATCCCCAGCGCTGGCAGGTGCGCCCCTTCCTGGACGACATGCCGGCCTGCTTTGCCCGGGCTAACCTGGTTATGGCCCGCAGCGGCGCCTCCTCGGTGGCAGAACTGGCTGCCGCCGGCAAGCCCAGCCTGCTGGTGCCCTTTGCCGCCGCCGCCGACGATCACCAGCGGTATAATGCCGAAGCCATGGTCAATGCCGGGGCTGCCGTCATGCTGCTGGAGTGGGACTTGCCGCTTCCCGGCATGTTACTCAAAACTCTTACCGATCTGCTTACTTCTCCAGAACGGCTCTCCGCCATGGCCGCTGCGGCGCGTACACAGGCCCATCCCGGCGCTGCCGTGCGCATTGCCGACCGGCTGGCCGCGCTGGCCGTGGAGAATATCGCCCAGATTTAGAGCATTTTCGGAATACACGTAGAATTTTTGAGAGCCGTAACAGGTGTCTTTTTCTTAATGAAAAAGACACTTAAGCGCATGGCTTCGGTCTACACCAATTCCGAATTCCGAAAATGCTATAGCCCCGCCGATACAGGCAGGATTTCCGAGCAGGGCGTCCCATCCTTGTTCGCAGCAGCGGAGGACAAAGGTTTCCGTCTGCCGCCTGAAGTTGGTTTTCAAGACACAAAAAAGCCCGCCTGCCGAAGCAGACGGGCTTTTGTAGGGGAAACCGCTGAAAGTTTTACCGGCGTCCGCCGCCACCCATATGGCCGCCACCGCCACCGCCGCCCATATGACCGCCGCCGCCACCGAATCCACCGCCGCCACCCATATGGCCGCCACCGCTGAATCCACCACCGCCGCCACCCATATGGCCGCCACCGCCGCTAAATCCACCGCCGCCACTTGGGTGTCCGCCGCCGCTGAATCCACCGCCGCCGTAACCGCCACTCGGGTGTCCGCCGCCGCTGAACCCACGTGCTCCACCGCCGGCATAACCGCGTCCGCCGCCGGCATAGCCGCCATAAGCTCCGCGGCCTGGATAAGCATTTCCACCGCGTCCGCCGTAGCCGCCGTACCCGTAACCGCCCCGGCCGTAAGCATAGCCACCACGACCGTATCCGTAGCCGCCGCGGCCCCAGCCGCCGTGACCCCAGCCCCAGTGGTACCACGGGCCTACTCCGATAAAGAAGCCGCCGTCAAACCACTGAGGACCGTAGTAGCCATAGGGAGCGCAGTCATACGGGTAGTAAGAGTAGTAGCCCCACTCGCACACCGGGGGGCCGTAATCCACAGGAGGGGCAACGATTACGGGGCCGACTCCAACTTCCTCATCCACATATTGCGCATTTGCCGTAACCGCAAACGGCAGAGCCAGAAGCATCGCTATCAGAACCAGTCGCGTACTCCGCATGATGTCCTCCATGTGCTGCCCCGTCCTGCTTTTCCCGGACCTGGGCGCCGGAGTCGATCTCCGGACTCAGCACCTGCCGGCCTTTGGGCTTCTCTTCCCAACCGGCTTCTGATCATTAGAACAACATTCCTGCGGTTAAGTTGCGGTCCATTTCAAAGATTTGTATGCGGCAGGGGAAAGGGCAAGATTATTCGCTCTTACCGGAGGAAATGCGGTGCAAGGCATACTACCGACCCACCTTCCAAGAGGGAATAGGCTCCCGATAGAGCCGCCAACACGCAGAAACGGCCCCTCCCGGTTGGGAGAGGCCGCCGTTGTGGCGTCCGCCTGCGAACTACCTGCGGAAATGGTCCCGGTCGTGGCCACGATCCCGGTCCATGTGCCGGTCAAAATCCCGATCCCGGCCCCGGTCATCGCGTTCAAAGCGGCCCCGGTCGCGGTCGCCCATGAAGTTCCAGCGCCCCGGAACCCAATAGCCGTCGGCCTGGTAACCGGCTACCCACTCATATCCCGGCCCCGGGCAGGGCGGAACATAGGCCACCGGCCCGCGCACATACATTCCAAATTCGGCTGCCTGGGCCGTTGCCGCGCCCAGTCCCAATCCGCCGGCCACCACCGCTGCTCCCAACATCCAATTCCTCATGCCGTTCATAACCCCTCCGCTCCTGCCTGCCCCTGGTCTTTGATCGGGGCCGGCCCGGCTTCGCTCTGGGGTGGGCTTGTCTCTTTCTGCCTCCCCGGCGTGCCGCTTATGTTCCGATTCAACAGCGTTTGCGTGCAAAGGTTGCGCGCGGAGCACGAAAATAAATTTCCGCAACTTTCTCATACATTGGGGTTTATGGCGGACTTTCCGCGGTGCTTGCGGGCTTGCCCGGCGGCTTAGGCCGGTTGTGAAATCTCTGCTGCCGTGCGCAAAAAACCGTTTCTGCCTGTGCCGGTTCGCGTAAAATTCTGGTCTATGCTGCGTCTGTTCTCAGCCGTTCTTGCCTTTGCCTTGCTCTCCCCGCACGCATTCCCGCAGCCCAAGGAGTCCCCCATGCCTCATCACGCACACGGCACATTCACCGTTACCATGCAGCCGCTTGCCTCTCCGCCCGCCGAGGGCCTGTCCCGCTTCTCCATCGACAAGCAGATTCACGGCGATCTTGAAGGCACCAGCAAAGGCGAAATGCTCTCCGGCGGCGATCCGCACCAGGGAGCAGCCGGCTACGTCGCTATCGAGCTCGTCACCGGGGCGCTCAACGGCAGGCACGGCAGTTTCGCGTTGCAGCACTCGGCCACCATGGATTCCAGCGGCCACAAGATGACCGTGATTGTCGTGCCCGGCTCCGGCACAGGAGACTTGAAAGGCATTGCCGGCGTCTTCACCATCAAAATCGAAAACGGCCAGCATCTGTACGAACTGGACTACACGCTGCCGGAATAGGTCAGGGACTGAGGGGCTAGGGACTAGGGACTGAGGGAGCAGGGAACAGGTCTCCTGCCAGCATCTTCGCCCGGAGGTACGAAACTTGCTTTGCTCAATATGCCCGCGATCCTCTGACTCGCCATTCGTGCGCAGGTGTTAAAGTTGAATCTCATAACCCATGTTTGCCACCTCTCAGCACGCGCACTTCATCGGTATCGGCGGCATCGGCATGAGCGGCATTGCCGAGATTCTGCTCAGCCTCGATATGAAGGTCTCCGGTTCCGATCTGCGCCGCGGTCCGGTCACCGACCGGCTGGCGCAACTGGGCGCCACCATTTATCAGGGCCATGACGCTGCCCACGTAGCCGGAGCCACGGTCGTGGTCACCAGTTCGGCGGTCTCCGCCACAAATCCCGAAGTGCTTGAGGCTCACGCCCGCAAGATTCCCGTGATACAGCGCGCGGAGATGCTGGCCGAGCTGATGCGCCTCAAGTACGGCATTGCCATTGCCGGTATGCACGGCAAAACCACCACCACCTCGATGGTGGCTTCGGTGCTCACCGCCGGCGGACTTGACCCCACCGTTGTGGTTGGCGGCCGCGTGGATGCGCTGGGTTCAAACGCCCGCCTGGGGACCACGCAGTACTTGGTGGCTGAGGCCGACGAGAGCGACCGATCGTTCCTGAAGCTGTCGCCCATTCTGGCCGTGATTACCAACCTGGACCGCGAGCACATGGACTGCTATCACGACATGGCCGATGTGGAGCGGGCCTTTCTGGACTTCATGGACCGCGTGCCGTTTTACGGAGCGGTGACAGCTTGCCTGGACAATCCGCTGCTGGCGGCGATTTTGCCCCGCGCCCGGCGCCGCGTTTTTACCTACGGAGAGGCCGCGGAGGCCGACTACCGCCTGGAATTTCTTGAGGCTGTCGAGGGCCGCTTTGCGCGTTTCCTGGTGCACACTGCCAAGGGGCCGCTGGGACCATTCGAACTTCATGTCCCCGGCCGCCACAATGTGCTCAACGCCACTGCCGCCGTGGCCATTGCCCACCAGCTTGAGGTGCCTGCGGGCAAGATTGCCGAGGGTCTGAGTCATTTTCGCGGCGTGGACCGGCGCTTCCAGCTTCGCGGCACAGCCCGCGGCGTCACCGTGGTGGACGACTACGGTCACCATCCCACGGAGATTCGCGCCACTCTGGCTGCCGCCCGCGAGTGCGGCCATCGGCGCATCCTGGTTGTCTTCCAGCCCCACAGGTTCTCCCGAACTCTCGATCTTTTGGATCGGTTCAGCGGCGCATTCAAGGATGCGGACGCCGTGTTCGTGCTGCCCATCTACGCCGCCAGCGAGGAACCCATCCCCGGCGTGACGGCGGAGCTGCTGGCCGAGCACATTCAGGGACCGAAGACGCAGTACGTTCCGGATTTCCCCTCCGCCGTGACCGCGGTTGCCGCCGAAGCCCGCGAGGGCGACCTGATTATGACCCTGGGCGCCGGCAGCGTGAGCCAACTGGCTCCGCAGATTCTGGCCGCGCTGGAAGGCGTTTGAAAACCCGGCAATCTGCTCTAAGCTAGGTATATGCCGACCCATTCACGCAGTGCAGTCGTACTCAGCCACCTGGCATTTGAAGACCTTGGTTCACTGGAAGCGCCGCTGCGGCAGCGCGGTTTGGACATTGAGACTATCCAGGCGTCCACGGCGCATTTCCCTTTGCCGCAGACGCAATCCTGCGAGCTTCTGGTGGTTCTGGGCGGTCCCATCGGGGTCTACCAGCAGCAGGAGTATCCGTTTCTCAGCGACGAGATCGCCTGCATTGGCGAGCGCCTGGCGGCAGGCAAGCCGACGCTCGGCATCTGCTTGGGAGCGCAGTTGATGGCCGCGGCGCTCGGCGCACGTGTGTACCCCGGCGGGAAGGGCGCGGAGATCGGCTGGTTTCCCCTGCGGGCTGCCGGCGGGACGCAGACGCCTGACTGGTTTGCACCTCTGCTGGAGCCTGGGCTCTCGGTCTTCCACTGGCACGGCGACACTTTTGACCTGCCCAAGGGCGCGCTGCTTCTGGCCGGCACGGAACGCTATCCTCATCAGGCCTTCGCCGTGAGCGACTTTGCGCTGGGATTGCAGTTCCATCCCGAGGTGAATGCCGACGACCTGGAAAGCTGGTATGTGGGCCATGCCTGCGAACTGCATCATGCCGGCATTGCCGTTGCCGATTTGCGCTCCTCGAGCCGCAAACACAGCGCTGCGCTGGGATTGGCGGCTGCTCGTTTCTGGGATCTCTGGCTGGACCATGTTCTGTAGCGGGGGAGCCGTTCGGAGTTCAGAATTCCATCGCAGGAACAGATATCCAAAGGCTTGACCTTCAGGAATCAGGACCCGGCATACGCCTCGACATCGCGCTCAATCGTCTTGTTCAGCTCGAGCCGGGCTTTGGAAAGGTCATGCGCCTGCTGAAGGTTCAGCCAGAACTCCGGACTGTTGCCGAAGAAGCGAGCCAGGCGCAGAGCGGTATCCGGAGTGACTGCGCGCTTGCCGTGGATGATTTCTCCGATGCGCGTTGCGGGCACGCGGATCTTCAGTGCCAATGCATTCTGGCTGATGCCGAGAGGGATCAGGAACTCTTCCCGCAACATCTCGCCGGGATGCGTGCCGACCCTCTGAAGGTTCCATCCGGAAGCCGGTCTGTCGATTGTCATGTTGGCCACTCCATTGGCGGTGCTTTCTAGTGATAATCCGTGATCTCTACCTCGTAAGCTCCGTCAACCTTCCAGACGAAACAGATGCGGTATTGATCGTTGATGCGGATGCTGTGCTGTCCGATGCGGTCACCTTTGAGCGGTTCCACCCGATTGCCGGGAGGGACGCGCAGGTTCTCCAGGTTCATGGCCGCTTCAATCTGGTCCAGCTTGCGAAGAGCTACCGCCTGCATGTTTGTCCAGCGCTTATGCGTACCGGTCTCATAGAGCTTCTTCGTATCGGCGTCCTTGAAGCTCTGGATCATTAACAATCACAGTATAACGTATAGCGTGATATGTAAAGCGTCATGCAGAGCTTGCCGGAAGTATTTTCCCGCTGCCCCGTAACGGTACGGATTCCCCCTGCAATGCCTGGGGAACAAGCCGGCGAACCCCGGGCTATAGTGAAAGCTGGCGACTCTCACGACCTTGCTCAGGCGTGACGACTCAAG
>JARLGF010000082.1 GCA_031296165.1 Occallatibacter sp. | reverse complement strand
GAGCGGGCGCCGTTGATGTTGAACGAGTCGCCGCTGGTCATGGACCAGTTGAAGTCACCGAGGGTTGTGGTGCCGGTGACGCCAGGGTTGAACTGCGTCATCATGATCGGGTTGCGGCCGTTCAATTCCAGCTTGATGATCTGAGAGCCGGTAACCTGGCTCTGGACTGTCGAAGACTGGGTTTCAAGGACCTGTGCGGTATCTGTCACCTGAACTGTCTGGGTGGCAGCGCCGATGGCCAGCTTGGCATCAATTTCAGCCGTGCTATTGGACCGCAGGGTGTTATGGGCGCTGACGTACTTCTGGAATCCAGTCGCCGTAACCGAAACGGTGTAAATAGCAGGGGCCAGGTTGGGGGCCGTATAACGTCCGGAAGCGTCCGAGAGAACGGTGCGCGACTGGAGCGTGCCTTCGTTGGTAAGTACGACCGATGCGTTGGGAATGACGGCTCCGGATTGATCCGCAATCACACCAACGATTGTACTGACGTCGTTCTGTGCGAACGCGCCAGTGCTGAAGATACAGACGAACATCATGGCGACTAAGCACATGACACCCGCGCTTACGGCTTTTTGGTGACGCATAGCCGTATACAATCTGCTAATTTTCTTCACACTTGCCTCCTCATTGCTACTAACAAACAAATGCATGCGTACGCGACACAAGATCGCCTACTCAACATTCGTACGGAAGCCTACTGCTTGAATCATCAGTTGTCAAGAGGTATTTCCCCATGTTCCGGCAGGTTATTTTTAAGAGGACGCCAAGGAATCGGGCGAGACGAAATCAAGGTGTACCTCTAGCAAAAGGGAAAATATGTAAACTATTCATTAAAAAGTAAATAAAAGCATAGATAGAGCCGCTCCCTGGCGCTTCCCCCCGGTCTCGGAAGCAGTAAATGCGTCGCCTGTAAACGTGTGCAAAAGCCCTTCAGGGGGAGGTGCAGCGATACCGGTTTCGGCGCCATTGTCAAGAGCCTGGAATTTGCCTGTTTAGGTGAGACGAGACGCGATTTCCTATCATATATATGTATCCATAGATCGGCATCCCCGAATATCCGTAGACTAGGATAAATCCATGGCAGCACTGCTCGAAATTCGCAATTTGCAGGTACGTTTTGGGGCCACGGAAGCGGTGCGTGGCGTCAGTTTGAAGGTGGATGAAGGCGAGACGCTAGGCTTGGTGGGCGAGTCGGGGTCAGGCAAAAGCGCTACTGCGCTGGCAATCCTGGGGCTGCTGGGACCGGCGGCGCAGGTAGCAGGGCAGATTCTGTGGCGCGGCAAGAATGCGGCAGGCAACCTGAACCCTATATATGATGGCGGGATCGATCTTCTGCAGTTGCGCGAGAGCGCCTTGCGGCGGCTGCGAGGGCAGCAGATCGCCATGATTTTCCAGGAACCGATGACGGCGCTGAATCCGGTGATGACGATCGGCCGCCAGGTGGCAGAAAGCGCCGAGGCTCATTCTGCTTCGTGGACAGGGCGGGAGGCGAAGCGGAAAGCCATCGCGGCGCTGGAGGCGGTGGCGCTTCCTGAGGCGGCACGGCGGTACGGCGACTATCCGCACCAGTTTTCCGGCGGGCAGCGGCAGCGCATTCTGATTGCCATGGCGCTGATCAACAGGCCGCGCCTGCTGATTGCCGATGAGCCGACCACCGCACTGGATGTAACGGTGCAGGCGCAGGTGCTGGAGCTGCTGAAGGATCTGAAGCAGCAATATGGGCTGGCAATGCTGTTTATCTCCCACGACCTGGCGGTAGTGGGGCAGGTGGCAAGCCGAATCGCGGTGATGCGCGCCGGGCAGGTGGTGGAGACGGGGCCCTGCACACGGCTGCTGACAGCGCCGGAACACGCTTACACAAAGAGTTTGCTGGCGGCGGTGCCTACGCTGCGCACGGACCGGAACCGGCCATTGGCGATGGTGGGCGCAGCAAACTGAGACGGCTGCCCCCGCCCCCCGGCGAACCGGGAGGCGGGCATGGGTTGAGGTGGGTTTGAGCTACTCGGCTGCGGCAGCTTCCGCGACGGGCTCTGAAACCGAGGTTCCAGCAGCGGCTTCCGCAGAGGCTTCGGCAGAAACTTCGGTAGAAGCTTCGGCCAGAACCGTGACCTTGATGTGCGCGGTGACTTCGCGGTAGAGCTTGATGGCCACGGTGAAATCGCCCACGGTCTTGAGCGGCTCGTCCAACTGGATCTTGCGGCGGTCGATCTCAAAACCCTTGGCCTCAAGACCGGCAGCAATATCGGCCGAGGTGACGGAGCCGAAGAGGTGGCCGGCTTCGCCCGACTTGCGGGTAAAGCTGAGCGCGACGGGCTCGAGTTTGGCAACCAGCTCCTCTGCCACAGCCTTCTCGGTGGCGGAACGGCGGGCGGCGGCGGTCTTCATCTGCTCGATGACGGCCTTGTTTTCCAGGGTGGCCTGCAGCGCCAGCTTGCGGGGCAGCAGAAAGTTGCGTCCGTAGCCGTCCGCGACCTTGACCACGTCTCCGCGGTGTCCCAGGTTGGCTACGTCTTCCTTCAGAATAACTTCCATGGTAATTCTCCAGTGGTGCGGCCAGCTCCGTGGGCTCGTCCTGTCCAACAGGACGTGAGGGACAAGCCAAAGCGCGCCGCGCCCGGTTCTAATTCGGCATCCACTATATTGCCTTCCGCCAATGACCTTCGATTCCCACCCTTCGCAAACGGCGCGAAGGATCGGGAACCCTGGATCGGCGGAACAGCAGCCGATGGTTAGTGCCGCGTTGCAAACGGCAGCAGGGCGATGTTCCGGGCCTGCTTGATGGCGCGGGTCAGCCGGCGCTGGTGCGTGGTGCAAACGCCGGTAAGCCGCCGGGGCACAATCTTGCCGCGCTCGGCCACAAATCCCTGCAGCAGACGAACATCGCGGTAAGGGATTGCGTCGATCTTCTCGGTGCAGAACTTGCAGACCTTTTTGCGGCGGAAAAACTTGCCGCGGCCGCCGGGTCCGCCGGAAGGCCGTCCTCCAGGTCCGCCGCCGGGCCGGCCGCCGGAGCGGGGGCCAGAACTGGAACCTGAATTTGAGCCAGGCCCTGAACTCGAAGCCGGGCTGGATTCCGAACCTGAGGTGGCTTGGGGTGCTGCGCTTGCGCCTGTTTCCGGCGCCTTTGCTTGGGTCTCTTCAGACATACTGTTTCCTCTTTACTCTCTTCGGTCCCGCCGTTGCCCTGGGGCGCGGCGGAACAAATGAATCGCTGAATCGGGCCGGGACCGGCTTCCCTACAGGAAGGCGCCGGCAACGGCAAATCGCGGCAACGCTGCTAGACGCTGGCCTGAACCGGCTCGGCGGTTTCTGCCGGGGCCGGGACTGCGGCCGGAGTTTCAACGGGCGCTGCAACGGCAGGCGGCGCGGCAACTGCGGCTGCTGCAACTGGAGCAGTAGCTGCGGCAACGGCCGGGGTCGCAGAGCGGCGAACGCCGCGCAGGGCCTTCACTTTGGCCAGGCGCTTCTCTTCCTCGTCGATGCGCACGGTGATGAACTTGATCACCGGCTCGGTAACGCGCAGCCGGCGCTCGAGTTCGAGCACCCCCGCGCCGTTCGCCTCGATGGTGAGCAGAACATAGTTGCCGTCGTTGAACTTGCGCACCATGTAAGCGAGCTTGCGCCGCCCCATCTTCTCGACAGTCTTAACCACCCCGCCGCCACCGGTAATGGTGGTGGAGAAGCCGGCGATCAGCTTGTCGACATCCTCTTCGGCCACATCGGGCCGAACGATGAACATAACCTCATACACACGGGACATCATGATTCCTTTTCCGCCGGTGCCTTGCTGGCTCCAGCCATTGCCGCCAACCTCGGCGGCCACTCTTGATTCGGCAGGAAAACCGGGCATTTCAAGCCTGGCCCCTGTTTGCTACTCTTCCGCCGGGCCGTTTCGCTCGCGGCGGTTGAATTCGTTCATCGCGGCTGCCGGCCCCAGTTCGAGAATGCGCCGCACAGCTGTTGCCACCCGGTCCAGCACCTCGTCCAGAATCGTCAAATCCGCCTTGCGCATGGGCGAGAGCAGATAATCCTTGCCCGGACGCCTGCCGCCTGCCGCAAGGGCCGCCGGAGGTAAATCCGGACCCATGCCGATGCGCAGGCGCAACCACTCCTGACTGCCCAGGGCGCCGGTTACGCTGCGGGCTCCGTTATGCCCCGCCGGCGAACCGCGTTCCCTGATCTTGAAGGTTCCCAGCGTCAGGTCCAGCTCGTCGTATAAAACGAGCAGATCCTGGGCCGGGTCCGCTTCAAACTCCTTCACCAAAGCGGCAACTGCAAGCCCGCTCAGGTTCATAAAGGTCTCCGGCTTGGCCAGGACCACCTCGCGCCCCGCCAGACGGCAGGTTGCGGTAACGGCCCGGCAGCGCCGGTTCTGGACCACGACCCCCTCTTGCTGGGCGATGCGGTCGATGGCCATGAACCCCGCGTTGTGCGGGGTCCACAGATATTCGGGACCGGGGTTGCCCAACCCGACTACAAGAAACGGGCGGCGCCGGCCAGACTCACTTGCCTCTGCCAAGACTTACTTTTTCCCCTCGGGCTTCTTGGCCGCATCTTCCGTCTTGCCCTTCTTGGCAACCTCGGGCTCGGCAGCCGCGGCGGTAGCAGCGGTTGCCGCAGCAACGGCGGCCGCCTCTGTCTCTGCCGGAGTGGGCGCTTCCTCGCGAATCGAGACCACATGGGCCACGGTGGCGTCTTCGGCGTTCAAAAATTTGATTGAGCCGGAGTGGGGCAAATCGCTGACCCGCAGGGCATCGTACAGTTCCAGATTGCTGACGTCCGCCGTAAAACTCGCGGGAATATCTGCGGGCAGACACTCGATTTCTACCTCGCGCAACACCTGGTCCAGAATGCCGCCGGCCGTCTTGACGCCCACCGCGATGCCTTGCAGCTTGACGCGCACTTTGACGCGCAGCACCTTGTCCAGGGCGATGCGCTTCAGGTCGATGTGAATCAACTGATCCTTGATCGGCTCGCGCTGCCAGTCGACGATCATGGCCTTGGCCGCGGGCTGGCCGGCAATTTCCACGTCGAAAATGGTGTTGTGGCCGGACTCGGAAAACAAAATCCGGGAAATCTGCTTGGGGTCCACCTCGACGGCTACCGGATCGTGCCCGGAACCGTACAGCACGGCGGGAATCTTACCGGCCACGCGCACACGGCGCGCGGCGTTCTTGTTGAACTTGCCCTCACGGGGCTTGGCTATAACGACTTCGGACATGCGGTCTCTCGTTTCCTTGGTTCGGGCACGGAAAAGCAGCTTTTAGCTCTTAGCTTTTGGCTATTAGCTTCCAGCCGGCTCTTGCAACTGCAAGCTGAATGGCTCCGCTCCCTTTGTGAAGGCTAGTTGTCAGTGGTCAGTTGTCAGTGGTCAGCAAAAGACATGAACCTCTGAGCATTGATTACTGGCAACAAGCCGTTGGTTATTGATACTGATCACTGACCGGTAAAAACTGACAACTGATCACTGACCACTGAAAACTTAGTTGAACAGCGAACTTACGCTGGTCTCCATGTGAATGCTTTCGATGGCCGCGCCCAGCAGGCCGGCAATGGAGAGCACTTTAATCTTGGGCAACTTCTGCGCCGCTTCGCGCAGTGGAATCGTGTCGGTGACAATCAACTGCTCCAGCCGCGAGGCCGCGATGCGGTCGATGGCCGGACCGGAAAGCACGGCGTGACTCGCGCAGGCATACACAGAGGCTGCGCCGGAGTTGTAAAGCGCGTCCACGGTTTTTACCAGCGTACCGGCCGTATCGACAATGTCGTCGATGATGAGGCAAGTCTTCCCGGTCACATCGCCGATCACATGCATGACCTCGGTGACGTTCATGTCCGTGCGGCGCTTGTCCACAATGGCCAGGGGCGCTCCAATCTTCTGGGCGAAAAAGCGCGCCCGCTCCACTCCGCCCGCGTCGGGAGAAACCACCGTCAGGTTAGGCAGTGCAAGCTCACGGAAGTAGCCCACCAGCACGGGACTGGCAAAAAGATGATCGACCGGAATGTTGAAGAAGCCCTGAATCTGGGCGGCGTGCAGGTCGACGAACAGCGCGCGATTGGCGCCCGCGGTGGTAAGCAAATCGGCAATAAGCTTGGCGCTGATGGCAACGCGGGGGCGGTCCTTGCGATCCTGGCGGGCGTAGCCGTAATAGGGCACCACCACCGTGATTCTGGCCGCCGAGGCCCGCTTGAGCGCATCGATCATCACCAGAAGCTCCACCAGGTGCTGGTCCACCGGATAGCAGGTGGGCTGCACCACAAACACATCTACGCCGCGCACATTCTCAAGCAACTGAAAGTACACTTCGCCATCGGCAAAGCGCTGAATCTTGGACTCGCCCACCGCCACGCCGATGTGGATGCCGATCTTGTCCGCCAGCGGGCGATTGGCCGTACCGCTAAAGAGCTTGAACCGCTTGTCCTCGCTCAGATTGCGGGTACGCTTGCGCTCGGCCGCGGGCTTCACTTCCTTGGGCTTGGCGGCGGCTTCTACCGCGGCAAACTGTGCGGCCTCTTTTGCCGCGGCCTGCCCGCCATCCTGCTGCTGTTTGTCTTCCACTGTCACCGTCGATGCTTCCGCTTCCATTTCCGAATACCTCCAAGCTGGTTGGCTTTGGCTGTTTTACGGGTTATGTAACAAAAACCTGGCTGGGCGACCAGGATTCGAACCTGGACAAATGCCTCCAAAGGGCATTGTCCTACCATTAGACGATCGCCCAACTTCACAGCCGCCGCTGAGTTTCTCCTGTCGCACGGACGACTGTCAATGTGCTTGCTGCAAAAGCATTTCGCTCCAGTAGGCAGAGCGCGGCAGGGTACGGGTGAGATAACTCCGGACACTGGCCGGCCGCAAACGTTCGCGAGCCGCTTCCGCATCTCCGCGGGTCTGGTACAACCCGAAGAGCGCCGAACCGGACCCGGACAGCAAGGCAAGGAGAGCTGCCTCCGGCGTGCCGAAGCCCAAAAGAAGACGCTTGATTTCGCTCAAGGGAGGATGCTGGGGAAAGACGACGCGTTCAAAGTCGTTTTGGATCCAGCTACTGATCCCGGTGCGGACAAGCGCGGACTCTTGTGGTCCGGCCAGGTTCTCTCCAAATGGGAGAACACCGGAGGAGCCAGTTCCCTGCCCACCCTGCGGTATCGCTCCCGCAAAGACGCTGGCATAGACACGGCTCAACTCATTTAGTTTATCTGTACTGGCCTCGGCGGTCAAACCCTCGGCGGAGCAGAGGGCGTCCCAGTCGCGGAAGGCCTGCGGAGTAGAGACGCCGACGGCTGGCGCGGCAACAACGCACCAGAGCGGTTCTATATCGGGCAAAGCGGAGACCTGCTGACCGTGATCGAGGCCCAGCACGGTGCCGCCAATGAGGAAGAGCGGAACATCGGAGCCGACCCGGGCGGCGATCTGGAGGCGTTTGGCGGGCCAATCATCCTGATTCTTGGCGATGCCGAGCTCGGCTTCGAGGCCCACCAGGGCAGCCACGGCATTGGCCGAGCCGGCGCCCAGGCCGCCCTGCACCGGGAGCCGCTTTTCAATATGGATCTCGACTTCGGCAGTGAGGCCCAGGGCCTCAAGAGCCAGCGCCGCCATCTTCCAGGCGGTATTGTGGCTGTCGGTGGGCACGCGCGTGTCGTTCGAGGTAAGCTGCATAGCCGTTACCGGCGAGGGCCGGGCGGTCACGGTGACCACGTCGTAGAGGGCAAGAGTCTGGTAGACAGTGGCCAGCGCGTGAAAACCGTCGGGGCGAGGCGCTCCTATATGGAGCCCAAGGTTGATCTTTGCGTGCGAACGAACGGCTGTGGGCATACCGGTTCATTGTAGAGCGGGGCACACGGCCTGGTACTCCAGTTGTAGATAGCTCCGACGGAGGGAGCAGGGGGTTTCAACCCCCTGGAAATGAGCCAAATAACGCGGCCTTTAGGCCCGGATCGGGTTGGGCTGAAGCAAGTACAACTGTAGTACTAGAAATACTGAGACCAGTTCGCAATCACATTGAGCGCATTGGGAACACGCGGCGATATGGCCGGCCCTTCGATATAGCTCACCGCCAGGCTCAGGTAGTTGCCTGGCGATGCGCGCAGCGAGTAGCCGCCGGTGATCGTCGCCGAAGCCTGCCGAACGGTTTTGCCCTGGGAGACGAGATTGCCGGTATAGAGCTTGCTGTAGCCGGTGCGGGATGTAATCACGGAGAGAACATCGCCGGGACGCGAGCGAAACGGCGCCTCCTTGTAAAAGCGCGCTTCGTAATACCGGGAGTAGGCATTCATGGCTTCCGGCGCCGTCATCGCCGATCCGCCGGCATAGAGACCTCTGCCCGGATGCTCCCGGTCCGTCTGCAGCAATTGATAATCCATCAGGGCGTAAGCGCAGTAATTGCCTGTCTGCGGCTTCCCCGTGGCCAGGTTGCTGAAAGCCGTGCTGTTGTGCAGGTAACCGGCGCGAAACCACGCCTTGTGCGCATCCGCGCTGGCCGCGCGCACGTAGCCCCCTTCTTCAATCAGCAACAGTTTGTCTCCATGCGGAATGAACCTGAAGCCGGTGTGATTGCGTGTAACTTCGGCCGTCCCGCCATTGGGATCGATGCTTCGCTGCGTGGAGGTCTTGAAGTAGGTATTCCCGGGCCCGCGCACCCTGACATTGAGCGACGGCGCGGTCGTCGGGTAGTACGACATGCCAACTTCAAAAGGCAATACGGCATACACGCCCTGCGCCCCGTTCGCGGTCGATCCTCCAACATTGAGGCCGACGAAATTCAAGTTGTTGGCAACGTACCCCGCCTTCATCTCCACGCGATCCTGCCCGAACGCCTTGTAGAAATAGAGCGCCCACAACTGCATCGTCTTGGGACCGGCAGGCTTCCACGTGGTCCAGTTCCACGCCCCTCCAAAACAGAACTGCGCGTGCTCCAGGTGCAATGGACGCAGATCGGCCGTGAAGATCGGCTGCTCAGAGAAACTCGCGTACTCGCTCTGGCCCATATAGACCTGCTGACTTGACGGCACAGGCCCATCCAGCGCGTTCTGCGTATACTGAACCCCCGAAATCACGCGCAACGCCATGCCCTTGCGCAACAGCGCCTGGCGGAATGTCGAATGAACGTCGATAAGGCTGTCGGTGAACGGCGGCATGGCGTCGTCCCCGCCCTTGTAATTCAGGTCCTCAATGGAACGCGCGGCTGGTTTTGGAGAGTCGGGAAGGCCCTGGCTTGTCTTGTTGCCTTGTGCGCTGCTCCCCATACTGGCGCAGAGCAAGAGCGCAACCGTAACCGCTTTCCCGCCTCTTCGGCCGTTCACCTTTTGCATTTCTTCTTACCTTCAGTTCTTCATCGGCAGCAATATGCGCGGGCTGGAGTACATGGCAGCCTGTCACCAAAGCCATGCACCCCTGGCCGCATCCGCCGCGGCGGACCAGACCTGGGGCGCATAATACTGCTCAAAAAAAACTGTTCTTCCCTTACTTTCCCAGAACCTTTGCAATGCGCTCCAGTGCCCAGTCGATCTCTTCGCGGGTAATGATGAGAGGAGGCGCAATGCGAATCACATGATCGTGCGTCTCCTTGCACAGAATTCCTTCTTCCTTCAGGGCTTCGCAATAGGGACGGGCCAGGGCGGTCAGTTCAATGCCGATCCACATGCCTCTGCCGCGCACTTCCTTGACCACCGGGCTGTCCAGCGCCTGAAGCCGTGCGCGGAAGTAGCCGCCCAGTTCCGCCGAGCGCTCAACCAGCTTTTCTTCAATCAGCACGCGCAATGCAGTCCTGGCAACGGCGCAACCGAGCGGGTTGCCGCCGAAGGTGCTGCCGTGGTCGCCGGGATGGAAGACGCCCAATACCTCGGCAGAAGCAAGGACGGCCGAAACGGGATAGAAGCCGCCGGCGAGGGCCTTGCCGACGATCAGCACATCCGGCGTGATGCCTTCGTGCATATACGCGAAGAGCTTGCCGGTGCGCCCCAGGCCGGACTGGATTTCATCGGCCATGAGCAGCGCGTTGTTCTGCTTGCAGAATTCGGCCGCCTCGCGCAAATAGCCCGTGGGAGGAATCACGATGCCCGCCTCGCCCTGAATCGGCTCGAAAAGAAACGCGCAGGTGTTGGGGGTGAAGGCGTTGCGCAGGGCCTCGATGTCGCCAAAGGGAACAATCTTGAACCCCGGCGTGAAAGGACCAAAGCCATCCTTGTACTGGTCCTCGCTGGAAAAGCTGATGACGGTGACCGTGCGCCCATGAAAGTTGCCGGCGCAGACAATAATCTCCGCCTTGTCCCGCGGAATGCCCTTGACCTTGTAGCCCCATTTGCGCGCGGCTTTAACGGCCGTCTCCACCGCTTCCGCCCCGGAATTCATGGGGAGGACCTTGTCAAAGCCGGTCAGCTCGTGAAGTTCCTTGCAGAACAGGGGCAGTTGCTCGTTGCGAAACGCGCGCGAGGTCAAGGTAATTTTGCCGGCCTGATCCAGCAGGGTGCGCAGAATTCTGGGATGGCAGTGTCCCTGGTTGACCGCAGAATAGGCAGCCAGGCAATCCAGGTAGCGCTTGCCGTCAACGTCATACACCCACACGCCTTCCGCGCGTTCGATCACCACATCCAGCGGATGGTAGTTGTGGGTTCCGAATTTGTCTTCCAGGTCAACGAGGTCTTGGGTACGATTAGGCATTGCAGTCTGTAGTTGCGTCATAATTTTCTTTCGCGTGATTTATTCATAGTAGCTTTTTAAGGAACGCCAGAACAAACCCTTGTCTTTCCAGCATCCCGCGCACGAGCCGTTTTTAGCGGCGGGCCGCTCTCAAATCTTCTCGGCTTTTAGCGGGAACTCACCCGGCGCTCAGGGCAAGGGCCCGGGCCGCGCGCAGTGTGGCCACCGGGTCGCCCGTGGGGTGGAACTCCATGGCTACGTTCTGGCGAAAGTTCAACTGGGCCAGCTTGCGGTAGACGTTGGCGTAGTTGATCTCCCCGGTGCCGGGCTGGTGGCGTCCGGGCACGTCGGCAACGTGGATGAGGCCGATAACGTCGATGTGTTTGTCGAGCTTCGCAATCAGGTTTCCCTCGGTCATTTGCTCGTGGTAGAGGTCGTAGAGAAACTGCACCTGCGGATGGTTGACGGCGCGCACAATCTCGATGGCCTCGTTGGCCGAGGTGAGAAAGTATTTGGGATTCTCTTCCTGATGAATGCACTCCAGCAGCAGACGCACGGGCTGGCCGTCGATGCGGCGGCCTTCAACCAGAGCCGCTGCTTGCCTGAGCGTGTCGATGGCGGCCTGATGCTGCGCCTCGCGCGAAAGGCCTGGAACCACGTTGCCGGAGAGCACGATAATGGCCGGGCAGCCCAGGGTTTCCATGGGGACAAGCGCCTGGCGTAGCTCGGCCAGGAAGGCGTCGCGCGTATCCGGGTTGGCGACGCCGTGCGCAAGGCCGGCCGTCGAGTCGAAGCGAATGTTGAGGCGCTTGCGGGCGGCGTTGGCGCTGGCAAAATCTGCATCGGTCCATTTGCGGTACTCGTCCACAAGCTGAACGTTGCTGTAGCCGGCCTCGGCGACCTTGGCCAGGCGCTCTTCAAAAGGCAGGCCGTTGAAGACCGTCCAGAGCATGACGGAAATGCCATAAGCCGGTGCCTGGGTTGAGGGCGCGGCGGCGGGAAGCGTGGGCGCGGCAACGATGGCGGCTGCGGCTGCGGCAAGCGATTGCGTAAACGTGCGGCGGTTCATTTGAAAACTCCTATGCTTTCTTTGCTGTCTTTGGTTTCGGTGCCGGTTTCGATGCGGTTTTGCGGGAGCGCACCAGATCTCTCCAGTCGCTCTCTGTCTGGTCGGCGTAGAGTGCGCCAAACTTGCCCAGGGCCTCGGCAAAGCCATCGCTGGAGCCGAGATAGCCGGCGATGACCAACGGGTCGCCGGAGCGGGCGTGGCCGCGGGCCAGCAGTTCGCCGCAGACCTCCGCGTAGGCCTCAAGACCGCCGCCGGCCAGGTCTTCCAGCTCGATGGAACCCTTGTGATCGTTGAGCTGGCGGACCAGGAACTGGCGCGCGCCCATGTGCGTCCAGCCAAGGAACGGATCGGACTGTGTCTGCATGGCGCGCTGGCCTTCCGCAGTGCGCTGGCCGTTGTGGGCCGCGGGTTGCGCGTCGGGCAGATAAGGCGCGTAGGCAGAGGCCGGCTCCTCCTTGATCTGCAGAAACAGCGGATCGGCCGGGCCGTTGCCTTCAAAGTAGACGCAGTAATCGCGCAGGCCCACTGAGCCGGTGCCGACCACCTTGAAAGCCACATCCACGGGGCGGTAGAACGACAGCAGGTGCTGACGCTCGGGCTCCAGCATTTGCCGGTACGGCGCAAGCGAAGCCAGAACCGCCGCGGCCTGTGCGCCGGTAACGCGGGTCAGCAGGGGTTTGGCTTCCTTAAAGCGGCGAGCTCCGCCGGGCTTGGCGGAGCTCGGCTCCGTGAGCAGATCCAGCGTGTGCTGCGGCGTGGCGCGCTCGGCTTTCAGCAGTGCTTCATGGATGGGCGCGACCTGGCCCAGGCGGTGCACCTGCGCGCGCGCCACTTCCAGAGCGGGCATCTCGGCAAAGGCGCGCATCTGGGCGGAGTAATGCGCAATGCACGTTTCCACGGCCTGGCGCGCAGAGGAGTCCTTGTGTCCGGAGGCGCGGCCGGACAGCGTGATCGAGGCAGCCATGCGCTTCAGGTCCCACTCGAACGGGCCGCGGATGGTTTCGTCAAAGTCGTTGATGTCGAAGACCAGGCGTCCGTCGGGCGCGGCATAGGCGCCCAGGTTGCGCACATGGGCGTCTCCGCAGAGCTGGGAAATAATGCCGGTCGAGGGCAGAAGGGCCAGATCGGCGGCCATCACCGGCGCCGCGCCGCGGAAGTAGCGGAAGGGCGACTGCGCCATGAATTCGTACTTGAGCTTGATGAGCGCGGGGACGCGGCCCTGCATCGAGCGGGAAAGCAGCGCGGCCGCGGGCAGCTTGCGCGCCTTGGGGTGGATTTCGATGTGCTGCTGCCGGCCCACCTGCTTGCGGCGCGCCTGGCCCAGATTTCTGCGTTCTTCCGGAGTTGCCCAGTGCATGAAGCATTTCTCCTTCTGCCTTGTACCGAAACCTAAACACTTATGGGGCGATTTTCTTAAGAAATCGCCACTACGGACACTCTTTCGAGGGCAATATCTGAAGGAGAAATACCGTAGCCCGGAACATACGCTCCTGGGCGGCGGCGCGCAACCCGGCAATGTGCGTGATTTAAACTTTTCGCAGCAAGCCCCGCACCTTCAAGAGTCCGTGAAGATGCTGGTCGAGGCTCCGCTCCCGGAGGAAAATCGTTTTGACCCGTGCTGCCGCTCTCGCGCTATCGGCCTTTGCCGCTCTCTCACTCGCCGCCCTTCCGCTGGCCGCGCAGAACACTGAAAAGCCTCTTTCGGTAGAAGCAATCTATGCGCATGGACCGGTGATCGGGCATGTGCCCGCGGAGCTGACCTGGTCGCCGGACGGGAAGCACCTGACCTATCTGGAGGGCGGCGAGCTGATGGACCTGGACCCAGGCACGGGCAAGCCGCGCGTGCTCGTGAGCCGCGCCAAGCTGGCCACGCTCTCCGGGGCGGGCGCAACCGAGACGGACCGCGACCATCGCGACCGGTACAAGATGGCGAGCTACCTGTGGGCGCCGGACGCTGCGCATCTGCTGTTCGACTCCAACGGACGGCTGTGGATCTACGACCTGCACAACGGCACGGGAGTGCAGATTGGCTTTACCGGAGCCGGCTCGGGAGACGACCCCAAGTTTTCACCCGACGGCCGCAGCGTCTCGTTCCTGCGCGATCACGGGCTTGCCGTGGTGCGGCTGAACGATGCCGGCACGCCCATGAACGTGGTGGCTCCCGCGCCCAACCCGGCAACGCTCAACGGCGAGGTGGACTGGGTGTACGAAGAGGAACTTGAGACGCGCAGCAACTACTTCTGGTCTCCGGACTCGAAGAGCCTGGCCTATCTGCAGATGAATGAGAACGACGTGCCGCAGTATCCGATTGCCGATTGGATTCCGACTCATGCCAAGGTGGACCTGCAGCGCTATCCGCAGCCCGGCGACCCCAATCCCGATGTGCGCGTGGGCGTCGTGAGCGCAGGCGGCGGCAAGACCGTGTGGGTGAAGCTGCCGTTTGCAGCGGGTCAGGATTACATTCCGCGCTTTGGCTGGGTAGACCGAAAAACGCTCTGGGTAGAGACGGTGACGCGCAACCACAAGCACCGGAATCTCTACTTTGCCGATGCCGCCAGCGGACAGTCCCATGCGGTGCTGGAACTCACGGACGAAAAATTCATTGACGACGGCTACGACGTCTCCGTGGACGCGGGCTCCATTGTGCTGGCCAACTGGACCGACGGCCACAACCATCTCTATCTCTACAACTACGACCAGGTGCATCCCGAGACCACGGCGGCAAAGCTGGAGAGGCAGTTGACCAAAGGCGATTTTGAGGTGGGCGAAGTGCTGCATGTGGATGCGGCAAACGGGCTGGTGGATTATGCGTCGAGCGAGGGCAACCCGCTGGAGCAGCAGTTGTGGCAGGTCAGCTTCAAGGGCGAGCGCCGGCAGATAAGCCGCGGCGCGGGCTACCATATGGGCAACTTTGCTCCGGCGGGCGGCGGATATGTGGACCGGCAGTCTACGCGCATGGATGCTCCCACGGTGCGGCTGTGCACGGCTGCGGACACGTGCACGGTGTTCTGGCAGACAAAGGCGCTGGAAGCCTACCACCTGCACGCGCCGGAGCCGATTGAAGTGAAGGCCCACGACGGCAGCACGCTGTACGGCACGCTGCTGCTACCGGAGGGAGCAACCGGCGCGGCGAGCGTTCCGCTGATCGTGAATCCCTATGGTGGACCCGGTGCGCCCACGGTGGCCAACCGCTGGAGCGACGCGCTTTTGTTTGACGAGTTGCTGGCCCAGCACGGATTTGCCGTGCTGCACGCCGACAATCGCGGCGCCGGCGGGCGTGGTCGCGCGTTTTCCCAGGCTGCCTATCACGACTTTGGCCCGGTGCAACTGGAGGACCAGTTGACCGTGGTGGATGCGGTGCTGGCCCGTTACCCGCAACTGGACAAGCAGCGGCTGGGCTGGTGGGGCTGGAGCTGGGGCGGAACTTTCACGCTTTATGCGCTCACCCACTCCGACCGTTTCCGTGCCGGGGTTTCCGTCGCGCCGGTAACCGACTGGCACAACTACGACTCCATTTATACCGAGCGGTATATGAGCGAGCCCAAAGACTTTGCCGCGGGATACAAGGACTTTTCCGTGGTGAACTCCGCGAACCATCTGCACGGACGCCTCTTGATTGCGCACGGAACCGGCGACGATAACGTGCACTTGGAAAATACCGTGCAGTTTGTGCAGAAGCTGATTGAGGCGGGCATTCCCTACGATCTGCAGATCTTTCCGCGGAAAACGCACTCGATTGCGGGCCCGGATGTGCGCACCGAGCTGTTCAACCGGATTCTGGCGCATTTTGAGGAGTATCTGAAGCCGGCGGCGCAGTAAAAGCCTCCCCGTTCCATCCCGTCCGCAGCCCGTCGCCCCGCGCCGCAGGCGCAATGTTCGTCAGCACCGCGCTTCAACGTGGGGTGAGCGTACCCAAACAATGGATCGGGAGTCCCGGAAGGACGGCGTTCCTCTCTTCCAACCTTTTTAGGTATGTATCCACAGAAATCCAGCCTGTTTTTAAGGGCAAAATCCGCAAAAAAACGCCAATCCATCCAAAATGACGCACTGGCGAGCAGGTTTCACTGCCTCTGCAGCGCCGCATTTCGCCGATTTTCACGGGTGACGGGTGGCCCCGGTGCCTCGCTGTTGGGCGCCGGGGAGACCACGAACCAAAAACGAGCAGCGTGTCTGCCCCACCGCAGATTTGCAGATAATTACCCCACCCAGGCGCACAATTGTTCCATGGTGTCTTTTTTGAGCCAGTGCAGCATAAACAACCCCCGGCACTCCACCCGCAAAGAGAAATAATCCGGAGGGTGCAGGGGGTTTCCGCCCCGGAACGCAAAAAACGGAGGGAGCAGGAGCCTTCAGGCTCCTGAAAACCAGCCTCCATAAAACGTGGCTTCAGCCTCGGACGGATATTTTTCGTGCTCTGAACGTGGGAACTGGCCTTTTTCCGCACCCGGTTCACCCCCAGGCTTTCACCGCTGTTCCGGGATCTGAATAGAACGCCATCAAAGGAGTTTTCAACCCGATGCAGAAACGTCCGAATCTCGCATTACGGTACCAAAACCTCAAAAAGCCCCCCAAAACCACCCGTAAGTCCTTTGTTATCTAATTTTTGACCTATAACCCCTTTAGAATCTAATTTTTGCGGCGGAACCCCCACCGTAACTCGTTGAAACTGGAGAACATGACTAAATACATAGGGGGAGGGGGGGAGGGGTAATCAAAGAATCAATGCAAACGGCAGCCGGGAAAAATGGCTCAAGCAACTTGAAACTCCCGCCAATCAATCCCTGTGTGTCCTCGGGCTCTCTTCCACATCCAGCCCCAGAAATTCCTGAAACACATCGTTTGAGAGCAATCGCCCCTGTGCCGTCAGCCGGACGGTCTTGCCGTCGCTAACCAGCAGCCCGTCTTCCGCCAGCCGCTCCACAACCGCAAGCGCCGGCGCCACGGTCTCCGCGCCAAACTCCCGCTCCAGCGCCGCAACCTCCACGCCCGCATTCAGCCGCAAACCCAGGAACCACGCCTCCTCGTGCTGCCGCGCAGGAGAAAGCCACGCTGTCTCGGCTGGTTCCGCCCCTTCGAGAAACGCTCTCAGATCGTCCGTCGTCGTAGACCGCAGTACAAAGCCCGGCTCCTCCCGCTCGGAAGCCGGCAATGCCTCCCGCAGCATCGAGGACGCATCCAGCCCCAGCCCCAAATACGGCCGCCGCTGCCAGTAGCGCAGATTGTGCCGCGAAGCATCCCCCCCACGGCAGAAGTTCGAGATCTCGTACTGCTCCACTCCCGCCGCGCCCAGCCTCTCGATTGCAGTCGTGTACATCTGCGCAATGGCGTCGTCTTCGGGAACCAGCCCGGCCTGGTAACGCGCACCGCCGGCCAGCATCTCCCTGCCCAGCCTTGAGTCCTCGTCCACCTCCAGCATGTACACGCTGGCATGCGGAACCCCCGAGTCCACCAGCGCCGCCAGCGACTCCTCCCACGACGCAAAGGTCTGCCCGGCCAGCCCGGCAATCAGGTCCACGTTCAGGTTGCCGATCCCGGCCGCGCGCAGCCGCCGCACATCCTCCTCCACAACGGCCCTGCTGTGCAGCCGTCCGCTCACCTGCGCCTCCCGGTCTATGTACGACTGCACTCCCAGGCTCACCCGGTTCACGCCCGCGGCCACCAGCGCGGCCAGCGTCTCGTCCCCAATCTGCCCCGGCGCGCACTCCACGGTAATCTCCGCATCGGCCTCCACGTCGAACTCCGCCCGCATCGCCCCGAACAGCCGTTCCAGCAGCTCCGGCGCCAGCAGGCTTGGCGTCCCCCCGCCCAGGTAAACCGTATCCACCCGCTCCGCCACCTCCAAACCCATACGCCCGGTCTTGCGCAGGTCCTCAATCACCCGCTCCACATACCGCCCGTGCTCGCTAACCGGGTACACCCCCGATGCAAAATTGCAATAAGTACACTTCGACCTGCAAAAAGGAATCGAAACATAAAGGCCAAGCGTGTTGTTGCGCAAACCCGTCATGGAAAGCATTGTTTCATGGGCACGCCCAAATCCCTTGATCCCCGATCCCCGATCTCTGGTATGCAATCATTCAATTAAGGAGTCCTGCGTATTGAAAGCCTGGCCGATCCTGGCAATCGCATTCATACAAGCCATTCTGTTCCTGGCCCATTGGTTCATCTATCACACACTGGTGGCTTTCTTGGGCAATCCTGGCCTGGCTTCAACCGTGGCGCTGCGCGACGCGCTGTTTCTGCTGGCCTTCAGCTTCATCGTCGCTGCCCTGCTTAGCTTCCGCTTCTCCAACCTGGCTGTCACACTGCTCTACAAGCTCGCCGCCGTCTGGCTGGGTTTCCTTGACTTCTTCTTCCTGGCCGCCGGCCTCAGTTGGATGGTCTGGTACGCGCTCCAGCTTTCCGGGTTGCATCCGGACCCGGCCCATGCCCGCCCCTTGATCGCCAGCGTTCTCTTCGCCCTCGCCGTTGTGGCTGGCCTCTACGGCCTGCTCAATGCCCGTTGGATTCGCATCCGGCGCATTCCCGTGCATCTGGCCAACCTGCCCGCTTCCTGGCGTGGCCGTACGGCTCTTCTGGCCAGCGACCTGCACCTGGGCCATGTAAACGGTGTCGGCTTCAGCCGGCACGTCGTTGCCCTGGCAGCCAGTCTCCGTCCGGATATCGTCTTCCTTCCCGGCGACCTCTTCGACGGAACAAAGATCGATCCCGATCGTCTCGTCGCCCCGTTCAATCAGCTTTCCCCGCCCTTCGGCATCTACTTCGCAACCGGCAACCATGACGAGTTTGGCAACGCGGCTCGTTACAGCGCTGCGCTCACCCGCGCCGGCATCCGCGTCCTGTCCAATGAGAAGATCGACGCCGACAGCCTCCAGATCCTCGGCATCCCCTATGGCGACACCACCCACCTCATCCAGATGCGCTCTATTCTTGAAAGTCTGCATCCGGACCCGGCCCGCGCCAGCATTCTGCTCAACCACGCGCCCAGCCGCCTTCCTTTGGTGGAACAGGCCGGCGTCAGCCTCCAGCTCTCCGGCCACACCCATGGCGGCCAGATGTTTCCTTTCACCTGGCTCACCCGCCGCGTCTTCGGAAAATTCACTTATGGTTTGCAGCAGTTCGGCGCTCTCCAGGTCTACACATCCAGCGGCGCGGGGACCTGGGGTCCGCCCATGCGCGTCGGGACCCATCCGGAAATCGTCTTGCTGCAATTCGAGTAGAAGTATTCTCATGGCAAGCCCGTGGCGCCCTCGGTCGTGCTCACGCTGGCGCCGTGGAATTTAGCTATCATCGAGGAGGAACAAGGAGAAAATTGAATTGAGTGCAGATTCCCCAGCACCGCTGCAGGCACAGGAAACCACTGTTCGTACCCGGCTCTCGGGCTTCGACCTGCTGATGAACGCTCGCCTCAACAAAGGCACCGCTTTCACTGAAGAAGAACGCGACACATTCGCTCTCCACGGTCTGTTGCCGCCGCACATCGGCTCCCTCGACGACCAGCGTGAACGCCGTAAGATCGCGCTCGATCATCGCGACACGCCCTTCGGCAAGTACAACCTGATGCGCGACCTCCAGGACAGCAATGAGACCGTCTTCTACTCGCTCATCGAGCACAACATTGAAGAATTGCTGCCCATCGTCTACACCCCCGTGGTCGGCGAGGGTTGCCAGCGCTTCAGTGAGATTTGGCGCAAGCCGCGCGGCCTCTTCCTCAGCTATCCCAACAAGGACCGCATTGCGCAGATCCTCTCCAACTCCCGCTATGACGACGTGCGCTGCATCGTGGTCAGCGATGGCGAACGCATTCTTGGCCTGGGCGACCAGGGCGCCGGCGGCATGGGCATTCCCATCGGCAAAATGGCCCTCTACACCGCCTTGGCCGGCATCCCTCCGGAACACTGCCTGCCCATTCTGCTGGACGTGGGCACCGATAACCAGGCCCTGCTTGAGGACCCCATTTATATCGGCTGGGAACACAAGCGCATCCGCGGCAAAGAGTACGACAACTTTGTGGAGGCTTTCGTCTCCGCCGTCCAGCACCGCTGGCCGCACATCCTGCTGCAGTGGGAAGACTTTGCCGGTACCAATGCGTCGCGGCTGCTGGAGCGCTACCGCAACCGCCTCTGCACCTTCAACGACGACATCCAGGGGACCGCTGCCGTCACCACCGCAACCTTGCTGGCTGCGGTCAACACCACGGGCATCCCGCTCCGGGAGCAGACCATTGCTCTGTTCGGCTCCGGCGCAGCGGGCATCGGCATTGCCAACCTGCTGCTGGCCGCCATGCAGGAAGAAGGACTGAGCGAAGACGAGGCCCGCAGCCGCATCTATGCATTCAACCGCTATGGACTTCTTGTGGAAGGTGGAAGCGTCATTCGTCCCAGCCAACGGCCTTTTATGCGCAAGAGGGCCGATATAGAAGGATGGAAACTCTCGGGCGGCGACGATATTTCCCTGCTCGAAGTGGTTGAGAACGCCAAGGTGACGGTACTGGTTGGCACCTCCGCGCAGACCGGGGCGTTTACAGAAGAGATTGTGCGCGAGATGGCGAAGCATATCGCCCGCCCCATCGTCTTTCCGCTGTCGAACCCCACCTCCTGCGCGGAAGCCACGCCTGCGGACCTGCTGCGCTGGACTGAAGGCCGCGCGCTGGTCGGCACCGGCAGCCCCTTTCCTCCCGTCGAGATCGGCAGCAAGCTGATTCCCATTGCGCAAACCAATAATTCCTACATCTTTCCCGGCCTCGCGCTGGGCATTCTGGTCTCTCGCGCACGGCGCGTAACGGACGGCATGATCATGGCCGCCGCCAAGGCGCTGGCGCTGCTCTCGCCCGCGCGCTTGGACAAGACCGCTCCGCTGCTGCCGCCCATCGCCGACTCACGCCGTGTAGGCCTGGTGGTGGCAGAGGCGGTAGCGCAGCAAGCTGTTGCCGAAGGAGTTGCCCAGGACGGCGAAGACGCGAGCCTGCAAGACCGGCTTCAGGCTTATGTCTGGGAGCCGGTTTATCAGCCCTACGAGCGCATTTTGTAGCGTTTTTCGCTGTTCTTGCATTACAGGTCTCCGGAGAACCCGGGGAATCCGGCTACGCACGCGAATTTCCCGGAAAGCGGTAGTATTTTTGCTACCGAGGTACGCTTTATGCCTACCATCGAAGAATTGAGCATCGCCCTGCCTTCCGAGATGGCGGAGAGTACGCCTCAAGCAGCGAGGTCATCCGCGACGCCCTCCGGGACTGGACGCACAAATGCAACCTGAGGGAGCAAGGCCTGTCGAATCTTCGTAAAGCGTGGCTTGAAGCGGTCGCCGACGACTCCGAGGGGCTCGATCCAGATGCGGTTTTCGACCGCCCTGCAAGCAAATACGACGGGCTTGCCAAGACAACGAGCAAATAATGCTCCTCCGCTGGCCAACTCCCAATTTGTGGCACAATATGGGATAAGAGACTGGGCTTTGCAGACTGCAGGCGCCATGTACACGCTGGACCGCATCGTTTCTACGCCAGGGGTGGTGAGCGGGATGCCTCGTATCAAGGGGACGCGCGTGACTGTGGGGGCAATCCTCGGCCAGCTTGCCGTGGGGCACACCGTCGAAGAGATCCTCCGGGAATATCCCTATATACAACGAGAGGATGTTCTTGCGGCTCTCCAATTTGCCGCATGGCGCGCACAGGAAGAAGAAGTGGAACTGAGTGCATAGGCATCCCACTCCATGACGATCCTGGTCGATGCCAACCTCACACTGTTCTGGGTTGAGTTTCTTCAGGCTGCGAGCATTGAAGCCGTGCATTGGTCGAGCGCGGGCAACGGTGACGCACCCGATGCAGATTTGCTTGAATGGGCCTTGGAGCACGATGCAGCCATTCTCACCGGCGACGGGATTTCTCCCAGATGCTTGCGTTACGCCGGCTGAGCCGTCCCAGCGTCATTTACCTGCGAACGAGTGAGCGGAACCCGCAAGGACCTGGGAAACTGGTGATTGCGGCGTGCAACGCCATTGCCGCACGGGCGGAGAGCGGGATGATTATTACGATTAACGACCGTGGGAGCCGGCTGCGCGCCTTGCCTATCCAGAACGACGAATAGCTGGTTCACCCGGCGTTTTGTTGGCGCTGTAAAGGATGCGCTACTCGCGATAGCCCTATAATCGCTTGCTGAATCCAAATCTCATCCGATTCTGCCTCTGGTTTCTTATCTAGAAAGGCAAGAGCAAAAGCAAGAACAACCGCAGGTCCTTCGACTCCGGTCGCGTAACAAAGAGTGAGCCGCCTGCACAGCTGAGGTTCGTGGTCTCCCATGTCTCAACAGCAAGACATGGTGCACCCGCTTTTACTGGTCGGATGTGAGCCACCCGTCAGATCTTTCCCCGCTATCGCGTAACGAATGAAGGAGTATTCTTTTGCACATCGGCCGGAACAAATGAATGGTATTCATTTGATTATGAAAAAAATCGTTCTGTTCATCGCAGGCTTGTTATTAGAGCATCTTGCCTAATTCTGTAGAGCGGCAAAGGGCAATCTGAACCATGCTTTGGCGTCGTCAGGAGTGATGGCAGGCAGCAGTCCTGTGATCGCTTGGTCCAGCGCTTCTCTGGTTCTCGCCTTGGCTGCACGGAG
>JARLGF010000081.1 GCA_031296165.1 Occallatibacter sp. | reverse complement strand
CGCGCGGTCGGGGATTGTGAACGATCCGAACCGGGAGGACGATGCGGAATATATTGTCCGGCTGGTGGGGCAGGTGGTTACCGTTTCCGTGGAGACGGTCCGGCTGGTGAGGGGGGTGGCTGTGTTGGCGATTGATCAGGCTTGAGTTTCAGGGGGCGAACAGGCTGCGGAAATAGGCCGATTTTCAGGCCAAAAGCCCGAAAAATATCCCTCAGGGGCTGAAGCCAGCGTTAATTTTATTGCGCTTATGTACGGGCTGAAGCCCGTACCCTTCACAGGATTGAGTTTTTCCGCAGCATGTGAAGTCGTGCCCTTTCAAAACCGTAGAGGAGGGTGTGGCCTGGACGGGCTTGAACGCGGTAACCTTGAAGCAACCGTGGAGACTCGAGATATGCACACGGAAAGCTCATGCCGCGGAGGGGCGCAGGCGGGACTGGGCCTGCTGCTGACTGCGGCATTCCTGGTTACCGCGCAAAGCTTTGCGCAGGCGCCGGCGGCTGCTTCGGCAGCGTTTGCCACTGCTCCGGCAGCGTCTGTCACCGCTGCGGCGACGCCCGGCAGCACTCCGGCAGCGTCCGCCAGCACTCCGCCAGGGCTCGCCAGCACTCCGCCAGCGCCCGCGGCCGCTCCGAAAACGCCTGCGGTTGGCACGGATTGGCAGCCGGCGATTCACTTTTACGACCCGCCGTATTGGATTAACGATCCCAATGGGCCGATTCTGCTGGACGGGCAATACCATCTTTTCTTCCAGTTGAATCCCTTTGGGGACCAGTGGGGCCATATGAGCTGGGGGCACGCCGTTTCGCCCGACCTGGTTCACTGGAAGCATCTGCCGGTGGCGCTGGCCGAAGAGAAGGGCGTGGCCATCTTCAGCGGGTCCACGGTGGAGGACAGCGGGAACACGAGCGGGCTGTGCGGCGGCGCGGGCGAGAAGACTCCCGGGTGCGTGGTGGCCATTTATACAGGGGCCTCGGCGGAGAAGCAGACGCAGAACCTGGCTTACAGCCGCGACGGCGGGACGAGCTGGACGAAATACGCCGAGAACCCGGTGCTTGACCTGGGCCTGAAGGACTTCCGCGACCCCAAGGTTTTTTGGCACGAGGCCACCGGGAGTTGGGTGATGGTGGTCTCGCTGCCGGTGCAGCACAAGCTGCGCATCTACCGCTCGAAAAACCTGCGGCAATGGGAGCTGGCGAGCGAGTTTGGGCCGGCCGGCGCGGTGGCCGGGGTGTGGGAGTGCCCGGACCTGTTCGAGCTGCCGGTCTTCGACATTGCGACGAAGCGCGCCTACGTTACCGCCAAGCAAGCCGACAGCCGCTGGCTGCTGAGCGTGAATGTGGGCAAAGGCGGGCCGGCGGGCGGGTCGGCGGACCAATACTTTGTGGGCCGGTTCGACGGCTACCGCTTCAGGGAAGACCATCCCGGCTCAGGGCCGCACTGGGTGGACTGGGGCAAGGATTTTTACGCATCCACATCCTTTCCAAACAAGACGGCGGACTCGACAACAGACCTGGACCGGCTGTGGATTGCGTGGATGAGCAATTGGCAGTATGCGGGGAAGCTGCCGGCGCTGCCCGGGCGCGGGGAGATGACGGTGGCGCGGCGTCTTTACTTTCGCCAGTCTCCGGCGTATCCGGCGCTGACGCCGTCTCAGGAGCCGCTGGTGCTGGTGCAGCAGCCGATTTTGCCGGGCCCGGCGCACAAGCACTACGCAGCGCTGCTGGGGGCGCCGGAGTTCGAGACGATTGCCCAGGCGAATGCGCGGATAGCCGCAGGGAAGAAACCGAGCGGCGCCTACCGGCTGCGCTTCAACCTGGACCCGGGCGAGTGCTCAGAGGCCGGCATCCGGGTGCGCCGGAGCAGCGGCAAGCCGGGCGAAGCAGCCGCCGAAGAGACCGTGGTGGGCATCGATACGGAGTACGGGCGCATCTTTGTGGATCGCACACGGAGCGGGAAGAGCGACTGGTCGCCGGACTTTCCGGCGCGCGTGTGGGCGCCGCTGAAGCACGTGCAGGCGGGGTCGATTCCGATCGAGATTGTGGTGGACAGGAACTCGGTGGAAGTGTTTGCGGAAGACGGCGAGACGGTGCTGAGCAGCCTTATTTATCCGGCCGCGAGCAGCCAGGGGTTGAGCTTTTACGCGACAGTGATTCCGCCGGGAGCTGCGCCGGCGCGGGTTCTGGATGTGGAGCTGGTGCCGCTGGACTAGAGGGCGGATGGAAAGCGGACGATGCGGGCTAGCCGGGCGCAGGGAAATGTTCTAGGCTCATGAAGTGATCTGGACCAACCCAGCCGCGATGGCGTTGAACGAGCTGAGTACAGCGCCGATTGTGCGCTTCTCGCTGCTGGCGATCAGTTCGATATTTTTCCTGGTCGATCCGTTTGCGGCGATTCCTTCGTTCCTGGCGATTACGGCGACTGCGGACGCGGCGCGGCGCAAGCGGGTGGCGCGGAAAGGCGCGCTGACCTGCTTTATTGTGCTGACCAGTTTTGCGGTGGGCGGCCAGTTGATCTTCAGGATGTTTGGCATAACGCTGCCGGCGTTTGAAGTGGCCGGCGGGCTGATTTTGCTGCTGATCGGCCTGGACATGCTGGAGGCCAAGCGCTCGCCGACACAGGAAGCCACGGGCGACACGGAAGAGGCCGCGGGCAAAGAGGACGCGGGCATTGTGCCGCTGGGGATACCGATGCTGGCCGGGCCGGGCGCGATCTCGTCGGTGATGGTGCTGGTGGGGCAGGTGCCGAATCTGTGGCATTGGGAGATGGGTGCGATTCTGGGTTCGATCACCCTTACCTGCCTGATCAGTTACTGGATTCTGGCCGGAGCGGGCCGAGTGCGCCAGGTGCTGGGCGAGACCGGCATCCGCATCCTGGTGCGCATCATGGGTCTGCTGCTGGTGGCCCTGGCCATGCAGTTCTTTGTGAACGGGCTGACGGACCTGGGACTGATTCCAAAGCACTGAGGGGTTGGGTTTGCCTATGGAATTAAGCAGCTATTGCCGGTTCTTCCTCGAGCTGATATGAGCACAGGCATTGTGCGATCCGCTGTTGTCCCCATTGCAAAAAGGCTTCTGCCGCGGTCGTTTCGGCTTTGGGCGAAGGATGTTCTGAACGCCAGGCGGGTCAGGAGAAGTCCGGGGCGCGTGGTGCTGGTGAACGAGATACTTCCGGCCTATGCGGCGTGCGGGGGGCGGATTCTGTGGGTTGGCTGCAGGCGATATACCAGGGAATATGGGGCGCTGCTGGAGCGGAAGGGCGGCACATGCTGGACCACCGATATAGAAATTACGCACGCGCAATGGGGACAGAGGGGCCGGCATTTTACCTGGGATCTGGTTGGCATCGATGAACTGATTGCCGAGGGCGCGTTCGATAGCGTGCTCTGCAATGGGGTTTTTGGGTTTGGCGTGGACACGCGCGCCGCGCAACTGGCTGCGCTGAAGGCAATGGGCAGGGTGCTGAAGCCGGGTGGGCGGTTGCTGCTGGGATGGAATACGGATCGCGTCGCAGATCCGCTGACGTTCGATTATGTTGAAAGCAGCTTTGTTGCAGATGGCTCGATTGCCCAGGGCGGGCGGATTACGGTTTCTGGAGCGGGCTATGTGTTCGATTTTCTGCGTCGAAGAGAATAGTTACAGTAATATGAATGTCTCGTAGAATCAGTAAGATGCATTGCTCTCGAAGTGGGTTTCCCACAGAAATACGGGCTTTCCACAGGCGTGTGACTTGCTTTCGCTGTGGATGGTTGCTATTCTCGGGAAGTTGCAGAGAAGCGCTGCCGGGAACAAACGGACGCGGCTTGCAAACGGGAGTGGCCTGTGCTACTCTTTGAAAGTTGCAAAGAACAGTAGTTGTAGCAGTGGAGCCTCCCGGTGGCCTTAGCGGCCTGCCCGATGAGGGAAGTGGGAAGCTGGTTCGCTGGGTCAGATGAGGTGCGCTAGGCGCACATGCCTGAACCCCTGTAGGGAATCCCGCAGAGAACAAGCCATTGCAAGACCCGGGAGTTTACTCCCGTGAGCCAATATTGGCTCTAGCATGGATTGCTGGTCGCTCTTTGATATTTTGCGCTGCGCAACGCTTCTAAAGGGTAATTTCTCCCTTAACGGCCGATTGAAATTCGCAACCGAGAACAAGCCATCAACAACGAGTTTGAGTGGCCTTGGTCGAAGAGTAAATACGGGCTTGACACAAAGAGGGAAGTTCGATATGTTTAGAAGGTTCGCGCAAAAACACTGAGGGGTGCGGTAATACGCAAATCCAGTGAGCGCAACAAGTTCGAGGACACCCCGACGTAACAGTCTGGGCCTCGATCCAAAAGGGCCCGCTTAGGCGGTTAACCCTGAAGGATCTTTGACAAATTGGTTGAACATGCCAGTCGTGAGAAAAGATCAGGTTTGGCTTGATCGTTCTCACAAGGTAAGAATGCCCTGCGCTTTCGAGCGCGGGCAAGTCGGAACCTGTCTGACCTCCGTCAGATAAGTCGAGACAAACAGTTTCAAACGAGAGTTTGATCCTGGCTCAGAATCAACGCTGGCGGCGTGCCTAACACATGCAAGTCGAACGAGAAAGTGGTAGCAATACCATGAGTAAAGTGGCGCACGGGTGAGTAACACGTGACTAACCTACCCTGGAGTGGG
>JARLGF010000080.1 GCA_031296165.1 Occallatibacter sp. | reverse complement strand
CTAGCTGAGAAAGCGTCCCCTGACCGCGGTCGTGGGCATCCAACAGCTTCCGCCGTAAATCATCCGAATATGCTCGCGCCATGAGCTTGTGACGCGGAAAGTCGCCTAATTAACTCTACACTATCTGTCAAGATGCTCTAAAGGCCCGACTTATTTGGTTGTACTTGCGGCACGGCTGAAGCCGTGCCCTTTCAAGGCACAGAGTTTTTCCGCAGCCTGTAAAGCTTCCTGCTCCTTCTGGAATTTCGATGCCTGGGTTCAAAAAGACACCATGAATCGATTGTGCGCCTGGGTGGGGTAATTATCTGCAAAGGGCAGGGAACAGAACAAGTCGCGAGGTGAGGTTCGAGGTTTCCCAGATTCTCAAAATCGAAACCTGGAGCAGCAGCCATCCGGCAACCCATCGGCGGGAGCTTCAACGCCGCGCAATCCGTCCAGATCAACGACGCCACCTCTGGCGCTACCATCTATTCCACTACGGACGGCACCGCGCCGGGCACTCCGCCACTGGCTGGACCCGTCGATCCCCGAACGCATAGCGTCGACTTCAGGAGTATCTGTTGTGGTTCTCTCAGAGCACGTTCTGCGGGGGAGTGAATGAGATCCAGAAGCAGTTTGGCACCGGCCCTTCCGATCTCATACGTGGGCTGCGCAATGGTAGTGAGGGTTGGGCTCACTACATCTGTCCAATCCGCATCATCGAAGCTGATGACGCTGACACGTCCCGGGCAGGGAACTTTCAACTCATTCAAGGCTCGCAGAACGCCCAGGGCCATCCGGTTATTGAGGGTAAAGATCGCGGTCGGCGGATTCGGGGACTGAAGCAGATTCAGTCCAATTCGATAACCACTCTCAATGTGCGAGTCACCTTGCGTCAGGGTCTCCTCAAGAAGCGAGAGGCTTGCCTCCTGCATCGCCTTTCGGCATCCTTCCACACGATCGATACTGGTGGAGTGCGTGAGTTTTCCGGTGATGACCGCTATCTTTCGATGTCCCAACTGCATCAGGTAGCGAACTGCGTTGTAGCAAGATTCGAAATTATCCGTGACAACGCAGTTTACGGACGCTTTCGTTGGGATGCAGTCAATGAAGACCAAAGGTGCGCGGTCCTGGCCGAGGATTTCGCGAGCGGCATACGAGTCAGTGGGCGCCAGGAGGATTCCATCGACTCTCTTGAGGCGGAGTGCGTTCAAATGCCGCGATTCGAGGTCTACCCGATCGTTGGAGTTGCAGACAAGCACCTCGTAGCCATGCTTGATGGCCTCGTCTTCGACACCTCGCAAGGCGTCAACAAAGAATGGATTAGTTATGTTCTGAACAATGAGTCCAAGCATGTGGGTTCGTCCGGTCCGCAGCCCACGCGCTCCTTCATTCGGGGAGAAGTTTATGGCAGCAATCGCTTTCTGAACCGCGGCTGTGAGATCGGGGCCGACAGTCCCCGTGTTGTTGACTACCGCCGATACGGTTGATACGGAAACACCCGCGAGCCGAGCAACATCGCGCATCGTGTAATCATTTCGCTTGACCATTCTCTAACCTTCCGCTAACCCCTTTGCGCCGGGAAATTCCGAGACATATCGGTATCCCCTAAGGTCGTGCCGGCCACAGCCGCCGGACCTGGAGCAAAACGTGCCGGGCGGCTCTTCATCTGTTGGGCCAGGGGCAAATATCACAGATTTATTGCGCGCGCCGATTCGCACTCAATGTTTACAAACCCGGTAGAGGTGCGAAGCAGCCGTACAAGCCGCAACCGTGCTGGTTGATTTTATCAAAACGTTATATTGATGTAGAGCCAATTATTGTTTCTGCGAAGATTTCTTTAATTTGGATAAGGTTAAGCCGGTCTATCCTAAAAAATAACGTATCGATCAAGATGTACTATCGAGAACTCAATAGTGGGACCATCGCAATAATGTCTATGTAAAGCATTCATAATGAATAATATTATTGATTATCTATACAGGTATTTACATTCCACAGAATTGAAATGCAATTTGAAACGATATTATCTGAGTTGACAGCAAATAATTTGCGCGCTAGAGTGCTTCTCGTAATGTATTGAGGGAAATTTCGGTCTGAGTAAAACCTGAGGGAATGATTTCGTGCTCCCGCCCCGCAAACGGAGCGCGCGAACGGTCGACAACTTTTATCGACCGCGGCGCGGACGGAGAGCATGAGCCGCCTCCTGCCGACCTCGCCGGTGGGAGCACAAGGAGATTCAAGTGCATAGAAAAATCGACTTCCGATGGGCCGCATGTTGCCTGCTGGGCGGCTTCCTGGCGTTCTCGGCAAACCTGGGCCTCTGTTCGCCGCCGGCCGCGGACCGTGTCTATGACGTGGTTGTGTACGGAGGGACGTCTGGCGGGGTAATGGCCGCGGTGCAGGCAGCGAGGATGGGGCGAAGCGCATTGCTTCTGGAACCAGGCCGCCATCTTGGAGGCATGACCAGCGCGGGATTGGGAGCTACGGATCTGGGCGCTTATCCGCAGGCGGTTGGCGGGCTGGCCGCGGAGTTCTACAGGCGAATTTATGGGTATTACGAACGTCCCTCGAGTTGGACGCTGCAGTCGCGCGAGCAATTCTTCAAGACATCGGGCTGGCCGTTACTTGAAGGCCGCATGTTTACCTTCGAGCCCCATGCAGCCGAAGCGGTTTTTCGGCAGATGACAGCCGAGGCGGGTGTCACAGTTGTATACGGCGAGCGGCTGGATCTTAAGAACGGGGTGATCCGGGAGGGAAATCGCATCCAGGCGCTGCGCATGGAATCGGGGCGCGTGTTTGCGGGCAAGATGTTCATCGATACGACCTATGAGGGCGATCTGTTGCCCGGCTCCGGCGTGACTTACACGCTGGGGCGCGAGGCGGCCGGCAAATATGGCGAGTCGTACGCAGGCGTGCAGAAACGGCTCACCGTGGAGCACCAGTTCCAGTTTCCTGTGGATACGTGGCAGGTTCCCGGCCAAAGCAGCAGCGGCTTGTTGCCGGGCATACAGCACGCGAGTGAGAGCAGCACAGGGGCGGAAGGGAGCGGGGACGGGCTGATTCAGGCCTATAACTTCCGGTTGTGCATTACCGACGCCCCGGAAAATCGCATTCCGTTTGCAAAGCCGGATGGCTACGATCCGGGTCAGTTTGAATTGCTGGCGCGGTATATCCAGGCCGGCTTCGACCATCCGCTGGGACTTAACGTCGCCATGCCGAACCGGAAGTTCGACTTCAACAATTACGGTCCGTTCAGCGTGGATTTTCAGCGTGGCAGCGACAACTATGTCGAAGGCAGCTACAAGCAGCGCGAAGAGATTGTAGACTCCCACATTCAATATCAGCAGGGGCTTACCTGGTTCCTGGCACACGACACCCGGGTGCCGGTTGCGGTGCGCGAGAAACTATCGCAGTGGGGTCTGTGCAAGGACGAGTTCACAGAGACAGCGCACTGGCCTCATCAACTCTACGTACGCGAAGCGCGGCGCATGGTGAGTGGCTACGTGATGACTCAGCAAAATGTAACCGGGCTGCGCACGGTGAACGACTCTGCCGGCCTGGCAGCCTATCCGATGGACTCGCATAACTTCCAGCGGTATGTGGATGAGAGCGGTCATGTCAGGGAGGAAGGCGGCATCTTCATAGCCGGCCCGGGGCCTTATCCGATCAGCTATCGGTCGATTGTGCCAAGCCGTGGACAGGCAGAGAACTTATTTGTGCCCTGGGCGCTCTCTGCTTCCCATGTCGCCTTTCTGTCGATCCGCATGGAGCCGGTTCTAATGATTTTGAGCCAGACGGCGGCAACGGCGGCCTCGATGGCGATTGAGCAGAAGGTTGCCGTACAGGATATCGATTACGCAAGGCTTCGCGAGAGGCTGCTGTCCGACGGCCAGCTTCTGGAATGGAAAGGACCCAATCAAACTCCGCCGGAAGCTGTTGCTGCCGCCTCAATGAGAGGGATTGTCGTGGACGATCTGGACAATCGCTACGGTATGCAGGATTGGTATTGCCGTGCGGATGGGAAATTCGTAGGGTCGTCGTATCGTGAGGCACGCAGCAATTCACTTATTCGGGATTTTCGCTATCAAGCGAAGCTACCCGAGAGCGGAGAGTACGAAGTTCGCTACGCTTACGCATCCGCGCCGGAGCGCGCCAGCCGGGTGCCGATCACCATTGTTGACGCCACAGGCCAAACAACGGTGCGGGTGGACCTGCGGCAGCCGCCGCCAATCGATGGGTTGTGGATTTCGCTGGGGACTTTTCGGTTCACGGCAGGGAAGCCGGCGATTGTGAGTGTAGGCGTGAAGGACGCGGGAGGGATTGTGGTCACGGACGCGGTTCAGTTCGTAAAAGAGCCAGCACATTGAAGCGGGATTGATGCCGCGGCGCAATAAATTTGCGCCGCGGCATGGAGATGCCGGTGTGCAGAGGCATTCGGGTTCTGCACTGTTTGCTCAGCAAGAGGGGGAGCACTCCGGCTCTGCCGGGGATATTTACGCGCCGGATTATCTGGTGAATATTTGCAAACGAACAAATTTATAAATAACCCTGCGGACTTACCGGCAACCTATTTTTCGAGATTTTCTGGAGTTTCTGGCCGAAAATAGCCACTTGACCGTTTCTTGAGTGGAATGGGCGAACTTGGACGCTGCGATCGTGGAGAATGTCTGAAGGGGCCAGAAACCGATGAGCAACGATCCTGCTGTGATTGACGAGATGCTGCGCACCGCGAAGACCATCGCCGTGGTGGGCATGAGCGACAAAACCTGCACGCGCCAGCCACAACATTGGCAGCTACCTGGCCGCGAACGGCTATCGCGTGATTCCGGTGAATCCGGCGCTCAAGGAAGTGCTGGGGATGCGCTGCTATCCCGATCTGGACGCGGCGCAGGCCGCTGCACGGGAGCTGACCGGCGCCGGGATCGACCTGGTGGATGTGTTTCGCGCCTCGGAGTTTGTTCCGGCGATTGTGGACGAGGTGATCCGGCTGGGCATTCCGTATCTGTGGCTGCAGGACGATGTGATCCACGAGGAAGCGGTCGAGCGGGCGCGGGCTGCGGGGGTGAAATGCGTGGAGGACGATTGCATCTTCAGAGAGCACGCGGCGCGACCGGAACTGCGTGCGGCGCAATGAAGCAGGGAATCGATTGCGACCATTGTCCGCTACACTGAGTCCAACGATAAGGAGCCGGTGTTCCCCTGCCATGCGATTTTCCACTGTGATTTGCGCGTTGTTGTTTTTGCCTGCCGCGGGCCTGTCTGCGCAGGCGGCGTCGAGTTCCGCGGATGCCCCGCACGTGCATGTGCAACTGGTGGTTCCCGAAGACCAGATTTACCCGGCGGGGAACAACGCTGCCGGTCTCTACTTCAAGCTGGAGCCGGGCTGGCATGTTTACTGGAAGAACGCCGGGGACTCCGGCGAGCCGCCGCATATTCGCTGGACGCTGCCTGAGGGCGTGACCGCCAGCGAAATGCAGTTTCCCGCGCCGAAGCGGCTGCCGCTGGGGCCGCTGATGGATTTTGGCTACGAAGACGAAGTTCTGTTTCCGCTGCAGTTCCAGGTGGCGGGAACCGTGAAGCAGGGCAAGGCGATTCTGCACGCCCATGTGGACTGGCTGGTTTGCCGCGAGGTATGCATTCCGGGCAAGGCGGAACTGGAAGTGAAGGATGAGATGCTTCCCGCGGCGCCTCCGGCGATTGTGGGAAGTGCGGTGGAAGCAGAACTGATTCACCGCCTGGCGCGGACGCTGCCGCAGCCGCTGCCCGCGGGCTTCAAGGCGGTCTTTCAGCCGTCGCAAGATGGATTCCGGCTGGGCGTGGAGACCGGCAAGCGCGAGAGGGCCGCGGTGTTTTTCCCGGCGGACGAGAACGTGCTGGACAATCCCTCGGCGCAAAAGGTAACGCCTACGGCCAAGGGCTTGGTGCTGGACCTGAAGAAGGACGCGAATCTTGCGGCCAATCCCGCGCAACTGAAGGGCGTGCTGGAGCTTGCCGGCGGGCGGTCGTATGAACTGGCGGCGCTGCCGGGAACGGTGAAGGTTGGCTGGTTTGGGGTGGAACTGCTGCAGGTGGTGGGGCTGGCTTTCCTGGGCGGGCTGCTGCTGAACCTGATGCCGTGCGTGTTTCCGGTGCTGTTTCTGAAGGGGCTGGCGCTGGTCAACTCCGGCAATAAAGAACGGCACGCAATGCGGGCGCATGGGTTTGTGTATGCGGCGGGCATTCTGGTGTCGTTCTGGGTGCTGGTGGGCGCGCTGCTGGGGCTGCGGGCGGCGGGCGCCACGCTGGGGTGGGGATTCCAGTTCCAGTCGCCGGTGTTTCTGGCGCTGATGGCCGGGCTGCTGTTCTTTATGGGGTTGTCGCTGGCCGGGCTGTTCGAGATTGGCCTGACGCTGACGAGCGCGGGCGGTTCGCTGGCCGCAAAAGAGGGCTACACGGGGAGTTTCTTTACCGGCGTGCTGGCTGTGGTGGTGGCGACACCGTGCACGGCGCCGTTTATGGGAGCGGCCATTGGCTACGCGCTGGCACAGACTGCCGGGGTGACTTTTGCGGTGTTTACGGCGCTGGCGCTGGGGCTGGCTGCGCCTTATTGCGCGCTGACGCTGCAACCGGCATGGACGCGATGGCTGCCCAGGCCGGGGGCTTGGATGGATGTGCTGCGGAAGGCTATTTCCGTGCCGATCTTTGCCACGGTGATCTGGCTGGCGTGGGTGCTGGAAGGAGGCTACGGGATTGGCCTTCTGGGTGCGCTGCTGGCGAGCTTTGTGTTGCTGGCGATTGCGGGGTGGTTTCTGGGGCGGTGGCCGGCGCAGCGCTGGGCAACGGTGGTGGCCGGGGTGATTGTGCTGGCGGCGATTGCACTGAGCGTGCTGGCGCCGGGGAAACTGGCGGCAGCGCCGGAGAGCCAGAAGGCTGGACCGCAGGCGCAGGGGCAATGGGAGCCGTGGTCGGCCGAGGCGGTGAGCCGCTACCAGGCCGAGGGGCGGCCGGTATTTGTGGACTTTACCGCGAGCTGGTGCCTGAGCTGCCAGGTGAATGAGCGCGTGGCGCTGGGGCAGCCTTCCGTGCAGAAGGCATTCAAGGCGGGGAACGTGGCGCTGCTCAAGGCCGACTGGACGCGGCACGATGAGGCCATTACACAGGCGCTGACGGCGCTGGGGCGGAGCGGGGTTCCGGCTTATGCGCTTTATGCGCCGGGGCAGAGCGAGCCCGTGATGCTGCCGGAGGTGCTGACGCCGGGGATTGTGACGGATGCGGTGGGGAAACTGGCGCATTGATCGGGTTGGGCGTTGTGGTTTCCCTTGCTTGCGGCAAAGACGAGATGAGGGCGCAGGCGGCATGAATTGCGTGGGTTTTTTCAGGGGCAAACACTGCCTGCACGCTGTGCACTGACGCGAAATCCGCATGACTCCGCAGACGGAGACGCTTGTATTCTTCACAGGGCGGACTTATTCAGCGATTATCCGCAGGCAGGATAGAACGAATCCCGATCGCGTACAAGGAGCGAGGGCCCAGAGCACCGGGCATTTCAACGCCATGAAAAACGCAAGCAGGTTGTTTTCAGCATTGGTATTGGTTGCACTGATCGGATTGGCTGCGGGGGCGCGCGCGGAGCAAGCCGCCGGTGCAGCGGCGCACAGCTTCCGCGTAGAAAGTGGAAAGTTTCTGCTGGACGGCAAGCCCTTCCAGATTATTTCCGGGGAGATGCATTCGCCGCGGATTCCGCGTGCGGATTGGCGAGCGCGGCTGCGTATGGCCAAGGCGATGGGCCTGAATACGGTGACGGCGTACGTGTTCTGGAACGAGCACGAAAGCCAGCCGGGCGTGTTCGACTTTACGGGGCAGCACGATGTGGCGGAGTTTATCCGCGAGGCGCAGAGCGAAGGGCTCTATGTGATTCTGCGGCCGGGGCCCTATGTGTGTGCGGAGTGGGAGTGGGGCGGCTACCCGGCGTGGCTGCTGAAGGACCACGACATTGTAGTGCGCAGCAGCGATGCGAAGTTCATGGCGCCGGCGCGGCGGTGGCTGATGAGGCTGGGCGAGGAGCTTGCGCCGCTGCAGATTGGCAACGGCGGACCGATTATCGCGGTGCAGGTGGAGAACGAGTACGGCTCGTTCGGCAGCGACCACGCGTACATGGAGCAGATTCACCAGGCGCTGGTGGACGCTGGCTTTACCAAGGCGGTGCTTTATACGGCGGACGGACCGGAAGAGCTGCCGCATGGAGCGCTGCCGGAGCTGCCGGCGGTGATCAACTTTGGGCCGGGCGGCGCGCAACATGGATTTGCGCTGCTGCATCAGTTCCGTCCCGAAGGGCCGTTCATGAACGGCGAGTACTGGGCGGGGTGGTTCGATCACTGGGGCGAGAAGCACCACACCACCAACGCGCAGAAGCAGGCCGATGAACTGGGCTGGATTCTGGGGCAGGGCTACTCGATCAGCATTTACATGTTTCACGGCGGCACATCGTTCGGCTGGATGAACGGCGCGAACTGGGACCGGGAGAAATATGAGCCCGACGTTACCAGCTACGATTACGACGCGCCGCTGGATGAGAGCGGACGCCCGACGCTGAAATATGCTTTGTTCCGCGATGCCATTGCCAAGGCTACGGGAGTTGCAGCGACGCCGATACCTGCGATCGAAGCGCCGGTCTCCGTGCCGGCAATCCAGATGGAGGAGTCCGCATCCCTGTGGAAGACATTGCCGCAAGCGGTGCATTCCGAACAGGTGCTCACCATGGAGGATCTGGGCCAGGCGTATGGGTACATCCTGTACAGAACCACGATTGCCGGGCCGGTGAAGGGCGATCTGGAACTGGATGAACTGCACGATTTTGCGCAGATCTATGCCGATGGAAATTTGCTGGGAACGCTGGACAGGAGGCTTAAACAGAAATCTCTGGCCGTCGATTTAAAAGGACGCAATACGCGGCTGGACATTCTGGTGGAGAACAGCGGACGGGTGAACTTTACCGTGGTGATGCGCGGCGAACGCAAGGGCATTACCCAGCAGGTGCTGCTGGCGGGCAAGCCGGTGACGGGCTGGGAGATTGTTTCGCTGCCCATGAAGGAGCCGGAGAAGCTGGCATTCCACAAGGCGGATTGCACGGGGGCTTGTTTCTATCGCGGGACTCTGGATGTGGAGCGGGTGGGAGACACGTTTCTGGACACGAGCCAGTTCAGCAAGGGGTTTGTGTGGGTGAACGGGCATGAACTGGGGCGCGTGTGGAATATAGGACCGCAGAAGACGCTCTATCTGCCCGGAGTGTGGCTCAGAAAAGGCAGCAACGATGTGATTGTCTTCGACCTGGACGGTGCGCCGGGAAGGACGATGGAGGGCAAAGCAGCGCCGGTTCTGGATGGCGCTGCCGGGCACTGAGCTTAAGGAATAGCGGCTACGCTTTGCAGGCGGCGGCGTAGGGACGGATGGCGCCGCGGATGCTGTGCAGGATGAGGGCGTGCGCGTCAGGAGCGAGTTTTCCTTCGCGGATGGCTTGGTACTGCGCGGGCATGAAAGCGCTGAGCATGGTTTCAGGGATGGGCCGATCGCGGAGATTGGCGAGGAGCGTTTCAACCGCCTGCTTTACCTGGGGATTGGTCCAGTAATAGCGGACGCGGTCACTGTAGCTGTAGCGGCGGAGGAGGCGGACGGCTGCTTCGTCTCCCGTGTAATGGTGCTGCCAGTGGCTCGGGTCCTCAAGCATGACGCGCTCCAGCACCTCCATGAGGCGCGAGGATTTTTCCGGATTCACGATTGCGGTTTCAATGGAGGCCAGCGCCTGCAATGCTTCACGCAGGGCGAAGGTGAGCGCGGGACCGACCTTGAGGATGGCAAAGCCGTCGCGAACAAGGTTGCGATAGGATACGGGGCGCTGATAGTCGGTGGAGTGGGCTTCATAGATGAGGCCCGGCTCTTCCCTGAGCAGTTCGGTAAGATGCACGGCGCGCGCAGGGTCGTAGTCAATGACGCTGTCGTGATTGAATTCGACGCCGGGCTGTACGACAAGGGCGATGACGCGCGGCCAAACGGAAGCAAGGCCCGCTTCAGTGAAGATGCGCCGGTGGACGGCCAGGGTTTTGGCGGCAGCTTCGCGGCTGGTGGGCACAACGTGGGCGAGGCTTTCCGTTGCGCCACCGGGGACGGGCACTTCGGTGCCGATCACATAGACGGGTTTCACATCGCCACTGACCTGCTCGGCTGCGGCGCAAAGAGCGGCGGCGCGCGTGGCGATGATTTCATCGGAGAGCGGAGCGTGATCGTCCGCGCAGGCCATGCTGGCGTCGAGATGGATTTTCTGGAATCCGGCGCGGACGTAAGCCTGCACCATCAGTGTGGCTTCATGCATGGCTTCAGACGCCGGTTTATTTTGCCAGGGATTGGGGCCGAGATGGTCTCCGCCGAGGATGAGGCGGGAGGGATCGAAACCGCGGGCTGCGGCGATGCCGGTGACCAGGCGGTAAAAGTGCTGGGGCGCCATGCCGGTGTAACCACCGTGGTGATTGACCTGGTTGGAGGTGGCCTCAATGAGCAGATGCGAGTTGTCTTCGAGCGCCTGTTCCATGGCGGCTTCAAGAACCCAGGGATGGGCGGAACAGACGGAGTAGATTCCACGGGGCTGGAGTTGATGCCAGGATGGAGCCAATTGCTGAAGTACGTTCGATGGCGCGGCTGGGGATGGCATAGGCACAGGACTCCAATTTCTGGCAGAGTGGGGAGGAAAAACACTCCAACGGCCAAGTTTACACCACCGGAAAAGGAGCGCAGCACTATGGTTGGAGCCGCAAGCGGTAAGATACACTCGACTGCGGCGCACGCTTCCTATTGAGAGCCAGAGTGAAGTTGGATTGGGCGGGGCAGAGCGTGACGTGAGTTTAAGAGTGCTGAACGCCGCTGTTTCTTGGGATCGACTAACCGACAGGAGTTGAAAAATGATGGAATGTCCGCACCACTTTGGAGGTGTTCGCCGGATGCATCGGCACGGCCTGGCCGCGTTGGGTCTTGCGCTGTTGACCGTGGCACCTGGCTGCGCACAGCAGGCTGCCGCGAACACAGGAGGCGAGTTTGTGAACACGCTGATGCCGTTGCCGTCGACGGTGGAGAGCAAGGCGGGCAGCCTGCGCATTACCGGCTCGTTCAGTTACGTGGTGCAGGGCAAGGGCAGTGCGCTGGCGAGCGAGGGTGTGGTTCGGTTGCTGAACCGGCTGGAGATGCGTACGGGCCTCTCGCTGGCGAAGGAACCGGCAGCCGCGGGCCAGGATGCAACGCTGACTGTGGATGTGGCGAATGCATTGGGTGCTGCTGTGCCGATGTTGGGCGACGATGAAAGCTACATGCTGGATGTGGACGGGCAGCATGGGTCGCTTCATGCGCAGACTGCGATTGGCGCGCTGCGAGGCATGGAGACGCTGTTGCAACTGGCGCAGCCGGCCGGGGATGGATTTATTTTTCCCGCGGTGCACATTGCAGACGCGCCGAGATTTGCGTGGCGGGGTTTGATGCTGGATTCAGGGCGGCATTTTCTACCCATTGCTGTGATCTACCGGACACTGGATGGAATGGCCGCAGTGAAGCTGAACGTGCTGCACTGGCACCTGAGCGAAGACCAGGGATTCCGCATCGAGAGCAAGGTGTTTCCCAAACTGCAGGGGCTGGGGTCAAACGGACTTTACTACACGCAGGATCAGGTGCGGGCGATTGTGGCCTACGCGGCGGCGCGCGGGATTCGCGTGGTGCCGGAGTTCGATATTCCCGGCCACTCGACGTCATGGATGGTGGGCTATCCGGAACTGGGCAGCGCTCCCGGGCCTTACGCGGTGCAGCATGTGTTTGGCATTCACGACGCGGCTCTGAATCCTATTAGCGAAAAGACGTATCGCTTTCTGGATGCGTTTCTAGGCGAGATGGGCACGCTGTTTCCCGATGCATACATGCACGTCGGCGGCGACGAGAGCAATGGCAAGCAGTGGCGCGCGAATCCCGAGATAAAGGCATTCATGGATGCGCACGGCATGAAGACGACGCAGGAGTTGCAGGCCTACTTCAACACGCGCGTGCAGAAGATTCTGGCGCGGCATCACAAGCAGATGGTGGGTTGGGACGAGGTGCTGAACCCTGCGATCTCGCCCGATGTGGTGATTCATGTTTGGCATGGCAACGAATTTCTGGTGAACGCCGCCAAGCAGGGACACCGGGGGTTCTATTCGCAGCCTTACTATCTGGATCACATGTACACGGCGGCGCAGATATTTCAGACCGACCCGATTCCGGCAGGGGCGAATCTGACTGCGGATCAGTTGAAGCTGATTTTAGGCGGAGAGGCATGCATGTGGGGCGAGCATATTTCACCGCTGACGATCGACTCGCGGATTTGGCCGCGCGCTGCGGTTGTGGCGGAGCGGCTGTGGTCGCCGGCGGAAGACAGGGATACGGAGGATCTGTATCGGAGGCTGGCGGTGGAGTCGGTTCGCCTGGATGCGGAGGGACTCACGCACATTTCCGGACCGGAACGGGGGCTGCGGCAACTGGCGGGGACGGAGCAGGACGGGGCGCTGCGGCTGTTTGCCTCGACGCTGCAGCCGGTGGATTTTGGTGAGCGTTACAGGGAGCAGCACACTACGCAACTGACGGCGCTGGACCGGCTGGTGGATGCACTGCGGCCCGATCCTCCGCTGCGGCGCGAACTTGATGCGCTGGTAGAGGGCGCGCTGCATGGCGATGCGGGGAGTGAGCAAAGGCTGGAGTCAATCTTCCACTCGTGGGTGAACGCGGCACCGGAACTGGACCGGCTGACGGCTGGCTCGCCCTTGTTGCAAGAGGCTGCGAATCGCATAAACGATTGGCCGAAGCTGGGCAAGATGGGGGTTGAGGCGCTCGGGTATCTTCGTCCGGGTGGCATGGCTCCCGCCGGCTGGAAAGATGCGCAAACCGCCTTGCTGACTGCCGCAGCAAAACCGCAGGAGATGACGAACTTTGTGGTATTGGGAGCGCTGGGCAAACTGGTGGACGCGGTGAAGGAAGGCGATCCGATTGCGTTGTACTTGCAGCCGCTGGTGGACAACCATACGATTGCCGGCGCGGTGACGCTGGTTGCGAACAAGAACGGCACGGTGTATCGGAAGGCCGTGGGCTATCGCGACCTGGGGGCGAAGGCGGCGATGCCGGAGAATGCGCTGTTCTGGATTGCTTCAGTGAGCAAGCCGCTGACCGCGACTGCGCTGATGATGCTGGTGGACGAAGGCAAGGTGAGTTTGAACGATCCGGTGGAGAAGTATTTGCCGGAGTTCAAAGGGCAGATGGTGAAGGCAACGACGCCGGGTGCGGCGTCTGGTTCAACGAAGGCGGCGAAGCTGACGCCGGCGAACCATCCGATTCTGGTGCGCGAGATACTGAGCCATACCAGCGGGCTGCCGTTCCGCTCTGCGGCGCAGCCTGAGCCCGGTGCGCTGGACCTGCTGCCGCTGAAGGAGCAGGTGCGCAGCTTTGCCACGGAGCCGCTGCTGTTTCAGCCGGACACGGATTACCGCTACTCGAATGAGGGACTGAATACGGCGGCGCGGATTATTGAGGTGGTGAGCGGGGAGCCATATGAGCGCTTCATGCAGGAGCGGCTGTTCGATCCGCTGGGCATGAAGGATACGACTTTCTGGCCGAACGAGGAGCAGATCGCACGGCTGGCGCAGAGTTACAAACTGGATGCGCAGAGCAAGGACCTGATGAAGGTTCCGGTGAGCCAGTTGACCTATCCGCTGAACGATCATGTGCACCGCTTTCCGATGCCTGCGGGTGGGTTGTTTTCAACGGCCGATGACCTGGAGAAATTTAGCCGGATGATTTTGAATGGTGGCGAGTTGGATGGGAAGCGGTATCTTTCGGCATCGGCGCTGCAGGTGATGACGAGCCGGGAGAATCGGGGGTTGGGCAAGACCGATTATGGTTTTGGCTGGGCGGTGAAAAAAAGCGGGTTCGGCCATGACGGCGCGTACCGGAATGTGATGGACATCGATACGGAGGCAGGGCGGATTTTGATTTTCATGGTGCAGCAGGACGGGCCATGGGGAACAAAGGACGGGGATGCGATGTTGCCGCGGCTGAAGCAACTGGCCAACGAGAGGGTGGCGGCTGCTGCACGCTAAACGCAGCGCGGCCGGCTGATAGCATCGAGCTGGGAGATCGGTTGATGCATATCGTTTTTGCAGCTTCAGAGTGTGTGCCGTTTGCCAAGACGGGCGGGCTGGCCGACGTGGTGGGCGCGCTGCCGCCGCACCTGGTGAAGCTGGGCCACGAGGTGACGGTATACCTGCCGCTTTATGCGCGGGTGCGGCCGCACATCAAAGGCGAATGGAAATACGCGGCACGGTCGATCACCATTCCTTTTACGTACTACAACCGGTTTGTGGGGGTTGTGGACGGCGGCAAGCGGGACGGTGTGCAGTACTACTTTGTGGATTGCCCGGAGCTGTTTGACCGGCAGGAACTCTACGGAATCAGGGGCGGCGATTACCCGGACAACGCCGAGCGGTTTGGGCTGTTTTGCAGGGCGGTGCTGGAGGCGACGAAACTGCTGGGCGTGCCGCAGGTTTTTCATGTGCACGATTGGCAGACGGCGCTGATTCCCATTTACCTGCGCACGGTGTACGCGGCAGACCCGATGCTCAATCACGCGGGCGTGGTGTTGACCATTCATAATGCCGGCTACCAGGGGAAATTTCCGCCGTCGACTACCGAGCAACTGCTATTTCCGTGGGACCTGTTCACGCTGGACAAGGTGGAGCAGTTCAACGATTTCAATTTTCTCAAGGGGGGGCTGGTTTACAGCGATGTGCTGACCACGGTGAGCCGGAAATATGCCGAGGAGATTCAGACGGCGGAGTTTGGCGAGCGGCTGGACAGCGTACTGCGGGGGCGGGCGGCGGACCTGCGCGGGATTCTGAACGGAGTGGACTACGCGCAGTGGGACCCGGCGACGGATGGGAACCTGGCGGCGCATTACACGCCGGAAAATCTGGCGGGGAAACAGGAGTGCCGCGCCGATCTGCTTCATGCGTTTGGATTGGAGAAGGTGGCGGCATCGACGCCGGTGATCGGCATTGTTTCGCGATTCGCCACGCAGAAGGGCTTCGACCTGGTGGAGCAGATTGCGGCGAAGCTGTCGGACCGCGATGTGGCCGTAGTGGCGCTGGGTTCGGGCGAGCCGGTGTACGAGAAGTTTTTCCGCGACTGGGCGTTCTGGAACAAGGGGAATGTGGCTGCGCAGATCCGATACGACGATGCGCTGGCGCACAAGATCGAGGCCGGGGCGGATATGTTCCTGATGCCGTCAAAGTATGAGCCGTGCGGGCTGAACCAGATCTATTCGCTCAAGTACGGAACGGTGCCCGTGGTGCGCGCGACAGGCGGGCTGGACGACACCATCGAGGAGTGGAACGCGGAGCAGGGAACAGGGACCGGCTTCAAGTTTTACGGGTACGAGGCGGCGGATTTGCTGGCGGCTATTGACCGTGCTCTTGACGCCTTCCAAAACAAGAAAGCGTGGAAACGCTTGATGCGGAATGGCATGGCGCGGAACTATAGCTGGGAGCAACCGGCGCGGGAGTATGCGGCGGTGTATGAGGAAGTGGCGCGGCGGCGTGTCTCTTGATTGGCAAAGCGGCGAGTTGGCGGAGGGGTTAGCCTGCTATGGGCGGCGGGAGTTCTTTGAGGCGCACGAGCACTGGGAACTGGTGTGGCTGCGCCTGCCTGAGCCAGAGAAGAGCTTTGTGCAGGCCATTATCCAAGTCGCGGCTGCGTTTCATCACTTGCAGCAAGGAAATGTTGCGGGGACTCAGTCCCTTTTGCAACGCGTGCAGAGACGGCTGGCCACGTATCCTGCGTCGTTTGGAGGAATTGCCATAGAGCCGCTGCGGACGGAGATTGGGGCCTGGCTGCGGGGAATCGAGAGCGGAAATCCGCCAACGACATACCCGGTTATCTCTACGGATGGCTCATGCGGAGAGAGCTAGTTCACAACGAGTCGATTCGTCAACTGGGGCACTCGTCCTAGGTGGTAGTTTCCGGTTGGCGGGTTGTTCCGTTGAGCGGATAATTTCGGTCGGCTCGTGTTTCTCCAGCCTTGCTGCGATGAAACTGCGGAAGGACGGGGTTCACTCCAGTTTATGGGTGGCTACTGGGGGTCTAACCCTCCGAGTCGTGTGAATTGGCCCGTTAAGGTGTATGATCCGTCCGGCGTTCAATACTGCACGATGACGAGGGTCAAAGCTTTATGTGTGATCGTTCAAAACTGTTGAGCATCACGATTCGAAATCTCGGGTGTATCGGTCCGCAAGGTGTAACGGTCCAACTCGACGACATTGTCTGCCTTGTGGGGAGAAATAATACTGGTAAGTCGACGATTTTGCGTGCGTATGAGTTAGCACAATCCAGCAAAGCGTTGAGTGAGCAGGACAGGTGCCAGTGGACGCCCGAGGGTCAGTGTCCCGAAGTCGAATTGTCGGTTCATATTCCAGAGGGAATCGAGAATGTCGATGAGAAATGGAAGATCATTGATGGCAGCTTGAGAATCGTTCGCAGCCGATGGCAATGGAAGACCTCTGCCAAACCTGAACGACAGACCTGGAATCCCGAACTTAATGATGGGGGTGGTGGCTGGGACAGTGAAGAGAAAGCAGGAGGAGCGGACAACGTCTTCAACTCTCGACTACCCCAACCATTGAGAATTGATGCGCTCAAGGACTCTGCCGGTGAGCATGACGTATTGATGAAGCTCATACTTGAGCCTATCGCGAAGCAATTGGAGTTACTGAAGGGGACCGACGGGTCGGCACTCAAGAAGGCCCTTGAAGCTGTTGCCGAATCAACTAAGGAGCCTGTTGCTGCATATCAAGAGGAGATCAACCAAGTCGGAGAACGGGTCGGCTCGGGAATTTCTGGTGTATTCCCTGACCTTACCATCAACATAAAGATCGGTATTGATCCGCCTGCACTTGATGCAACGAAGGCGCTAATCGATGGATCTAGCATTCGTTTTATTGAGGGGACTGCAGATACTGGTCTGCGTCAACAAGGGGCAGGTTCAAGAAGAGCTTTGTTCTGGGCTCTACTCCAGGTCCGCAGTGAGATTACGAGGCAAAGAGCAGCCGAAGTTGAACGTGCGAAGAATCTTCAGAAGTTGGTCACTTCCCTCGAAAAAGAGAAGAACAAGGCAAAACCCAAACAGGAGTTGATCGAGGGATTCTCAGCTCAGATAGAGGCTGCTAAAGCTGGGCAGGACGAAGAAGGCGCACCAGGTACTTTTCCGGGGTATATTTTGCTGATTGATGAACCTGAGAATTGTCTTCATCCCATGGCAGTCAGGGCAGCGCGTAATTACCTCTACAACTTGGCGAAAGACGGCAATTGGCAAATAATGCTTTCGACTCATTCCCCTTACTTTATTAACCCGCTGGAGGACCATACAACAATCGTCAGGCTCGAACGAGACGGGCTCAATACCACCCCTCGGACATTTCGTGCTGATTCCGCAGAATTCAGTCCTGATGAGCGGCAGAATCTCCGAGCTTTGTTGCAACTGGATGCTTCGTTGTCTGAGATGTTCTTTGGTTCATATCCGATCTTGGTCGAAGGCGACACTGAGCTCGCTGCTTATATTTCTGCTATTGCTGAGAAAGGTCACCAGTTGGCGACGCAAGTCACGATTGTGAATGCTCGTGGGAAGGCGCTACTCTGTCCTCTGATCAAGCTACTGGCTCATTTTGCGGTACCGTTCGGCGTGCTACACGATACGGATTCTCCGATCCGTAGTGATGGTGCAAAAAACTCTGCGTGGACTGAGAATGGGAAAATCGCGCAATATGTGAGCGATGCCCGCAAGACCAAGCTGGACGTTAAACATCGGGTTAGCGTTCCCGACTTTGAACGTACGCTTGGGCTACCGGAGGGAGGAAAGGACAAACCTATTGCTGTGTACAGAGCTGTATCGGATGCGCCCGCATTGCAAGAGGCAGTAGTAAAACTCTTTACCAGTCTCAGTTCTGGTCCATACATGCACCCGACCGAAGGTCTGAATGATGATGCCACGGTAGATGACGTCATTTCCGCGATCAGAAAGATGGTTGTTGATTGGGCGGCGCAGAACTCTCCGGATGATCTCCGCTTTAAGTTTCCAGCCGAGGATGGACCGCAAACGGTGGAAACCATATTCGGCGCTTAAGGATGAGCTTGAAAGCAATTTGACTTCGGATCACGAGGCTAATCTGAAGCCGACCGCTGCTGCTCTTTATTAGTTGTGCATGCCTTTCCACTCGGCGTAGGGGCCCTGGAAGTCTTCTATGCCGTCTTCCTTGAAGTTCCATAATCTTGTGGCTACTTCGTCAATCAAGTCGTGGTCGTGGGTGACTAAGAGGACTGTGCCTTCGTAGCGCTGGAGAGCGATGTTTAGGGCGTTGATGGCTTCGAGGTCGAGGTGGTTGGTGGGCTCGTCGAAGATGAGGATGTTGGGCTTGGTGAGGATCAGCTTGCAGAAGGCCAGGCGGGCTTGTTCGCCGCCACTGAGAGCCTTGGTCTGCTTGTCGCCTTCTTCGCCGCTGAAGAGCATTTGGCCGAGGATGCCGCGGATGTCTTCGACATGGGCGGCGGGGTCCCAGCGGTGGAGCCACTCGGCTACGGTGAGACCGGGCTCGATGGTGGCGCCTACGTCCTGAGGGAAGTAGCCGATGTGGGCTTCGTGGCCCCAGGAGACGTTGCCGGAGTCGAGAACGAAGTCTTTGTCGGCAAGGCCGGGATAGTTGTTGAGCAGGCTCTTGATGAGCGTGGTTTTGCCGGCTCCGTTGCGGCCCATGAGACAGATTCGCTCGCCGCGGAGGACGTTGGCGGTGAAGCCGTCGATGACTTTGTGGCCGTCATAAAGCTTGGTGATGTGCTTGAACTCGAGGATGTGCTTGCCGCTGGGGCGGACCTGGTCGAAACGGATGTAGGGGCGCTGAATGTTGGAGCGGGCCAGATCGTTGGTTTGGAGGCGCTCGACCTCCTTGCGGCGGCTGGTGACCTGGGAGGAGCGGGTTCCGGCGGCAAAGCGGGCGATGAAGTCGTTGAGCTGATCGATCTTCTTTTCGCGCTGGGCGTTCTGGGCTTCAAGCGTGGAGCGGATCTGGGTTTTGGCCATCACCATGTCGTCGTAGCCGCCGGTGTAGGTGATGATGGTCTGGTAATCGATGTCGGCGGTGTGGGTGGTGACGGTGTTGAGGAAGTGGCGGTCGTGGGAGATGGCGATGAGAGTGCCGTTGTAGCCGAGGAGAAAGTCCTGGAGCCAGTGAACGGAGTCGAGATCGAGTTAGTTGGTGGGGTCGTCGAGGAGCAGGGCTTCGGGCTTGCCGAAGAGGGCCTGGGCGAGGAGGACGCGGACCTTCTGGCCGCCCTGAAGCTCGGACATCTTGCGCTCGTGGACGGACTCGGGAATGTCGAGGCCGTCGAGGAGGATGGCGGCGTCGGCCTCGGCGGTATAGCCGTCTTCGTCGCCGATGACGCCTTCAAGCTCGCCGAGCCTCATGCCGTCGGCGTTGGAGAGCTCGGGCTTTTCGTAAATGCGGTCGCGCTCTTCAAGGGCGGCCCAGAGGGGCTTGTTGCCCATGATGACGGTGTCAATGACGCGATAGGCGTCAAAGGCGAACTGATCCTGGCGGAGGACACCGAACTTGCGCGGACGTACGACGGAGCCCTTCTGGGCGTCGAGCTCGCCGGTGAGCAGCTTCATGAAGGTGGATTTGCCGGAGCCGTTGGGTCCGGTGAGTCCGTAGCGGCGGCCGGGGACAAAGCTGACGCTGACATCCTCAAAGAGGATCTTGGCGCCGTAGCGCATGGTGACGTTGCTGACACTGAGCATGGTTGGTCTGGTTCCTATGTGCGGGCCGCAGACTGGTATCGGCTGCGGCGGCCGGATGGGGCTGGGTTGATTCGTTGTTGGGGCGCGCACTCGTGGGCAGCGCCAGAGAGCTTGTGCTCTTTTAGTTTCTCATAGCCTGGCGTACTTGTGCGGCTGAGGGCTGGATAGTGCGGGTTGTATTCCCTGGTCTCAAAATCGGACCAGGGGCACCCTGCGATCAGAGGGAAGGCGCGCAGGTTATAGAAGGGCTGGCGAGCCGCGATGGAGAACAAAGACAGCAAGTTAGCTCCGCTGCGCGGATTTGGCGAGTTAGCAGGTTAGCGAGGTTTCCTTGCCAATGAGTGCCTCTGTGCTTTGGTGGACCTGGTAGCGTGTTTCCGAACGTGGACCTTTGGATTCATGCGGGCTGCGCGGGTGACATGGACCTTTGGGGGAAGGGGAGGCACGTTGGCCAGCGCGGTGAGCAGGTTGTTTGATTCCTGATAGAAGTCGACGCTGGCCTTGCCTTTGCCCTCCGTGACGGCGAGGAAGATGCCGGTCTGGCGCTGGGGACTGAGGGCGATGTAGGTTTCAAAGCCTGCGCCACCACCGGTTTTTTCCATCACCACGGAAGAGTTGGCTGGGTCGCCGAGCTGGATCCAACCGAGACCGATACCGGTGGGATCGCCGGCGTGGTTCAGGCCCTGCACGGAGACGAGCTGTTGCGGCTTGAGATAGACGGCAAGTGCCGCGGCGGGCTGGACGGGAGAACCCGGGTCATGCAGGAGATATTGGAGGAGCTTGACCATGTCGGTCGCAGTGGAATAGACGCCGCCGCTGGGACCCGAGGGTTGGGTGTCCGTGCAAGGGCCCTCATCGCGGGTCCCGCGCAACATACGGGCGCATTGTTCGCTGGACGGGACGAGCGTGGTATCCCACAGGGTGAGCGGCTGCAGCAGGCGGTCATGCAAAAGCTGGGCGTAAGACATGTGGGAGGCGGAAGCGAGCGCATCGCCGAGCAGGTCGAAACCTATGTTGGAGTAAAGCGCGGCAGTGCCGGGAGTGGAGATGAGTTTTTGCTTGGGCAGCCATGTCCAGCGAAAGGCCTCGTCCGGAAAAGTGAAGTGCGGCGTTCTGGCGGGATAGGCGCTGACTTCGCGCGGGAGGCCAGCGGTGTGTGTGGCCAGATTGAGAAGCGTGATGGGTCTGCCGTCAGCGCTCAGGGGAACGGTTTTTCCGGGTGGCGCATAGCGCTGAAGGGGATCGCTGAGGCCGACTTTTCCTTCAGCGGCGAGCTGCGTCAGCAGGCCGGCGGTGAAGACTTTGGAGAGGGAGCAGAGACGGATGAGCGAGTTGGCATCCGGAGCGCGCCCGCTGCCGGGAAACGTCTCACCGTAGGTCTTCACCAGGACCTCGCGATTGCGGACGACGACGAGCACCATGCCGGTGACGGCCGCTTGCCGATAGAGGTCTGCGCCGCGCTGACCGGCGTCTGCGAGCGACAGAGGCTGCTGGGCGCTGGACAGAGCTGCCAGGGCCAGACTGAGCGCTCCGCAAAGGAGGAGTCTCATGGCGGGCCATGGATTGGCAGCGGAGTTGATGGCGGGCAGAGAGCGGCGGACAGGGGATTCGTGCATTGGTTTGATCAGGGGTTGCATTTTGTGAAACGGATAGGGCTACTTTATCGCAACAGGGCCGGGGATAGGCCGAGGCATCGGCTCGTTATCCGGCGAAGAGCATGGCTACGTGGTTGACCACAAAGGCGGCTCCGTAGGCGAGGACGAGCATGTAGGCGAACTGGATGGCGGGCCACTTCCAACTGTTGGTTTCGCGCCGGACGACGGCCATGGTGGAGGTGCACTGCATGGCGAAGGCGAAGAAGATCATCAGGGCGAGCGCGCCGCCGAGGGTCATGTCGTGGTGGAGGGCAGTTTGCAGGCTGAGGGCCTGGGTTCCGGGGTCTGCGCCGTACAAAGTGCCCATGGTGCTGACCATGACTTCGCGGGCGAGGACGCTGGAGAGCAGGCCGATGCCGATTTTCCAGTTGAAGCCGAGGGGGGCGATGACGGGCTCAATGAAGTGGCCCATGCGTCCGATGACGCTGTCAGCGAGTGCGGGAGTGATGTAAGTGCCGGTGGGCGAGTGCAGGACCGGGAGATGGGCGAGAATCCAGAGGGCGAGGGTGACGCAGAGGATGATGGTACCGGCCTGGCGGAGGAAGATTTTGGCGCGGTCGACGAGGCGCATGGCCAGGGAGCGGAAGGTGGGCATGCGGTACTGGGGCAGCTCGAGGATGAAGGGGGTCTCACTGGACTTGAGGATGGAGCTTTTGAGTAGCCAAGCGGTGGTCATGGCGCCGACAAAGCCGGCCACATAAAGCGAGAGCATGACGATGGTTTGCAGGCCGAGGAGGCCGTGGAGATAGTAAACGTCGGGGATGAAGGCGGCGATGAGGAGCATGTAGACGGGCAGCCGCGCCGAGCAGGTCATGAAAGGAGTGACGAGAATGGTGGCGAAGCGGTCGCGCTTGTTCTCAATGGTGCGGGTGGCCATGATGGCGGGAACGGCGCAGGCATAAGCGGAGAGCAGAGGGATGAAGGCTTTGCCGTTGAGGCCGATGGTGCGCATGACGCGGTCGGCGATGAGGGCGGCGCGGGAGAGATAGCCGGAGTCTTCGAGGACTCCGATGAAGAGGAAAAGCAGAAGGATCTGGGGGAGGAAGACAAGGACCGAGGAGATGCCTTTCCATGCGCCGTCGAGGAGGAGGGACTGAATCCAGCCGGAGGGCAGGAGAGGGCGAACGAATTCGCCGAGCTGGGCGAGGATGACGCCGAAGCCGTCAGAAAGGGGCTGGCCGACGGAAAAGACAACTTCAAAGACGCCGACGACGACGAGGAGAAAAAGCAGCGGTCCCCAGATGCGGTGGAGGAGGATGTCGTCGATTTTGCGGCTGTTTTCAACGGAAAGGGGAGCGCGGTAGCCGGTGTTGCGGCTGACCTGGGCGGCCCAAGTATGCGCGCTGGCGGCGTTGCCCATGACAGGCAGGGTGAGCGGCTTGGCGGGTTCGCGGTTGGTCTGCCGGTTCAGGAAGAGGGGCACGGCATCGAGGCCGGTACCGTGGACGGCGCTGATCTGGGCAACGGGCGCACCGAGTTCGCGGGCCAGCTTGAGGGTGTCAATGTGGCCGCCGCGGGCCTCCATGAGGTCGCTCATGTTGAGCAGAACGAGAGTGGGCAGGCCCTGGGCCAACACCGGCGCAGCGAGCATGAGCTGGCGGGTGAGGTGCAGGGAATCTAGGACGAGCAGAACGGCGTCGGGCCGGGGGGTGCCGGGCATTTTGCCGCTGAGCACATCGACGGAGACGCGGGCGTCTTCAGAGTAGGGATTGAGGGAGTAGATGCCGGGCAGGTCAATGAGGGTAAGGTCGTCGCGGCCGACGCCGGCCATGAGTCCCATGCGCTGCTCGACGGTGACGCCGGGATAGTTGGCGACCTTTTGGCGGAGACCGGTCAGGCGGTTGAAAAGAGTGGACTTGCCGGAGTTTGGGGGACCGATTAGAACAACGGTCTTGAGCGCACCGTCAGGCGGCGGGGCGGCGGGCGGTTTGAAGTCCGGTGGGGCGCAGCAACTGCTCATCGAGAGGCCTCGAGCAGCTCGGGGGCATCGGCATCTTGGGTATCGGCGGCCACGGGGAGCTTTTCGTCGAGGGCCTCGGGCTGGCGTACGCGGATGGCTTCAGCGGTTTCATGGCGGAGGGCAATCTCCATGCCGTCAACGCCGTAGACGGTGGGGTCGCCAGCCGGGGCGCGGCGCAGGACGGTTACCAGCGCGTCAGGAACAAAGCCCATGTGCATGAGGTGGTTCTGGACGGATTCACGCAGGTCGAGGGCTACCAGAACGCCGCTCTCGCCGACTTTCAATTGGCTCAATACGCTCAATTGCCGAACTCCCGATGGCTGCCTGAAGGAGAGCAGCCGAAAACTACGACTGGAATGGTCGGATTTAAGTATACGACCATCAGGCGCTGTATCGCAAACTGTGTTTTTGGGAACTTGTGCTGGACATATAGCCATGGTTTGACCTCGAGAAGAGGACGGCAGGCACATCCCTGCCAACGCCACCCGAAGCCCCCCTGGCGGACCCTTCTGTATGCATTATCGGATCGATGAGTCATTTTTATCAGGGGTAGCGGATGTGAGATGTGACAAAGATCACATTAGGCAGGAGGCAAGCCATTGCGGGAGAGGAGAAGCAAATGATAGAAGGACTCCATGCATGCTGATAAGTTTCGGGCAACCGTGATTCACGAAGTGCCGCCGCAAGGGCTAGCGGCACCGCTGACGGCATTGTGGTGGGACGCAAAAGGGGATTGGGTGCTGGCGCACCAACTGGTGGATGAACTGGAGACCCCGGAGGGAATGGCGGTTCACGCCTACCTGCACCGCAAGGAAGGTGCGGCTGCGAATGCGGATTACTGGTATACGCGGGCGGGGCGCGGGTTTTACCGGGCTTCGCTGGAAGCTGAGTGGGAGGCGCTGGTGGAGGGGCTTGAGGGCGGGGAATAATGGGTTCCGATGAGCGCTGGGGAGTAGAATCCTTCGCTTGAACCAGGGAAGAGAGTTGGGCCGTGAATTATCGAGGTTTTGGAAGACTGGATTGGCAGGGGTCGGCGCTGGGGTTTGGGTGTATGCGGCTGCCTAGCTGGATGGAAAACGTGGCAGAGGCGTGAGGCAGGAAGGGTTGTTCATAGTATGAATTTAATTTCACAATGTGGGATTCAATGTCCACCCTGTGTCCCGCATCACTGCCACTGTATCCCCCCCAGAGATGAGACTCAAGCTAGCGGTTGAACACCCCTGGGCCGCGCTATGAGGCATACGGAATGAGTGAGCAGAATACGGTCAGCAAAACAGTGATTTTAGATGGGAACGAGGCAGCCGCCTCGGTTGCCTATCGACTCTCCGAAGTGGTCGCCATTTACCCGATTACCCCCTCGTCGCCTATGGCCGAGTGGGCGGATCAGTGGCGCTCCGAGGGGAAGAAGAATATTTGGGGCGCATTGCCCGTGGTAGAGGAGCTTCAGAGCGAAGGCGGCGCGTCCGGCGCGCTGCACGGGGCTTTGCAGGCCGGCGCGTTTGGGACGACCTTTACGGCGTCACAGGGCTTGCTGCTGATGATTCCCAACATGTTCAAGATTGCCGGTGAACTGACCCCGGCGACGATGCACGTGACGGCCCGCACGCTGGCGACGCACGCGCTATCGATTTTTGGCGATCACTCGGATGTGATGGCCTGCCGTACGACGGGCTGGGCCATGCTGTGTTCGAACTCGGTGCAGGAAGTTGCCGACATGGCGCTGGTGGCGCAGATTGCCACTCTGGAATCGCGCATTCCGTTCATTCATTTCTTTGACGGCTTCCGCACTTCGCACGAAGTGGGGAAGATTCTGCCCATTAGCGACGAGACGATTCGCGCGATGGTGGACGACAAGTATCTGGTGGAGTTCAGGAAGAATGCGCTGAGTTCCGATCGCCCGATCATTCGCGGCACGGCGCAGAACCCCGATGTGTTCTTCCAGGCGCGCGAGGCGTGCAATCCCTTCCACGAAGCAGTTCCGGGAATCGTGCAGGATGTGATGAACCGTTTTGCGGCGCAGACCGGCCGCGCGTATCACCTGTTCGACTACTACGGCTCGCCGGATGCGGAGCGCGTGATTGTGGTGATGGGTTCTGGCGCGGAAGTGGCCGATGAAGCCGTGGATCTGATGGTGAAGCAAGGCGAGAAGGTGGGTCTGGTCAAGGTTCGTCTTTTCCGGCCATTCGACACCAAGGCTTTCCTCTCGGCGTTGCCCAAGACGGTGAAGTCGATTGCCGTTCTGGACCGCACCAAGGAGCCCGGCTCCTGCGGCGAGCCGCTTTACCAGGATGTGGTTACCGTGCTGGCGGAGAACGCCGACACGCTACCCTTTGCCGCCAAGCCGGTTGTGATCGGCGGGCGCTACGGACTTTCGTCGAAGGAATTTACGCCGGCCATGGTGAAGGGCATCTACGACGAGCTAGCCAAGGCTGCTCCGAAGAACCACTTCACGATCGGCATCAACGACGATGTGACCCACACCAGCCTGACCTACGATCCGTCGTTCTCGACAGAGGATCCGAAGACAGTGCGCGCGTTGTTCTATGGCTTGGGTTCGGACGGCACGGTGGGCGCGAACAAGAATTCGATCAAGATTATCGGCAGCGAAACGCCGAATTATGCGCAGGGCTACTTTGTGTACGACTCGAAGAAGTCCGGGTCGATGACTACCTCGCATCTGCGTTTCGGACCGAATCCGATCCGGTCCAGCTATCTGATCACGCAGGCGAGCTTTGTGGCCTGCCATAACTTCAGCTTCCTGGAGAAGATGGACGCGGTGGCCGCAGCCATGCCGGGCGCGGTCTTCCTGCTCAACTCGCCCTATCCGGCGTCCGAGGTCTGGGACCATCTGCCGAAGACCACGCAGCAGGAGATACTGCGCAAGAAGATCGAGTTCTATGTGATCGACGGCTACACCGTTGCGGAAAAGGCAGGAATGGGCCGCCGCATCAACACCATCATGCAGACCTGCTTCTTTGCCATCAGCGGCGTGCTGCCGCGCGAAGAGGCCATTGAGCAGATCAAGAAGTCCATCAAGAAGACTTATGGCAAGCGCGGCGAAGCGGTGGTGGCGAAGAACTTTGCCGCCGTGGATGCGGCCCTGGCGCACCTGGAAAAGGTGGAACTGCCCACGGCAGCCTCGTCCGACTTCGACCTGATCCCTTCCATCTCCAGCAAGGCGCCCAAGTTTGTGTTCGATGTTCTGGGACAGATTGCAGCGGGCCGCGGCGATGAGCTTCCGGTCAGCGCGATTCCGGCTGGCGGCGCTTTCCCCACGGGTACAGCGCAGTATGAGAAGCGCAACATTGCGCAGCACATCCCGGTGTGGGAGCAGGACCTCTGCATCCAGTGCGGCAAGTGCGCCATGGTTTGCCCGCACGGCGTGATTCGCGCCAAGATCTATAGCCCCGAGCTTGCAGACAAGGCCCCGGCGACTTTCAAGTGGGCCAAGCCCAAGTGGAAGGCGATGGAGCAGGACCACTACACGCTGCAGATTGCTCCTGAGGATTGCACGGGGTGCGGAGTTTGCGTGGATGTTTGCCCGGTGAAGAGCAAGAGCGACACCAGCAAGAAGGCTATCAATATGGCGCTGCAGGCGCCGCTGCGCGAAGCCGAGCGCGAGAACTGGGATTTCTTCCTGAGCCTGCCCGAGGTGGACCGCAGCAAGCTGTCGCACACCCAGGTGAAGGATTTGCAACTTTTGCAGCCGCTGTTTGAGTTCTCTGGCGCCTGCGCGGGTTGCGGAGAGACGGCGTATGTAAAGCTGCTGACGCAACTGTTCGGCGACCGGCTGTACATTGCGAACGCAACCGGCTGCTCGTCGATTTATGGCGGCAACCTGCCGACCACGCCTTATACCTTTAACAAGGAAGGCCGCGGACCGACGTGGGCCAACTCGCTGTTCGAGGACAACGCGGAGTTCGGCTTCGGCATGAGAATCGCGCTGGATCAGCAGAAGGTGTTTGCCGAGACGCTGACGACGCGGCTTGCGCCTGCGATTGGCGATGAGCTGGTGACAGCTCTGCTGACGGCCTCGCAGAAGACGGAGACGGAGATTGGCGAGCAGCGGAAGCGCGTATTGGCGCTGCGGGAACGGCTGGCAGGAAACGCGACATCCGATGCGCGCAACCTGTTGGCGATTGCCGATTCGCTGGTGCGCAAGAGCGTGTGGATTCTGGGTGGAGACGGATGGGCGTTCGACATCGGCTTTGGCGGACTGGACCATGTGCTGGGCTCAGGCAAGAACGTGAACGTGCTGGTGCTGGACACCGAGGTCTACTCGAATACGGGCGGGCAGATGTCCAAGGCTACGCCGCGCGGCGCGGTGGCGAAGTTTGCCGCGGCCGGCAAGCCGAACAGCAGAAAAGACCTGGCCATGGAAGCTGTGAGCTACGGCTCGGTGTATGTGGCGCAGGTGGCGCTGGGCGGCAACGACACGCATGTGGTGAAGGCCTTCCAGGAGGCCGAAGCACACGAGGGTCCGTCGCTGATCATCGCTTACGCAAGTTGCATTGCGCACGGGTACGACCTGATTCACGGGCTGGAGCAGCAGAAACTGGCCGTGCAGTCAGGCTACTGGCCGCTGATGCGCTACAACCCCGGATTGCGCGAGGAAGGCAAGAATCCCTTCCAGCTCGATTCAAAGGCGCCGTCGATCCGGCTGAAGGAATACACTTACCGCGAGGCCCGCTACACGATGCTGGCGCGCAGTAATCCCGAGCTGGCAGCGGAACTGCTGAAGGAAGCACAGGACGATGTGGAGCGCCAATGGAGGGTGTACTCCGCACGGTCCACGATGCCGGGCCGCAGCGAGACGCCACACATTGCGCCGGAAGAGAAACCAGAAGAGAAAGCGGCGGCCGTAAGTGCCGGAGGTGGAAAATGATAGATTTTTCAACGCAGTACATGGGTTTGAAGCTGAACGGACCTATCGTGGTTTCATCCACGCCGCTTTCAGAGTCTCTGGACAACGTTCGCCGCATGGAAGATGCAGGGGCGTCGGCGATTGTTCTCACCTCGCTGTTCGAGGAACAACTGGCGCTTGAATCGCGGGCGCTGGACGAGGATCTGGAGCGCGGCACGGAATCGTTTGCCGAGTCGTTGGCGTACCTGCCCGACCTGAAGGATTACCGCATGACGAACGAGACCTACCTGGAGCATCTGCGGCGCGCCAAGGAAGCGGTGAAGATACCGATCATGGCGAGCTTGAATGGTGCTACTCCCGGCGGTTGGGTGCGGTTTGCCAAGGATATGGAGCAGGCTGGGGCCGATGGCATCGAGTTGAACACTTACGCATTGGCCACGGATCGCAGCCAGACTTCAGCCGAGCTTGAATTGCAACTGCTGGAACTGGTGTCATCCGTTACCGGCGCGGTCAAGATTCCCGTGGCCGTGAAGCTGTCGCAATCGTTTACCAGCATTCCGCACCTGGTTTCGCGGCTGGAAGACGCGGGCGCTCGCGGTGTGGTGCTGTTCAACCGGTTCTACCAGCCGGACTTCGACATCGAGACGCTGGAGGTGCGGCCCACGCTGCACTTCTCAACTCCCTCGGAACTGCTGCCGCGGCTGCACTGGGCTGCCATTCTCTACGGGCATATGAACATCGATCTCGCCATCACGGGCGGCGTTCACTCGGCCGAGGATGTGTTGAAGGGCATTATGGCCGGAGCAGGCGTGACCATGATGTGTTCGGCGCTGCACATTCACGGCATCGAACACATCCGCAGAGTGCTGGCGGACATGCAGTACTGGCTGGAGAAGCGCGAGTATGCGTCGCTTTGGGAGACGCGCGGCTGCCTGAGCCGGCGCTCCGTTCCCGATACTTCTCCGTTCGATCGCGGCAATTACATCAAGACGCTCAGCTCGTACAGTTTGCGTCAGACGGTGGCGGCGTTCTAAAGGCAGATTGGCTCGAAGGCTGCATTAGTGCAGCCTTCGAAGGTTTCACCAAAGGGAAAGTCCATGAAAACAGCCGTGGCTTTCGTGCTGCTGATGTGTGCGCCGGCATTGGCGGCCGTCGCCTCCACTCCTGCGCCCTCGATTCCTGTCGCGGTCTCGCAGCAGGAGATGAACAAGGCAATCGCCAGGCGGGTCTTCGAAGAGATATTCAATCAAGGCAACTTCCAGGTAGCAGACCGGATTTATGCCAGGGATTTCGTCAATCATGGCTTGCACAGAAATGCCAGCCTGCAAGACGACCAGGCTGCGGCTCGTTGGGAGAAGCAGGCTTTTCCAGACCTGAAGATGACAGTGGATCTGATGGTGGCCGAAGGCGATCTGGTAACGGCGGTGTGGACGATGCGCGGAACCAACACTGCTGCGGCAAGCCCGTTGCCTGCAACCGGGGTGAAGCTGGAGTTACGGGGCATCACGGTGTGGCGCATTGTCGATGGGAAGATTCGCGAGGAGTGGACTTCCTTTGACACGTTACGAGCAGTCCGCCAATTTGCGGACCAGTTGAAATGGCAACTCATTGGTCTTCTGTGCGCAACGCTGATTCTTCTCTGGATGCTTGGCAGAGGCATTCAAAAGCTGCTGCTCAATTGTTGGGCTACCAAGGGATAAAACCCCATTGGGGTACAAGCGTAATCGCACTACTCCGGTGCGCTGTGCAGACGCAGAACTGTCTTCTCGATCATGGGGCAGGCTTTCACAAGCTATGCCTCAGGGGCGAAAGCCCCAATTCATTGTGCGGGAAACCTTTCAGTTTATCGATCGCTCTTCCAGATGGCGCGAATCGCTTCTTCATCGCCGAGGCCTTCCGGAGTTTTGGGGCTGGGGTCATTTGCGGAGTACCAACTGCGGTGGTTGAGCGGTGAGACCTCCGTCCGGCTGCCCGGCATCTCCAGATAGCCGTTGGGGTCCGTTTTCCTGACCCAGTTCCAGGCGTAGCGGAGCCACTGGGCGCGGTAGGCCTGGCTCTGGTTGGCGAACCAGGAGATTTCGTCATACCCCCAGATCCAGAAGGCGCCAGGTACTTGCCGCCCGGCAGTCTGTCCAGCTTGCCCTGGATACTTGCTGACGCCCCAGTTATCGAGCTCGACCAGGTAGGGCAGGTGCTCGCAGGTCCAGCCGCTGAAGGTTCGTCCTCCTTTGCTGTGCAGGTAGATACTGTCAACGTAGCCAACCTGCAGGATTGCTTCCTGCGGCTTGTCCGGGACTTCCTTGATGCGCAACGGAAAGGCATGGAAGTCGAGCAGGAGCTGACCGTTGCGCACCAGGCCGCCTGAGGGAACGTGGGCATTCGAGAGCACCATGCGGCGGCGCGCGTGTTGGGCTGCATAGGCGCGAACCAAGGCAAAGACGCGGGCATAGTGGGCGAGACCGGGGTCGTTGTGGTCCATGATCTCCATTTGGCCCCAGTGAATGCCCTCGAAGCCTAGATCGATATAAGACTTCGCCAGGAAGTAAAACCAGAGCTGGGTCTCGGTCTGGCTCACGTCGGGAACTCCGCTGTTTGGGCCCCAGGAGCGGGTGCGCTGCGGCAGGGGATAGAGCATGGCGTCATAACGGAAGTTTCTTTTTTCGACAGGTAATCCCAGGGCGGTGAAGGTCCAGTCCGGCACAGGGACCTGCTCGACTTCAGTGGTGACGATCTCAAAGATGCAGGCTTCGAGGATCATCTCCGGGTCGGCTGCGTGGACCTGAGGGAGTTGCTGCCGGGCGCGTTCAAAATTTTGCAGCAGATTGGACTCATGACCCCAGAGACAGATGCTGCGCCCGATGTATTTGGCGCCGGTGCTCTTGAGCATGCGGATGTTGTCTTCGAGATCGCCTTTGCCGTTGAGCAGACCTTCCATGGTGATAGAGCGCGAAAGGTAGTTCTCCAGCACCTTGCGGGAGATGGTGCGGTCAAAGCGATAGCTGCGCTGGCGCTGACGCAGAGGAATGCTGCCGTATGCGTGATTTGTCAGTGTGAGTGCCGATGCGGCCAGGGTAGAAGCCAGGAACTTTCGTCTTTCCACGATACCTCCGGATGAGAGCCTTCAAGTTTACGAATGTCGCAACCATCATAAACGCGATAGAGGCGACAAGGTTACTCGGGGCCGTCGAGAAGGCGCAGGACAGTCTCTTCGATTAGGCGGCAGGCATTGGGAAGGGCGGCGGTTACGCGGTCGCTGAAGACTTCGCCCAGCTCCGTTGAGCCGGCGCCGATGGTAAGCAGGAGAGTATGACTGGGCAGGGAATTGAAGAGTTCGCGGGCGAGGGCGAGCAGTTCTGCCGCGCCCAGGTGGTGCGTGGCAAGTCCCTGTTGTGCAGCGGCGGCAGGCGCGACGGGGATGAGGCTGACTGCCCCGGGAGCGGAGACGACTGAGCAATCGATGAAGAGGACGTATTGTGCGGGGGCGATGTCTCCGGTCAGCTCGGGAGTCCATTGCTGGCGGGCCAGGACGCGCACCCGGGGATCGGCGCGGAATCGCCGCTCGGCCCAATCGGCAAGCCAGGGGCCGACACCGTCGTCGCCGCGCAGGGTGTTGCCGCAGGCGAGGATAAGACATTGGACAGGATCTGGAGTCATGGATTCAGCTACGGTCGTGGTGCTTTCAATGAGAGTGGAATGCCGGGCAGCAAATACAAAAAACTTTCGCTCCCCGGCCGTCGCAAAAACTGCGATGAACGGGGAGCGAATAGGGGGATAACAGCAAACGGTTAGCGGATGACCTGGTCGACGAGCTTGCCATCCTCAGAGAGCAGTGTGAGGGCCAAAGGCATCTTGCCGAAGGCGTGCGTGGAGCAACTGAGGCAGGGATCGAAGGTGCGGATCACAGCCTCGACGCGGTTGAGAATACCCTCGGTGAATTTGCCGTCTTTGATGTAGTGCTTGGCGGCCTGCAAGACGCCCTTGTTCATGGCGTTGTTGTTCTGGCCGGTGGCGATGACGAGGTTGGCCCAAGTGATCAGACCGTTTTCGTCCACCTTGTAATGGTGATTGAGAGTGCCGCGCGGCGCCTCGGCCTGGCCAGCGCCTTCAAGCCGGTTTACGCCGGCGGTGGCGCGCACCTGCTTGTCGAGGATGAGCGGATCGGTAAGGATCTGCTCGATTTTCTCGATGCCGTACAGGACCTCAATCAATCGCGCGTGATGATAGTGGAAGGAACTCTGGACCAGGCCCTGTGCCAACTGTTTGAATTCGGCGAGTTCTGTGTCTGCCTGCGGAGTGCCCATGGACTTGACGATGTTGAGCCGAGCCAGCGGGCCCACGCGATAGCTTCCCTCAGGGTAGCCGAGGGGCTTGTAGTAGGCGAACTTGGTGTAGCTGTAAGGCTCGACAGCTTCGCCGATAACCTCAGTGAACCGGGTGGCGGTGATGCCGTCTTCGAGGATGTTTCCCTTGGGATCGATCATGCGCAGGGCGCCGTCGGTAAATTCGACCGATTCGTCTTCGTTGATCAGACCCATGTAATTCGACGGGAAGTTGCCGAATACCTCAATCTCCGGCTTGAAGCTGGCGGCGATCTGCTTGTATGCAGTCAAGGCCAATGCAATGCCGGCGTAGGCTTCGGGGAGCATGGCCAGGATCTCATCGCGCTTGGCCGGGGCCAGGGGTTCGGTGACGCCGCCCGGGACTACCCATCCGGGATGGATGCGCTTGTCGCCGAGGAGTTCGATGATGTGCTGCCCGAAGCGGCGCAGCGCGATGCCGGCGCGGCCGAGTTCGGGCTTGGCGGCCACGACGCCGAAGATGTGGCGCGCCGCGGGATCGGACTCCATGCCCAATAGGAGGTCGGGCGAGGAGAGGTAGAAGAAACTGAGCGCGTGGGACTGGACCATCTGCGCCAGATTCAACATGCGCCGCAATTGCGCGGCGGTATGCGGAATGCGGACCGACATGATGGCCTCACAGGCCTTGGCGGAAGCGATGAGGTGCGAGACCGGACAGATGCCGCAGATGCGCGCCATGAGGCTGGGCATCTCATAGTAAGGCCGGCCTTCAGAGAACTTTTCAAAGCCGCGGACCTGGGTGACGTGGAAGTGAGCGTCCTCCACTTCGCCCTGGCCGTTAAGTTGGATCGTGATTTTGCCGTGCCCTTCAAGGCGCGTTACCGGATCGATAGTGATCGTCTGGGACATAACTCGGACTCCAAGGGGCTTAGGCTCCAAAACGTGTAAGGGCTGGAATATCCAGCGGCTCACCGGTTATCAGCGCGGTCAGCGCTGTGTGAAAAGTATCGGCCGAGGGCGGACAACCGGGCAGGAAGACGTCCACTTTGACAAACTCGTGGATGGGACGCACGACCCGCAGCAGTTTGGGCACCACAACGCACGGTATCTGCTGCTGTGTGTCGGCGTTTTCAATGTATGCCCGGTTGAGGATGGCTTCCGGGCCGAAGGGATTGCGCATGGAGGGCACGTTGCCGGCCACGGCACAATCGCCGATGGCGATGAGCATCTTGGAATGGGCGCGAATCTTTTTGATTTTCTTCTCGTCGTCCACCGAGGCTACGGCGCCCTCGACCAGCGCGATATCGACTTCGTCGGGGAACTGCTTGGTATCCACGATGGGACTGTAGACCACATCGACCAGTTCGGCCAACTCGATGAGCCGCTCGTCCATGTCGAGGAACGACATGTGACAGCCGGAGCATCCGTCCAGCCAGACTGTTGCCAGTTTCAGTTTGCTCATTGTGCTTCCCTCATGAGGTTCAATTGAAGCAGGAAATCGGGATACTTGGGATGATCGGAGCCGACTTTGCTTTTGTCGAAGAGGGCGCCGGTGGGGCAGACCTGCACGCATTTACCGCAGCGCGTGCAAGCAGAACTTCCCCATTCCTGGTGCAGATCGGTGATGATGATGGAGTCGATGCCGCGTCCCATCACATCCCAGATGTGCGCGCCTTCGACTTCAGAGCAGACCCGCACGCAGCGTGTGCAAAGGATGCAACGGTTGTGATCCACGGTAAAGCGTTCGTGGGAGGCGTCGACGGTGAGTTCGGGGTTGCGATAGGGCAGGCGGACATGGGTTAAACCCTGTTCCTGTCCGAGGGTCTGCAGTTCGCAGTGGCCATTGGAGACGCACACCGAGCAGATATGGTTGCGCTCTGCGAAGAGCATCTCGAGAATGGAGCGGCGATGTTTCTGCAGCCGCTCGGTGTTGGTGCTGACTTCCATTCCCTCCTGGACGGTGGCGACGCAGGCCGGCAAGAGTTTGTTGCTGCCTTTGATCTCAACCAGACAGAGGCGACAGGCGCCCACATCGCCCAAGCCATCGAGATGGCAGAGGGTGGGAATCTTGATATCGTTCTCCTGCGCTACTTCCAGGATGGTCTGGCCAGCGCGCGCGCTGACCTCCTGTTCGTCGATTACAAGTGTTTTGACGTCTACATCGACTGTCATGCCAACACCTCCACGGGAGCTTCAATGTTACAGACGCCAGCAGGACAGCGCTTGTGCACGATGTGCTCGATGTATTCGTTTCTGAAGTATTTGAGTGTGCTGAGCACGGGATTGGGCGAGGTCTGACCGAGTCCGCAGAGACTGGTTTCCTTGACCGTGATGCAGAGATCCTCGAGCAGTTCGAGGTCTTCCATGGTGCCGGTGCCGGCGCAGATGCGGGAGAGCAGGGTGTGCATCTGGGCGGTGCCGGCGCGGCAGGGAATGCACTTGCCGCAGGATTCGGTCATGGTGAACTCGACGAAGAACCGTGCAACATTCACCATGCAGGAGGTATCGTCCATGATGATCATGCCGCCGGAGCCCATGATGGAACCGACCTTGAGCAGAGCGTCGTAGCTGACCCCGATGTCGAGCATTTCAGCGGGCAGGCAGCCGCCGGAAGGACCGCCGGTTTGCACGGCTTTGAAGGTGTGGCCGTCGGGAACGCCGCCGCCAATGCCTTCAATGATCTTCCTGAGGGAGATGCCCATGGGCACTTCGACCAAGCCGGTATTGGTGATTTTGCCGGTGAGGGCAAAAACCTTGGTGCCTTTGCTTCTTTCCGAGCCCATGGACGCAAACCACTTGCCACCCTTGCGGATGATGGGCGCGATGTTGGCGAAGGTCTCGACGTTATTGATCAGCGTGGGCCGGCCCCAGAGGCCGCTCATGGCCGGATAGGGAGGCCTGGGCTTGGGCGTGCCGCGCCGGCCCTCGATGGAAGCGATGAGGGCGGTTTCTTCACCGCAGACGAAAGCTCCGGCACCGAGGCGAATTTCTACATCGAAGCTGAAAGGCGTGTTGCCGATGTTGTTGCCCAACAGGCCGCGCCGCCGCGCGTCGCGCAGGGCGTTGGTAAGCCGGGAGACGGCCAGCGGATACTCGGCGCGGACATAAATGTAGCCCTTGCTGGCGCCCACCGCATACGCGGCGATGGCCATGCCTTCAATGACGCGCTGCGGATCGCTCTCGAGAACGCTGCGATCCATGAAAGCGCCGGGGTCGCCCTCGTCGCCGTTGCAGATGACATACTTGAGATCGCCGGCAGCCTTGGCCACCGTGCCCCATTTCAAGCCGGTGGGATAACCGCCGCCGCCGCGACCGCGGAGGCCGCTCTCGGTGATCTGGCGGATGACGCCTTTGGGGGTCATGTCGCTGAGCGCGGTAAGCAGCGCCTGATAGCCGTCGCGGGCGATATAGTCGTCGATTTTTTCAGGATCGATGTGGCCGGAGTTTTCCAGAACCACATGGACCTGCTCATCGAAGTGCTCGCGCAGGTCGCACTGGAGAGCGGCAATGGGTTCACCGCCCAGGCTGGCCACCACGGCTTCAGCGTTGCTGGCATTGACATGCTGATAAAGGACTTCTTCGGGGTCGACCAGCACCAGCGGTCCGGCGGCGCAGAGGCCCATGCAGCCGGTGCGGCGGACGAATACGTTTTTGCCCTGGGTTTCGACAACCTTGGCAAGCGCGTCCTTCAGATTGTCCGAGTGCTGGCTGAGACAGCCGGTACCCATACAGACATTGATCTCGTGGTCGTACTTGTCGTACTCGGCCCGCGTCGATTCCGCAATTTGATCCAGTTCTTCGATCGTCATTCCACCGCCCACCTTTCCAGTTGCGCCAGCATCTGGTCGCCGGTCATCTGGCCAACCAGTTCGCCATCGGTCAGCACCACCGGCGCACGGCCGCAGGCACCCACGCAACGGGCAGTCATCAAGCTGATCTGTCCATCCGGGGTGGTCTGGCCCTGGGGAATGCCCAGGAGCTTTTCAGCGGCGGCAACCAGTTTGTCAGTGCCCTTGATGTAGCAGGCAGTGCCTGTGCAGATGGTCATGGTGTGCTTGCCGGGCGGCTTCAGGCTGAAGTAGTGGTAGAAGGTCACCACGCCGTAAGCCTGGCTAAGCGGCACGCGCAACGAAAGCGCGACAAAACGGATAGCGTCGTCGTCCAGATAACCGAACGAAGACTGCACGGTGTGGAGAGTTTCAATGAGAGCGTGGCGCGCAAAGCCGTTCTTGCGCATGGTGCCGTTTACAATCTTCCATCGCTTATCGTCGCTCGGCAGCGGCGGGGGGGTAAATGCTGGCACAATTCCTCCAGGATGCGGAACGAAACGCGCAGTGAAGAGTCGCTACGCTGAGTTCCACGTCTAGCTATCTTGTACTTGCCAAAGCCTCTGTCTATCCGTGACCACGGTCACCCTGAATTTTGATTATCCCACCCTGTGGCATACCTTGGAAATGTTCCGAATCGGGAAAAGCCGCTTACCTGCTATTTCAGGCCGCAGAGGCCGTAAATCGGAGCAGAGATAGTCGCTTATCGCTTATTGGGTTGGACGGAGCTGGATCTGGTAGTCGCGGTAGTCGATGGTTACGACGGTTTTGCCGAAGAGAAAACTGTTGGAGACGGCCCGGGCATGGGTTGCTTCGGCAAAGCCGCTGACATTTGTGTACTGGCGCATCATCTGCGTAGGTCCGGCCAGGTAGGAAGCACTTTTAGACGCCATTCCCTGAAGTTGAACGATCGAACCATCGCGGGCGTCGACCCACAGGGTTCCATCGACATGGTAGGGCGCCTTGATTTTGGGCGTCAGGCGCAGGACATAGCAGTTTCTTCCATCCAACTGCTGGGTTCCGCCGGGCTGCAGTTTCATTTCATAGTTTGCGGAGATAATCCACGCCCCCTCGCGGACGCCGGGCAGGTTGATGTGCTTTTCATTGTCCAGGATGGAGCCCAACACCATGTTTCGCACGATCTGCGAGCCGGACTGCGAGAGGATGGCGTAACTTTTGCCGGAGTCCTGGCGATAGATGGTTTTGACCGTCATTTCCGCAACCGGATGGACTTCGTCGTTGTTTCTGTAGACGGCGTAATGTTCGGTCACGGTGTATCCAGCGATGCTTTCAACCCGGGCTTTGACAGCGGCGTCCACTTTTTGAATGACCGAGGCAGCGTCGGGCTGCTGGGCGGGAACAGCGACGATGCCGAGGCAGCAGAATAGAGAAGCAACGGCGAGGGTTGGTGCTGCGCGCAATCGATTTGAATGCATCAGTTGAAGCTCCGGCATGGCTGTATGTGCAAGATTAAGCTTAAATTGTCTTTTAACTTGAGCAGTATGGACCACCGGGAAGCATCGCCCCCCCCGGGGGCAGGACTTCCAGGGCTCCTCAAAATCGAGACCTGGAGACCCGAACTTGTATAAAGCTGAGGCTGTTCACCGTGCGTGAGACGGGCTACCGGTCAGTGCAGGAGTAGCAGGGATCGATGGACGCCTGGATGAGGGGTGTGTCCGCAAGCCGGGCTCCCAGGACCATCCATCGGACGGAGGGCATGTTGGCAAAAGTTGGCGTGCGCACGTGCACGCGGCTGGGATTTTTGGCGTCCTGCTTCCAGGAGACGCTGTACATGACTTCACCGCGGGGCGCCTCGACGCGGCTGGTGGCGGTACCGGCGGCGAAGACGATTTTGGCGTCCCCGGTGTTGATTTCGCCGGGCGGCATTTTGGTAAGCGCCTGGCGAAGAATCTTGCAGCTCTCCATGATTTCAAGGGCACGGACCAGCAGGCGGGCGCGGACGTCGCCATCCGGCTGAACCGGGACGTTGAATTCCATTTCAGAGTAGGCCGCGTAGGGCGCATCGCGGCGCAGGTCCTGGGGCAGCCCGGAGGCGCGCGCCGTGGGCCCGACAACGCCGCAGGAGAGAGCTTTTTCGCGGGTGAGGATGCCGATGCCGGCACAGCGCGAGCGGGCCGTGGAACTGGTGGTGAAGATGGGGATGACGGTGCGGACCATTTCGCGCTCAAGCGCCTGGACCATGGCCAGCACGGCAAGAGGGTCGTCGATGTCGCGATTGACTCCGCCGATGCGGTTCATGGAGTAGTTGACGCGGTTGCCGGAGATGGCCTGGAGCACGTCCATGACTTTCTCGCGCAGTTCGAAGCAGGTCATGAACATGGTTTTGAAGCCCATGAGCTTGGCGGCGATGCCGGCCCAGAGTACGTGGGAGTGGAGGCGCTCGAGTTCGGCCACGACGACGCGAATATACAGGGCGCGGGGAGGCGGGGTGAGGCCGGTCAACTGCTCCATGGACTGGCAGAGGGTGAGGGTGTGGATGTTGGAGCAGATGCCGCAGACGCGCTCCATGAGGGCGATGACCTGGATGTAGTTGCGCGTTTCGGCCAGGTGCTCAATGCCGCGAAAGTTGAAGCCGATGTGCAATTTGGCATCGCGGACGGTTTCGCCTTCGCAGATGAGGTCGAGCTTGTAGGGTTCTTCCAGGGCGGGATGGTAGGGACCCATGGGGATTTTGTAGCTCATTTGACCTCCTCGCGCAGGTTTACTCCCGGCGTGTCTCCCTGACGCAAAAGCAGCGGCTCGTATGTGCGCCCCAGAAAATCGATGGCGAAGCCTTCGTGAATTTCGCGCTCAATCCAGTCCACGGCCTCGCATAGGTCGTAGATGCTGTCGATGGAGTTGCCGGCAAGGACAAAGGGAAAGCCCAGCAACTGGCCGCCCAGATCCCAGTGGTACTCCAGGCGAAAGCCTTCGTCGTGGGGCAACTGGTAGGCGGTGATGGTGATGAAGCGGGCCTGGAGAGCGTTCATGGACGCGGCGAGTTCGCGCACCGTCATGACGCCGGGCTCAAGCCAGTGGACGCCGCCCTTCAGGACCAGGGGAGCGGTGATTCCCAATGTCTCCGGTATGGATTCAAGCGAGGTCATTGCGCACCTCCAGGGGCAGATTCCGCGGGCGTGCTGCCGGCCGCGGACGGAACTTCAGAGGCCGGTCTGGGGGCAGGCGGCTTGCGGACCAGGGTGTAAGAGTTCTTCAACGAGCCGATGGTGAGATAAACCGGCGGACAGGCAGCTTCCTGGCTCAGCGCATGGGTTTTGCAGCCTTCCACGCAGCGACCGCAGAAGGTGCAGTGGCCGGGATCGTAGCTCCAGGTGTAAGTGCCCTTGGCGCTGGTAAAGGAGATGGCGCGCGCGGTGCAGCGGAAGCGGCAGATGGCGCAGCCGGTGCAGAGGTCGGGATTGAACTGCACCAGACCGCGGTAGCCCCTGGTTACCTTGGGCCGCGCGGGAAAGAGCATGGTCCGGGAGCCGCCCCACAGGTTCTTCCACAGCATGGAGAGAATGTTCATGACCGGAACCTCATGAAGAGCGCGGACGATATGGCCAGAACCGCGAAGATCAGCGTGCATTGCCAGTAAAAGCGCACCGTGGTATCGATCTGCAAGCGCGCCGTGGCTGCCGCGGTGACCGACAACAGCAGGACGACGCCAAAGGAGAGCACGACGAAGGCCAGGACAGCAAGCCATACGGCAGTAAAGTGGGGAGCGATGAGCGTGGCCACCAGGCCAGTGGCGGCTACCCACTCCAGCCCATGGGAGAGCTCCCACATGGCCAGTTCCGGCCCGGCGTATTCGGTGATGGGGCCGGAGTAGATTTCCTGCTCGGCGTTGGGCAGCGAGAAGGGATTGATATGCAGCTTGGCGGGGAGGCAAACCAGAATGGCCACGACCGCCAGAATCAGCATGGGCGAGGCGGGCAGGTGGGCCAGAGCTTCAAGACGGAAGGTGTGCTGCGAGGCGGCGATGGAAACGATGGCCAGAAGGAAGACCACGTTATAGGAGACGCTGAGGACGGCTTCGCGCGCGGAGCCGATTTCACCGAAAATGGAGCGCGAGGAGAAGCCGGCGGCGATGATGCACATGGAGGGAACTTCAAGCAGGGCCAGGAGCAGGATGAGGTCGCCCTCGAAACCTCCAGAGGAAGGCAGGACGGGGAGAAGGCCAACCGCGCCGCCCGCTGTCGATACCGCAAGCAGCGGCCAGGTCTTCATCAGAAGGCCGCTTACTCCACGGCGGGGAGGGGTGGTTTTGCCCAGCAGCTTGATGAAGTCGAAGAAGGGCTGCATGAAAGGCGGACCTATGCGGCCCTGCATCAGAGCCACGGATTTGCGTTCCACCCAGAGGAAGAACCAGGCGAAGGGTACGGCGAAGAGGAGCCCGGGAAAGATGAGAAGACGAGCAAGGGCAGTGGTGAGATTCATGGCTGCACCTCACGGGCCGGGGTATCGGCTGAGGATTTGTCCTCTTTTGTGCAATCGCATTTTGTACAATCGCAGGCGCTTTCCGGATCGGCCATAGGCACCATGACGGATTCCGCGGGCCATCTTTTTGCGGCTCTTTCGGCCAGGATGCCGGCGGCCGCGGCGATGCCCTGGATGATGGCGTCGGGACGGGGCGGGCAGCCGGGCACAAAGACATCGACGGGAAGGTGCCGGTTGAGCGGCCCGTCGAGGGTGCGGCTGTCAATGAAGACATTGGTTGTGGCCGGACAGGAGCCGATGGCGACCACGGCCTTAGGCCCGCAGACCTGGCCGTAGACGGTTTTGATGGCCTGGACGGAGTTGCGAGTGACCGGGCCGGTGATGCAGAGAATGTCGGCGTGGCGTGGGCTGCCCTCCAGGCGCACGCCCAACTGCTCGGCATCGTAGCGCGGGGTTAGGCTGGCTATCAGTTCGATGTCGCAGCCGTTGCAACTGCCCGAATTCATATGGAAGAGCCAGGGACTGCGTCGGCGGCTGAAGCACATCAATCGATTCCAGAGGTTCATGGACGCCCCCATTGCAGCATTTGCAGTGTGTTCGGCCATATGCCGGCAACGAGCAGCATCACCACCAGGGCAACGATGGTGGTCCGCAACAAAAGCGGTTCCTTGAGGGGATGCGGCGGAGGCGGCGCATCAAGCTGGTGAGCTTGGCCTTGGTGCGGCGGGCCCCACCATACGCGCGACAAAGCCAGGACATATGCGATCAGAGCAAAGACGGAAGAGAGGATGAAAACCGCCAGGAGGAGAGGATTGATCTGCAAGGCGGTTTCATAAAGTCTCCAGCGGCCGAGGTAGCCGAGCGTGGGCGGAATGCCCAGCATGGCCAACATGCCGAACAGGAAACCGAAGGCACTAACGGGATAGCGGACGATGAGGCACGTGTGCTCGCCGTCAAGCGCGCCCGCTGCCTCAGGGCCGCTGAGACAGGCGAAGAGAAGAGCCTTGGCCAGAGCATGCGTGGCGGCGGCAAAGAGCACGCCTGCGATTCCCAGAGCACTGGCGGAGGCGAGCCCGAGCAAAAGGAAGCCTATGTCTTCAACGGTGGAGAGAACCAGCAGGCGCTTGAGGCTGCGCTGCGAGAGCATGAGGAGAGCGGCGAGGAACGAAGTGGCCGCGGCTGCACCCAACAGGAGTCCCTGGGGAGTAAGCGAAGCCGGAGAATACTGCGCGATGGCGTAGAGTTCGCCAAACGCCGCCATATCGACGACGGCAACGATGAAGCCGAGAACCAGGGCGGGGAGTTCATCGGCCAGCCGGAGCAGCCAGAAGAAGAGCGGAACCGCGGCCAGCTTGACGCAGAGGCTGGTGAGCAGCAGCGCGCGCGACCAGTCCGCCTGTCCGCGCTCCATCAGCATGTGGCTGGAGATGAGAGACAAAGCCGAGATGAGGACCACGGCGAGGTAGGCCAGCTTTGTGGCGCGTGTGCGCGCGCTTTGCCAGATTAGCGGGACGGTGAGCAGCGCGCCCACTTCCAAAAGCCAGAGACGCGTCCATGGACCGGAGACGGAGAGGCCGGCAACGGTGGCCACACTGGCCAGAATCATCAGCGGCGCCAGGCGGCGCCAGGCAGAGTGGGCGAGAGCGGCCAGGATCAATGCGCCCGCAGCTACAGAGCAAGCCGCAACCAGCAGGGCAGGCACGAGAGGGGAGGCAAAGGATCCGGTGCTCACCAGTGGAGGGGCAAGCCAGCGAATGCCAAGCAGCAGGGCCGCCGCCAGCGCAACGATGAGGACTGCGGCGCGCTGCTCCAGCCAGGAGACAACCACGGCGAGAAGGCGGGAAGCAGCCAGTAATCCGCTCCAGATGCCGAGATAGACGCGGTCCACATTGGACCAGCGAAAGAACTCATGCCAGTTTTGCAGGAAGATGTCGGAGAAATCGCCTGCGGTGAGTCTTCCCTGGTCGGATATGGGCTCTCCACCTGTAAAGATTCCGCTGTCAGAGCCCCACCCCGCGGACAAAGACCCATCCGTAGGCCCTTCGCCAGCGCCCACCAGCGCCGCGCCGCCCGTAACTGCGGCAGGACGCTCGACATAGGCAATGGCGTAGATGAGACCGCCCAGGACGAGCGAGACCAGAGCCAGCACCAGGCCGCCGGTTGTGGAGAAACTGCCGGCATCGGCAAACAGCCCGAACCAGGTCATATGTACACCGGCGCCCAGCCCCAGCGCGCCGAGGATGGGATTGAGGAAGTAGTTGACGGCCAACTGCGGCGCAATGCCCAGAACAATGTTGCCAGCGGCCATCAGTCCCATGCCCCACAGCATGGTGGGCGGGGCCTCTCGGGCGTCTTTGGTGTTCTTAGTCAAGGGCCCCAGGAAGACAGCGCTGGTGGCCTTGGCGCACATGAATACGGTGCCCAGGCTGACTATCCAGGCCACGATGGCAGGTACGGCCCAGCCGGCCTGCAACGCCGCTGCGTACAGCATCCATTTGCTGACGAATCCGCTCATGAGCGGAATACCCACCATGCTGCCCACGCCGATGAGCCAGGAGAGCGTGGTGTGCGGCATGCGCTGCGCCAGGCCGCCGAGCAGATTCATGTCGCGCGTGCCGGCGGCGTGCTGTACCGCGCCGGCGTTGAGAAACAGGCCGCCCTTGAAAAATCCGTGATTGAGGCAATGGAGCAGGCCCGCGGTAATGGCCAGCGGGGTGCCGATGCCGAGGCCCATCATCATGTAGCCGATCTGGCTCACCGTGGAGAAGGCCAACATGCGTTTCAGATCGGTCTGGACCATGGCGTACATGACGCCGACCGCCATGGTGACGGTGCCTATCCAGACCAGAGTTGCACCCCAGGCGGCGGGCCAGACGCCGAAGCTGTGCATGCGGGCGGCCAGATAGACGCCGGAGGTTACATAGCAGGCCGCGTGCAGCAGAGCGCTTACCGGGGTAGGAGCCGCCATGGCTTCAGGAATCCAGGTGTGCAAAGGCACCTGTACGGACTTGGCCACCAGTGCGACCAGCATAAGAAGAAAGACTCCGCCGGTGAAGCTGTGGGCAACATGGGGATCGGTCCACAAAGCGCTGCCGGTGCGGAAATAGATGAGCAGGATGGCAGCCAGCAGGCCGTAGCCCGCGATGTGGGTCATCAACAGCACCTTGCGCGCGCCGGCGACCGCCTCGGGGTTGGTGTACCAGAAACCCACCAAGCTGAAGGAGCAGAGCCCAATCACTTCCCAGCAGAGGTAGAAGAAGAAGAGGTTGGCGCTGTAGACCAGCCCGATGAAGCCGCCGATGAAGATCAGCATCGAGCAGTAGAAGCGAGTGGCGGACTTATCGTGCGCCATGTATCCGATGGAGTAGAGGAGAACGAGAGCGCCCAGACCCGAACCCATGAACGCAAAGAGAACACTGAGCGCGTCGACATGAAGAACGAGGTTGAGCGGTCCATCCCACTGCAACAGATTGAGCTCGACAGCTTGGCCTGCCTCGAGCCCATGCACCATGCTCAGAACAGCGAGAACCGCAGGTAGACAGGTGAGAAAGGCCAGTATTCCTTTGGTTCGGGCGGAACAGAGCCTTGCGACGAGAATCTGCAGTGCGGCGCCCAATAGAAGCGAACATGGAGCAATCAGTACGGTCGCGACTATCATGGACCGAATACTACAATGCGATACTCGGCTGATAGTGTGATGAGTCTCACATCGAAAGTTGGGTTGCACGTTGTAAATGAGGCAGCGTGGACCTGTCGGCAATCCTTGAACCGAAATCAGGACAGTCGCATGAATGGCCTGCCCCGCTTCGCCTTTCTGAAGCTTGTTTGCAAAAAATTACCTTCCGTCGACGCATACTGGGAAGGCAATGGAGTGTGTTTCAGGTGCCAGAAACGGGTGAAAAAACAATGTCCCCTCCCCACCCCCCACCATAATTACCCATTTTTTACCACATCATTTCAAATAAACGAATTGGAATGAATGGATTACGATTTCGTTCTATTGACCAATCAGTAATGCAATACCCTCAATTTGGCCATTTTTTAGCCAAAAATACCGTTTTTGCCTCAAAAATGCTGTCTTTTCGCGTGTCTCGCCAAGCGCATTATCCTTGCCCACAGGCTGTGACCTCACAGGCGTGGAAAAGCCGTTCATGCGATTGCACTGGAACCGAAATCCTGGCGTAGTGGCGCAGTCCGATTATGTTTGCCGCCGCGGCGCGCATCGGGCACACCCGCAACCTGCCCGGCGGTTCCCAAGCCGCGACCATGTTACGCGCGGCGCAATGTTGCTGTTCAAGTCTGCGCGGGAGCAAGAGCAGCGCTGAGGGTCGTCCGCGAGCTATTGAGGCGGACAGGGTGGATGGGCGATCATGCGCTATGCATCTCTGCGGCATGAGGCCTTCTGTTGACTGACAGGACACAACCAAAACTCGAACGGCGCGCCGTGCAGGTGTGCGGGGTGGTGCAGGGAGTGGGGTTCCGTCCGTTTGTGTATCGACTGGCGCAGGAAGAAGGGCTTGCGGGGTTTATCGGCAACGATACGGACGGGGTGACGATCGAGATTGAAGGGCCGGCTGCCAGGGTGGAGGCATTCTTGCGGCGGCTGCGCTCGGAGGCTCCGCCGCTGGCGCGGATTGACTCGATTGCGGTGCGGGAGACTGCGGCGCTTGGCGAAGCGGAATTCCGGATTGTTGCCAGCGAGGTTCTGGGGCGGGTGAGCACGGGAATTCCGGCGGACGCGGCGACCTGTCCGGATTGCCTGCGGGAGTTGCTGGACCCGAAGGATCGGCGCTACCGCTATCCGTTTTTGAATTGCACGAATTGCGGGCCGCGATTCACGATTACGCGGCGGATACCGTATGACCGTCCGCAGACCTCGATGGCGCGGTTCAGGATGTGCGCGGCCTGCCAGGCGGAGTACGACGATCCCGGGAACAGGCGGTTCCATGCGCAACCGAATGCGTGCTGGGAGTGCGGGCCGCGGGTCTGGCTGTTGCAGACGGCAGAGTCCGAGGCGATCCAAGGCGAGGAGGCAGTGCAGCGGACACTGCAACTGCTGGCAGCGGGAAAGATAGTGGCTGTCAAGGGGATTGGCGGGTTTCATTTATCTGTTGATGCGACGAATGAGGCGGCGGTGCAAAGGCTGAGGGAGCGCAAGCACCGGTATGGCAAGCCGCTGGCGGTGATGGTGAAAGATGTGGAAGCGGCGCGGGCAGTGTGCGCGCTGACGGGCGAGGAAGAGGCACTGCTGCAGACTTCGGCGCGACCGATTGTGCTGGCGCGGGCGCGCGCAGGCAATGGGATTGCGGCGGGCGTGGCTCCGGGGATTCCTTGGCTGGGCGTATTTTTGCCCTATGCGCCGCTGCAGCATCTGTTGTTTGCCGATGCGCGGATTCGGGCGCTGGTGATGACCTCTGCGAACCTGAGCGAGGAGCCGATTACGATTGACAACGACGAGGCGCAGGCGCGGCTGGGCGAAATTGCGGATGCGTTCCTGCTGCACGACCGGGAGATTTTGCAGCGCTGCGACGACTCGGTAGTGGCAGTGGTGGATGGGGCTCCGCAACTGATCCGGCGGGCAAGGGGATTTGTGCCGCTGGGGGTGGAGTTGCCACTGGACGCGCCGCCGCTGCTGGCCGTGGGTGGTCACTTGAAAAATGTGTTTGCGCTGGCGCGCGGGCGGCACATTTATCAGAGCCAGCACCTGGGGGATCTGGAGAACCTGACAGGGCTGGAGTTTTTTAAGGAGTCGCTCGCGCACCTGATGCGCACCTTCGAGATTGAGCCGGAGACGGTGGTGCACGATCTGCATCCGGGGTATTTGTCGACGACATGGGCGAAGGAGTGGGCGCGCGAACGGGGGGTGGGGCTGATCGCAGTGCAGCATCATCACGCGCATGTTGCAGGATGCATGGCAGAGCATGGGCTTGAAGGACAGGTGATCGGGCTGGCGTTGGACGGCACCGGGTACGGAACGGATGGGCGCATCTGGGGCGGGGAAGTGCTGGTGAGCCGGCTGGATGGCTTCGAGCGATTTGCGCATCTGGACTATGTGCCGATGCCGGGCGGTGAGGCTGCGATCCGGGAGCCGTGGCGGATGGCGCTGGGTCATTTGAGCGCGGCGGGATTCGAGATGACGTGCAATGAAACGCTCTCGCTGCTGGGCGCGACGGAGAAAGAGGCACGCGTACTCATGAGAATGATTGAGCGGTGCGTGAACACTCCGCTCACGTCGAGCCTGGGAAGGCTGTTCGATGCGGCGGCAGCGGTCGTACTGGGGCGGCGCGTAGTGGACTACGAGGCGCAGGCGGCTATCGAGATGGAGGGGATTGCCGTGGATGAACCGGACGAGCCGGGCTATGAAATGGAATTTGCGGGAGGGGATTGGACTGCGCGGGAGCCGGTGAGGATTGGAGCGGGACCGCTTTGGCG
>JARLGF010000079.1 GCA_031296165.1 Occallatibacter sp. | reverse complement strand
GCCGCTGTTTGGTCTTTGAGGTCCAAGCCTATCTCAACGTGATATTTGGCAAGTGTTTTTTGGGCCTCTACTTGGGCAGCATAGGAGTCATCTGTGATGTCTTGGTGACCGGAGCGCAAGTCCGCTGAATGTTTAAGCGCGAATAAGACCTCTTGGGCTTGCTTCAGTGTGCCGCCAAGCAGCCCGCTTGCTTGCTCTCGCTTGCCCTGTGAGAGCAATGAGGCATACTGCGCTTGGAATTGTTCAAGCGCGTGCTCCGCCCCGTCAGCGCCCTTGCCCCACGTGTACCAATTGCCCTCAAGGTCCTTCATCACCACGTCAGCGGCTTTTGCCACTAGGTCAAAGGACTTTACCAATTCCTCCATGCTCTGCTTGTCAATCAGCTCCAATTGAAGCCGGAGAGCACCAAGGTGGTCATTCCGTAGCTCATCCGATTTGATTTGAGCCTGAATGAGTTTTTGGTCGAGCGTGTTGAAGGCGTTTTCCACGGCGGTGCCAAACTTCACTTGGTCCGTTGTCAGCTTCTCCCCGGCCTCACGTATCTTTGCCAAGTGCTCTATGAGCAGCGTTGCCCCAACAATGATCGCCAAGAAGGGGAAAGCTGCTTCCATAGCCGCACCCACAGGCCCAAGGCTGGCAAGGAAGGAAGCCACAGCGCGTGGAATGTGGATGCCAAACTCTTCTCCAAGCATCATGATGCTGTGACGCGCTTCCGTCATCCCGGAACCCATGCGGCGGCCCATGCCCTCCGCGCCACTGCCGATGTCATTGAAGCTGCCACGGGCAGCGCGTGCCGCATCAGCCATCCCCGATTGAAACGTGGCTGTCTTGGCTTGCAAATCGACCGATAGAACCCACACAGGTTGTGCCATATTACCTCTTTCCTCCGGTGCCATCCGCGCCCACAGAACGCGGGTCCGATAGTGATGTCAGATGTTCCATGAATGATGCGAATGCGGCAGCCTCCGCTCGTTCCGCAATCTCAGGATTGGCAAATAGCCGCTTGACAACCGCGTCTAGGCGCTCCGTAACCTGAGCCGCAAGAACGTCCACGGCTTGGGAATCGAGCGGGACTAGAAAAACGGATTGTGGCTTTCCCTCTACAATTCCAGCGGCCCCTATCATCCGAAGGCCACGTGACAAGTAGTCCTCCGGCAGCGGACCACCAGGGAAGGCCATTACGGTGAAGTCATCCGTTTCAAGGTTGCCAAGAAGCAGGTAACACGGGTAGGCACGCTCAAGCAATGCACTCAAGCTATCCACGGCTCACCTCCGCGCTTGCCGGGCTTGGCCGGGGGTCATTGAGTGCATATAGATGCTCCGCAAAACGCACGAAGTCATCTTTCGGCGCATTGCTGGTGCTCAGTGATAAAGACCCATGGTGTAGAAGGTAGTCCGCCAGCATATAGACGGGAATCTTAGGCTCAAGTCCGCGCGCTAGATTGCGCAAGGACGCTTGTGCCTTGGAAGGCGTGACTTTGACAATGAACATGTTTTCTCCATTTCTTGCGCAGCACAACCCGCCCTATAATGGAGAAGGCTGATGCGATACGCGGTCCGCGTGTTCGATTTGGCTACCCGGCCCTGAAGAGCTGCAACTCTTCGGGGCCATCATTTAGTTGTCTGTGTTCGGAATGCCTCCCGCTCTCCTCATATCACTCTCAATCTCTTTGTGTAAGAGTGCAGAAGCAATTCATTCAAGAGCGGTCCGCGCGGGTCCTCCACAATTAGCGGTCGCGTGTGCCCATAGAAAGGCTTCCTTGGATCAGCCCTATCCGTCACAAATACGAGAAAACCTATGGGCAATTTGTCGGCGTAATGCTCAATGGCCTTAATTTCGGCCAATGTACCTTCACTCTTGACCGGTATATGGAAACCATCCCCGAGAGCCGCTGTAAGGTCCGGCTCTGCAAATATACACAGGACCATTGCGTCTTCTGGATTCAGCATTTCCCGCTTCATCAATTCCGTGATGCGGTCACGTAGCTTCCGTCCTTCTGCTAGGGCACCAATCGCATCCAATCGGAGGTCTTTCTTCCTCTTTGGTGCGCCTTTCAAAGCCCACGCGATTTGCTCTCTCCGGCTCCGTTGAGCAATTCCCGCTGCAAATCCTGGATTGTGTTCCTTCACCATTTCCTCACCTCGGTTCGTGCCCGCCGCAATATGTCCCGGCCCGGCACATGGTTATTTTCCCGCGTAAAAGACCCACTTTTCAGGGCGGCACTCAATGCTTCCACAGCGTACATGCCCGTTGAGCGCAGCTAATCGAACACCAGCGTTGTGAGCCAACACCTTCAGCTTGGCTAGGCCACGGTAATAGCGGGCCTTCACCGTTGAAAGCGGCTCTTCTGTTTCCTCAGCAATTTCTGCAAGGGTCATGCCCCGCAATGTCGCATCCAACACCGCGCGGTATATCGGGTCAAGTTTCTGCATAAGAGTGGCGAGATTGTTGCTGCGCTCATCTTCCAAGTAGCGGCGCTCCGGGTTGGATTCGGCATCAGCCTTCTCCCTAGCCGCCTCAACCCTATCCCGAGCCTTGATGGCCTTCTTTTTGGCCTTAGCTTCTGCCTTGTCCTCACCCACTTCTTTCACAATGATTGCGTAGTTGGAGGCTTCAGGTTCATCCTCATCCTCATCTTCGTCCGGCTCATCCGCTTCTGTGGAACGAGCGTCAGCGGCATCAGCCGCGTGCTCCGCGTCATCCTCAAACGCCCGGCATTCCCGCGCAATCAAGTCGTCGAGAGGCTCCGTTGGTCTGCGCTTATAGAAGCGAAAGTGGTCAGAGACTATACGAACTGCCACCTTGAATAGCCAGCCCTTAGAGCCATCAAACGGCTCATCGCTGGCAGCTCCTGCATTCCGCGCCCATGTGCGTGCCCAAGTTTCTTGACACACATCCTCAGCGGTCCCCTTGTCTTTGGTCTTCCCCAAGACGAAATGGAACAGGTCCTTGTCGTATTTCTGGTGGAGTTGCTCCGGTGTCAATCTGTCTCCATATTGTGAGGCATTTTGCCTCTCTATAAACATAACGCACAAATCAGAGAAAAGGTTGCAAAATAGTTTCATCATGCAGATAAAAAAGCAGATAGTGACGTATATGAGTGATGCTTATCACATCTATAGGTGGCAATCCATAGTGATTCATACGTGAGGCACAATGCCTCATTCATCAAAGGCCAAGTGGGGCGCTCTTTAGCCTAAAGCCAACAAGTGCCTTTGATACATTGGCTTAGCGCGATATGAGACGCTTGCGTGACGCCGAAACGGGATTTCTAAACGTGACGCATATTACAGATTCTAGAGTGGTTATTGACATTTATGGACATTCGCTGCATTCTTTCACCATGGAACTAGAACAGGTTCGGTGCCCGGACTGCAATGAGTCCTATACACGGCTGCTGAGTCGCTGGAGGTTCTGTCCGTTTTGTGGCAACCGCCCCGCCGCGAATATCCAGCCGCCATACAGCGTAAAGGAGATTGAAGCCCTGACAAACCTGTCCAGGACAACGGTAATCCGTATGTTCAGGAATGTGCCGGGTGTGCTTGTTCTCAGCAATCCAGAAGAAATGCACAAGAGGCAGTACAACAGCCTCCGGGTGCCGCGCCACGTATACCAGCGAGTAATAGACGGCTTGACCGTCAAGACGGGGAGGCAATCGAATGACAGTAGACACCGAAAGCGTTTCTAAGGGGCAGCGGGCGTCAAGCATTTTAGAAAAGCCCGCATTGACCGTGGCGGAGGTTGCCGTCTTGACCGGCTTGTCCCGGCAGACCGTCACGGAGATGTTTGAGCATGAGCGGGGCGTCCTCATCATTGAGCGCCCCGAGACTATGCACAAGCGGAGATACAGAAGTCTCCGCATACCACGCGCCGTATATGAGCGTGTCATTGGGAGGCTTGCTGTCCGATGAACTATGATGCGTTGACCGCCTAAGAAGGGACAAAATGAAAACTCTCGCTTTGTTGCTGCTCTGTGTCGTGGTAGCGGGGTGCAACTCACAGGCCAAGCAAGCAAAGCTCGCAGAAGACCAACGCGCCTTTCAGCAAGTGGCACGGTCTGAGCTAGACGAGCTGCAATGGAAAATTGACAAGGCAACAGCGGAACACATCTTCTATCGCTATTACTCAGACGCGCCGCCCGAGCCAACACCGGCGTATGGCACATTTATCAAGTGCCATGAAGAGCCACCCACGCATGATGCCAACAAGAAAGTATGCGCGGCTCTTCAGGCCCGTGTAGCCAATCAAGAAGCCAAAGGCAAAGCTAAGCAAGACGCGGACAAAGCTAAGTGGTAGGCTCCGCCTTCAGGTAGCTGTATAGGCTCTGACGGGAGATACAGAACTCACGGGCTAGCCCGGCCTTATTCTCGCCAGCCGTGGCCCGTTTGCGCAGTTCCGCCGCTCTATCGCCCGAGAGTTTGAATTGACCGCCTCTGTACTTGCCCTCAGCCTTGGCAATGGCGATACCTTCCCGTTGGCGCTCCAGAATCAAGGCGCGTTCAAATTCAGCCACGGCACCCAACATGGACAGCAACAGGTTTGCCATGGGGGAGTCTTCCCCGGTGAAGGTCAAATGCTCTTTCATGAACTCGACGGCAACGCCCCGCGCCGTTAGGTCACTGACCAGCTTGCGGAGGTCCGTCAGATTGCGGGCCAAGCGGTCCATGCTGTGAACCACCAGCGTGTCTCCCTCACGGCAGAACTCCAGGGCCGCTTGTAGCTGTGGCCGCGCCAGATTCTTGCCGGATACCTTGTCCTCAAACACCTTGCCAACGGGTACACCCTCAAGCTGCCGGGCGGCATTCTGGTCCACTGAGCTAACGCGCCGGTATCCGATTCTCTGGCCTGTCATCGTCTGTGCCTCCTATGTGTCAATCAGAAGTCTAAGACGTTGGATAGAATATGTCAAGTGAATCGAAAATATATTTAGATTGGACGCATTTAGGACGGCTGCTTTACGTCAATTCAGGGTATAGTCTGACTGGACACCGGGCACGGTGCGATACGGCTCTTGACCGCTTCATCGTGGGCAAACCGCTCACGGCCCCCACAGCTCCGCCGCTTGCCGGACACGCGGAACAGCTATTGTTGTTTTGTTGTGGCGGCCCCGAGAGCTGTGATGTCAGACTGTGGATGCGGAGGCCGCAAAATGGCTCGATTCAAGATTGGTGACCGCGTTTATCATATTCGGCGGTATGACCCCACAGCACCTACCGGTTTCGGTCGGGTCCTGGAAATTGAAGGGACACGGGCGGTATTGCTTTGGGAAGACGATGGCAAGCGGGGCGGAGTTGAAAGCCGTGACCTCATCAGCCAAGACGAGGCTGAGCGGGAAGGGCTTGTCTGACAGTCCAGCACCGATGACAAAGGAAGCAATCCTCACCGTTGCCGATATTGCCGCGTTGACAGTGCGCCCGTGTCCTTGAGCGTCCCGAGCGGCCCGGTGAACGCACGGGCGCACAGGGCGGCTGGCCGCGCAGAGCTACTTGACTTCGGTTTGAAAACCGGGAGCGTTCTCAGTCTCAGCGTCACGGTCATGCATACGTTCAACCATTCGTAAGGACCAACTCTCATCTTTGACGTGGAACTGCAAAACCAAGCCGGGGTCAACGGCTTCAGGTTTTGTATGCTCCAGCTTGGTGAGGGTAACGCCAAACTGACCACCGAGTTGTTCACCTAGTGCGATAGCAAGAGCATCCGCAAGAGCCTTGGGGTTAATCTCACCTAGTTCCTTCGTGGAGCGCACAGCAACGGTCTCTGTCATGGGCAGATTTTACACCGCTGACGAGATGCCCATGCAAACCAAAAGCGGTGCGCTGACGTTCACAAATTGGCCGCGCAGTCCCAAGGGAAGAGCGGCGGGTGAACGTCACCCGACTTTGGGCCGGGCGCAATCATGGTGTGAAAAACCCCCGTGGGGCCAATAATGGTGTGATGCTGAAAGCCGCATGGATAAAGGGGAAACACCACTTTGGGGACCACTGTAAATATTGCTTTTGACTCTCTAGGACTCGTTTAGGTTTCTTTGCGCTTCCGTAAGTTGTTGAAAATACAGCGATTATCCATTTTGGGAAGCTGACGTTCTGCCACTGAACTACTCCCGCCCAGTGAGACTCATTATATACACCGGACAAACAAAATTCCTCGCTGCGCACAGCGCACTTTGCTGCCAATTGCGCGCCGGCGGCAGGCATTTTCCGCAGAAAGCAACAATGCCGGGGAGGATTCCCCGGCATTGCTGTCCTGCATCGGAAGTTATCGGAAGTAATGGAAACAGCAGCCTTACTCCGGAAGCGGGGTCAGCATGACCGATTTTCCGGTGCGGACCGAGTCCCGAGCTGCATCCAGAATCTGCATGACGATCACGTTGGTGTCCAGCGCAGTCAGGTCGCCCTTGTCCACGATCTTGCCATTAAGCACGGCGGTCAGGTAGCTGAGCGAGTTGCTTTCATCCTCGGCGAGCGGCGGGGCAACGGCAAGTTCTTCCTCTGCCATCTCTTTCGGAAGGCGCAGCTTGATCTGGCTCGGGCCTACGGTGATGGCATAGCCGGTAGCGCCGTAGACTTCCATATCCTTGCGGGCAAACGGCCAGTCCCACGAGCCCTGAATGACTGCCTCGGTGTGCGGGTAGACCAGCAGAATCGTGGAGTCGTCTTCAACCTTGGGATACAGATCGGGCTGGTCATGGGTGACCACCGCCGTCACCGAAATCGGTGTCTGGCCGTGCAGCAGCCAGGTGGTCAGGTCCACGCCGTAGCAGCCAAAATCGTAGAGAGCGCCGGCGCCGTTCTGCACCGGGTCGGTGAGCCATTTCCCAAACTCCTGCTGCACGTGAATCAGCGCGGGGCCCTGGTGGCCGTCGTGGACCACGATGCGGCGAATTTCGCCAATGCGGCCCTGCTCCGATGCGTCGTACGCGGCGCGGTTGCTGGTGTACCAGGTGGTCTCGTAGTTGACCAGCACATGGATGTGGTCTTCGCGCGCAATTTTGCGAATGGCCAGCGCATCGCCAACCGAGATGGTGAGGGGCTTCTCCACCATGACGGAAACGCCGTATTTGCCTGCGAGCTCAATGGCCGGACGATGCCCGGCAATGGAGGTATAGACCAGCAATGCCTGCGGATGCGTGGCCTTGATCATGGTCTCGGTGTCGGTATAGAGCAGGCTCGCAGGCAAATTGAATCGTTTTGCGTAGCTGGCAGCCAACGCCGTATCGGGCTCGGCAATACCCACCAGTTGCACATCGTGGTGCAGTGGAATGGCATGGAGAAAACCGCCGATGTGGCCATGGACGAGGCCCACAATGGCGACCCGCGTCGGCGCAGGCTGGGCCTGGGCCCGCAGCATACCGGAAACCGCTATCAGTAAAGCCAGCAATAACATGCGGGTACAACGGAGAGAGAAGCAAGGGCAAAGACGCAACATATTTATGTGGTGCCTCCTGGCGCGCAATTATAGCGGTTCTCCAATCGCCGTGCACCGGAACCAACGCTGACGGGTGACTTTTTCCGATCCTGGGTCCCCTGCAATCGGTCTTTGTCGTTGCGGTGGAAGAAATGCCGCTTTGAACCATGCAGCAAGTGTTTATTTGTTGGTGAACCGCTCTACATGTTGGTGAACCGCTCTACATGCTCGAAAACAATCTTCAGTCTTCTGCGTAATCACCGTGGGCACGATCCTCGTCCAAGCACGCGGGGGATGTTTTGGACGTACGATACCGCTGTCCATGTTGTGGCTGCAGAACGCTGGAAACCACAGGAGCCTTGGCGCTTTGCCCTGTCTGCTGGTGGGAGGACGACGGACAGGAGGAAGATGACGCAGATGAAGTGCGCCTGACGGTGAACGGCCAGCTCAGCCTGGACGAAGCCCGCGAATACTACCTGGAGTGCGGTGCTGCCCATCCGCGTTTCCTTCCTTACGTGCGCAAGCCTGAAGCTTCGGAGATTTAGAATTTGATCCCATCAATAGCTGTCTGTTTAAATAATTCAATTAATTGGCTTTTACGGCTTTTTTTGCGACATATATCCGGGAGGAATGTCGGCGGTTCGCTGGCCCGAAGTGGGAAAAGGAACCGGCTCTGTCAACTAAATGTGTTCATGCCCTCCACCCGGCCCTCCTGCCGGTTTGACCCTGCCAGCAAACCCTCTTACCATGAGATAGGCATTTCTGCGGCTTTCCGGCTCTGCTACGCTTCGTGCGGCAGGCTTGGGTTGCGGCCTATAACAGGAATCGGCAGCTTGCGGCCCGGAATCGGCGGCTTGACGTCCGGTCTGGAAATTCGATCGGCGCGTAGTGCGCCTGGAAGGCAAAACGTTGAGTCCCACCGACACTCTCGAAAACAATCCCCAGCCGGATGCGTCCGAGCACACCGTGGCAAGCGAACACGATCACGAAGGCCACGATCACGAGCAAGAAGGCCACGACCACGAGCATGAAGGTCACGACCACGAGCATCGGCACGGACCGATTCTCAACCCGGAGTGCACGCGCGAGCTGGTTCTGGACATCCCCGCCGATGAGGTAAGCAAGACATATCGCGGCGTCATCGGCAACTACCGCAAGTATGCCAAGATCCCCGGATTCCGCGCCGGCAAGGTGCCGGAGACGGTAATCAAGCGGCGCTTTGCCAGCGAGATTCGCAAGGATGTGGTGGACGGCCTGCTGCCTGAGCGGTTCAATAAGGCGGTGAAGGATGCGGGCGTTGTACCCGTGGGCCAGCCGCAGGTAACCGAACTGACTGTGGAAGACGGCGAGCCTTTGCATGTGAAGGCGGTGTTCGAGTACATCCCCGAGTTCCCCATCGAGGGCTACCAGAGCGTCACGGTTGACAAGCCCGCAGTCGAGGTCACGGAAGAGGAGTTCCAGCAGGAACTTGCGCAACTGCGTGAGTCGCGCGCCACGATTGAGCCGGTCGAAGAGGATCGCGCCCTGGTGGACGGCGACTGGGCCGAGATCAGCTACAAGGGCCAGGTGGACGGCGATGCGGAAGCGGCTCCGGTGGCCGGAGAAAATTCACTGGTCGAAATCGGCGGCAAGGACACGGTCGAGGCCTTTACCACCACCCTGCGCGGTGCCAAGCCCGGACAGGAACTGAAGGCCGAGGTAATTTATCCGGCCGACTACGCTGAGCCCAAGCTGGCCGGCAAAACCGTGGCCTACGACGTGGAAGTCAAGTCCATCAAAAAGCGCACGGTGCCGGAACTGAATGACGACTTTGCCAGGGAACTAGGCGCCTACGAGAGCTTTGCCGACCTGGAAGCCCGGGTTCGCGAGCACATGGCCAGCCGCAAACGGCGCAGCGTCGAAGGCGAAACCAAGGACCGGCTCTTCGCGGCGCTCACTGAGAAGTATCCCTTCCCGGTTCCCGAGTCGCTGGTGCAGGAACAGATTGACGCGCGGCTGGAACGCGGCCTGCGCGCCTTGGCGGCCCAGGGCATGGACACCGAACAGATGCGCAAGCTGGACTTTGGCCGGCTGCGGGTGGCGCAGCGCGACGGCGCCATTGCCGAGGTGAGGGCCTCTATTCTTCTCAACCGCATCGCTCATGAGGAAAACATCACCGTCAGCGACGAGGAATTGGACAACGAACTGCAAATAGCTGCTCTGCAGTCCGGAGAACCGCTGGATACCCTGAAAGTGCGATTGACCGAGGACGGCGGGCTCGATAGAATCCGTGAACAACTGCGGCACGAAAAGACCGCGACTTTACTGTACGAACGGCTGCCTGCTTAGGGCAGCCAAACGGCTGAAGGCGCCGCACGGGCTGGGAAGGTAAACGGACCGTGCGGAGACGAACAAAACGGGAGCAAGCGCCCCTCAACGGAAGTACGGGAAAAATACTCAATGGCATTGGTTCCCATGGTGGTTGAGCAGACGAGTCGAGGCGAGCGCGCCTACGACATATTCTCCCGTCTGCTACGCGATAACATTATTTTTCTCGGCACGCCCATCGACGATCAGGTGGCGAATCTGATTGTGGCGCAGATGCTCTTTCTGCAGGGCGAGGACCCGGAGAAGGACGTTTCGCTGTACATTAACTCCCCGGGCGGCTCCATCACCGCGGGGCTGGCGATCTACGACACCATGCAGTTCATCAAGAACAACGTGGTGACGTACTGCATCGGCCAGGCGGCCAGCATGGGCGCGTTTCTGCTGCTTGCGGGCACTAAGGGCAAGCGCTTTGCCCTGCCCAACTCCAGGATCCTGATTCATCAGCCGTCCATGGGCGGGTTGAGCGGGCAGGCTACCGATATCGACATTCATGCGCGCGAGATTCTGCGCATCCGCGAGATCACCAACACGCTGATGGCCAGGCACACGGGGCAGCCGCTGGACCGCATCGAGCGCGATGTGGAGCGGGACTTCATCATGAATGCTCAGCAAGCGAAGGATTACGGAATCGTCGACGAAATCATCGACCGGCCGCGCACGTAGCAGCAAGCGGAGCCGGTCAGCCGCGCACTTGGCGGAATTCAACACGTTGTACGCTGTTCGTCCAAAGGGAGCGGAAACATGAAAACGCGCACAGGGCCTGAAGAAGCATTGCGCTGCTCGTTCTGCCACAAGTCGCAGGACGCCGTCGCCAAGCTGATTTCTTCGCCCAGCGACTACCCACGTGCCTACATCTGCGACGAGTGCGTAGCTGTCTGCAATTCGATTCTCGAGGACGACCGCGGCGAAGCGGCGCCGGCAGCCACTGCCGGCCACCTGCCCAAGCCGGTCGAGGTGAAAAGCTTCCTTGACGACTTCGTGATTGGCCAGGACCAGACCAAGAAGAAGCTGGCCGTGGCCGTGTACAACCACTACAAGCGCATCCAGATGAACAGGATGCGCAACAACGAAGTGGAGCTGGCCAAGAGCAACATTCTGCTCATCGGCCCCACCGGATCGGGCAAAACGCTGCTGGCGCAGACACTGGCCAAGATGCTGGACGTACCCTTTGCGATTGTGGACGCGACCACGCTGACCGAGGCTGGCTATGTGGGCGAGGATGTGGAGAATATCATCCTCAAGCTGCTCCAGGCCGCCGACGGCGACGTGACGCGCGCGCAGCAAGGCATCATCTATATCGACGAGATCGACAAGATCGGCCGCAAGGACGAGAACCCTTCCATCACCCGCGATGTCTCCGGCGAGGGCGTGCAGCAGGCGCTGCTCAAGATTCTGGAAGGCACCGTGGCCAATGTGCCGCCGCAGGGCGGACGCAAGCATCCGCACCAGGAATTCACCGCCATCGATACCACCAACATCCTCTTCATCTGCGGTGGAGCGTTTGTGGGCCTGGAGCGCGTTGTGGGCCGCCGCATAGGCAAGAAGGCGCTGGGCTTCAAGGCCTACGATGCCGAGGCCGATGCCGCGACCACCCGTTCGCATCGCGACACGGAACTGCTGCGCAAAACCGAGCCGCAGGATCTCATCAAGTACGGCCTCATCCCCGAGTTTATTGGGCGTTTGCCGGTCATGGGCATTCTCGACGAGCTGGACGAAGCGGCTCTGATCGAAATCCTCACCAAGCCGCGCAACGCGATTCTCAAGCAGTACCAGCGGCTGTTCGAGTATGAAAATGTCCGTCTGCACTTTACGCCCGAGGCCACCTGCGCGGTTGCCCGCGAAGCCCTGGCCCGCAAGGTGGGCGCCCGTGGATTGCGCATGATCCTGGAAGAGCTGATGCTGGACCTGATGTATCACCTGCCCAACAACAAGCGCGTCCGCGACCTGGAAATCACCAGCGATATGGTCGAGCGCCGCGACCTGTCGCTGTGCCTGCTGGAAAAAGCCGGCTAGCTTTTACACTGCGGATTCGAGAGTACAAAGCCCTCAGGCTGGACGATCAGCTTGAGGGCTTTGTACTGCATCGAGGCCGGCGGACCTACAGCTCTAGATGCATAATCCGCGCGGCGTTTTCGTAGTAAACCTTTTTCAGAATCGAATCGGGCAGGTTGATGCCTGAAATCTGCCATCTTCCCTGCGGCGGAACCTTGGCTGGCGCATAGTCGAAGTACTCGTCGTCGGTTTCCAGAAAGCGATAGTAGATTTCATAGAGCTGATCGCAAAAAAGCTGCTGCGGAAACTCGTGCCCATGCGGGATGGCGTCGGTCCCGAACAGAATCCGGTCCTGATACTTTTCAAAAAAAGCGCGGGCGGCGCGCGGTTGGCGGCCCAGCTCGCTGATGCGGGCGGCAATGTCCACGCTCATATTGGGATAGCGGTCCAGACTGGCGGAGACGCTGGCCAGATTCTCTGAAAAATTACCCACATGCAGGGCTATGAACTGCGTTTGCGGATGCCGCGCAAAGACGCGGTCGCGCGCGGCCAGCAACTCTGCGTTCGCCGGAAATGCCGGCCCGTGGAACGACCAGTCGGGATGGTTGCTGAGTTCTTCGTAGCGCTCGTTGAAGCGGTCCACGGGCAAGTAAAACGCCACCGGGTCTGAGACATGAATCGCCACCGGCATCTCCAGGCTGGCGCAGGCTTCCCACATCGGATCGAAGCGCGGATCGTCGATCTTCACCAGGTCGCCGGTCGTAATGTTCTCGCGCAGGTAGAGCCCCAGGGTCTTCAGCAGTTTGATCCCCTTGGCGCCCGACTGTTTGGCCTGGGCAACCGCATCGGCCTGGATCTGCGGATAGCCCGGCTCCGGAAAGCGGTTGAAGCAGGGCTCGGCAAACGCAAAGAATCTTCCCGGAAAGGCCTTGTCGTAGCGGGCGATTGCGTCGTCCAGCGCGCTGCCGAAACCCGCTGTCAGGTTGTTCAACATGCGGATGTTCTTGCGGTCCATCACCGGAATCAGTTCCTCGGGCGTGCCGAAGAACTGACGTTCCTCGCCCAGATGGACGCCGTTCACCACCTTGGCGGAAAACGACATGTGTGCGTGCATGTCGATGACCGGGTAGCGCGAACGCTCGACGCGCGTGTTCTTGACCTCCAGCATGCTGAGTGGCTGGAACTCCGACAGGTCCAGCGGCTTCCACGCGCCAGGCGTTTCAATAGGCGAAGATTTCGAATTGCTCCCCATGGGGACTCCAATGTTAGCTGTGCTTGCCCGCAAATCTCTGTTTGAGCCTGCCGGTTTACGCCGGCATTCCTTAGAAGCTCTTGACCCACTCCAGAATCGACCGCACCGCCACTCCGCTGGGCCCCTTGGCAATATACGGCTTGCTGTCTTCTACCCAGGCCAGCCCGGCAATGTCCAGGTGAATCCACGGCGTCTCCTCGGCAAATACCTTCAAAAACTCCGCCGCCGTGCTCGCCCCGCCCCACCGTCCTCCGGTGTTCTTGATGTCGCCGATCTCGCTCTTGATCTGCTCCGCGTACTCCTCGCCCAGCGGCAGACGCCAGAACTTTTCGCCCGATGTCGTTAGCGCGCCGTCAAACTTTGCATACGTGGCGTCGTCGTTTGAGAAAGCGCCGGCGTTGATCATGCCCAGGGCAACCACGCAGGCACCGGTCAGGGTGGCCGCGTCAATCAGGTGCGTCGCGCCCAGTTGTTTGGCGTAGGTCAGCCCGTCGGCCAGCACCAGCCGTCCCTCGGCGTCGGTATTGATAATTTCGATCGTCTTGCCTGACATCGCTGTCTGCACGTCGCCCGGCTTTTGCGCCTTGCCGTCGGGCATATTTTCCGTCGCGCACACAACGCAAATCACCCGCACCCGCGGCTTCAGCAGCGCAATCGCGCGCATCGCCCCAATCATCGCCGCGCCGCCGGCCATGTCGTACTTCATCTTGTCCATGTCGTTGCCGGGCTTCAGGGAGATGCCGCCGGAGTCGAAGGTAATGCCCTTACCTACCAATCCCAGCACTGGCCCATCCGTCACCCCCGCTGGCTCATACCGCAGCACGATCAGCGCAGGCGGTTCCTCGGAACCCTGCGCAACGCTCCAGAAGGCGCCCATCTTCAGCTCGTGCAGCTTTTCGGTGGAGTGCACCTCCCAGCCCAGGCCCACTTCCGCCGCCATCTCCGCCGCGCGCTGGCCCAGAATGGTCGGCGTCAGCTTGTTGCCGGGCTCGTTTACCAGCGAACGTGTAAAGTTCTGGCTCTCGCCCACAATCACGCCCTGGGCAAAGGCGGCTTCCAGAATTGCCTTCTCTGACTTGGCCGGAGCGGCAACAGTAAACGACTGCACGCTCTGGTCCTTGCGATCGCTGCGATAGGTATCGGGATCGAAGTCGCCCACAAATGCGCCTTCCACGGCAGCGCGCACGCTGGGTCCCTGCGGCAGCAGATCCAGCTCCGGCAGCGCCAACACCAGTTCGCGAATCCCGCGCGGCTTGGTAAAGCGAACCGCGGTTCCGGCGGCGTTCCGTACGCCATGGACCGTAGCCTTGGCCTGTTTGCCCAGGCCCACAATCAGCAGCCGTTTGGCCGCCAGACCCGCCGGCGCATGAAGCAGCAGGGTTTCATTGGCCCCTGCCTTGTATTCGCCGCCCGCCAGTACGGCGGCCGCGGCGGCCTTCACAGCAGCGTCCGCCGTCAGCAGTACGGGTTCCGGCTTGGCGTCTGGACCTTTGGCTGTCTGTGTGTCGGCAGCCAGAACGGCCAGAAGTTCGGTCTCAATTTCAGAAAGGTTGGCAAAGGAAAGTTCTGTGCGCATGACTTCATTCTTTCACCGCAACCGCACTTTGTGGCAAATTGTGAAAGCCTCAATCAACTCCAGAAGGGGGCGTGGGAGATGTCCAGACAATTAAATATGTCACATAATATAAATATGTCACATGTTTCTATTAGTGACATAATATAAAGAAGGAGAACTATATGGGATTAAGTGTCACAAGTCCCCAAAATGGTAGTGCGCGCTTGAATGAGAACGGCCGGATTGTGATCCCCGCCGCAATCCGGCGGCAGATGGGCCTGACTGCCGGCGATACTCTTCTCTTCAGCATTGATGGCGATGTGCTGAAGCTTGAGTCCCACCGGGCTCGAATTCACCGTATTCAGGAGAGTATGCGACATCTCATCCCCCCGGATCGCTGCCTCTCCGACGAACTGATTGCAGATCGGCGCGAGGAGGCCCGGCGCGAAATGGAGGAGGCGCTTGGATAAGATCGTCGTCCTCGACGCTTCCGCTCTGATGGCTGTACTGCGTAGAGAAGCAGGGGCTGAAATGGTCTCTGCCTGTTTGCCATGGGCCATCGTGAGCACTGTCAATCTGGCAGAGGTCGAGACCAAGCTGGTTTCCGCCGGGATTGAAGAGAAGCTGGCCTGGTGGCATATTGCCTCAATCCGCTGTGAGCCGGTTCCATTCGATGAGGAACAGGCGCGGATTGCTGGAGGTTTGGTTGCAATCACCCGGCCCTACGGTCTGTCCCTCGGTGATCGCGCCTGCCTGGCCCTCGCCATTGAGCGCAAAGCCCCCGTTTACACCACCGACAAGGCCTGGCGGAATCTCTCGTTGGGAATCGATATAGAAGTCATCCGCTGATTGCGGCGGAGAGCCGCCTTTCAGGCTCATCGCGCAAAATGCCGCTCAGCGCCCCATCCGGTGCTTGCTGGCGTTCACCGCGGCGCGGGCTTCGCGATCCGCCTCGCGGCTCTTTTCCGTCTCCCGCTTGTCCCAGTCCTGCTTGCCCTTGGCCACGGCCAACTCGCACTTTACCCGCCCGTTGCGGAAGTAAAGACGCGTCGGGATGAGCGTGTGCCCCTTGATCTGCGTCTTCGTTAGTAGCTTGCGAACCTCGTCTTTGTGCAGCAGCAGCTTGCGGGTGCGCGTTTCGTCGTGATTGGCGATATTTCCGTGCGAATAGGGGCCTATATGTGCGTTCAGCAGAAACGCTTCACCGTTCTGGATGAGGCCATAGGAATCTCTAAGGTTGGCCTGGCCCTCGCGGATCGACTTCACTTCGGTCCCGCGCAGCGCCACGCCTGCTTCAAACTTCTCCAGCAGGAAATAGTTATGGCTGGCCATCCGGTTATAGGCCGCGTCCCGTTCGCCGCTGGCCACGGGGTCGCGCGGCTTCGCCGGCTTGGCGGCGCCCGGCGCGTCCTTCTGAACAATCACGTGGCTGGTTTGGCGAGCCATTGGGAAGCTACCTCGCCTCTTCATCCTAGCATTGACGCGCGTTTTCTCCTCTGCGCACAGGGGCTTTGCTAAAATGAGGCATCGTAGGTTGGGGAAAATCTCCAACAGGTATTGCGTCCCGGGCAGCCAAGGCAGCCCGCAAGAGCCCCGCGCGGATTGCGGGACGCCTAAGACGCCTGGGAGCTCAATGAACCGCCGCGCTGTTTCTCCGGTAGCCTCTGTATCCACTCTCTCGGGCACCGCCTTCTGGTTCGCGCTTTTCGCCGTTCTGGCCGTTCTGGGCCTGTCCAGCGTTCGCCTCTACGCGGAATCGGCCAGCTCCATTTTCAAGCGCGGTGAAAGCGCCGAGGCGCGCGAGGACTACGACACCGCTTTTGAGAACTATCAGAAAGCCTACGCCAAAGATCCCAAGGACCTGACCTACCGCACCGCCCTTTATCGCGTGCGCGTCAGCGCCTCTTCGCTGCATGTCTCCAGGGGACGCAAGCTGCTCCAGGCCGGTAATGAGCAGGCAGCGCTTGCCGAGTTCCTGCACGCTGCTGAAATCGATCCCAGCAACGAGGCCGCGCAGCAGGAGATCGCCAGGCTGCGCCAGAAGAACGGCGAAGCGGCGCCCGCGGCAGAGACCAGCCTTCCCGTCGAGCCGGGCACCCGGCAGGACATTGACTCCATGGGCGCGCCGCCCCAGCTCAGGCCCATTTCCACTGAGCCGCTTACCATGCACATGACCGAAGATGCCAAAACGGTCTACCAGGCAGTCGGCCGCGCCGCTGGCGTCAATGTCCTCTTCGACCCCGACTTTACAGCCAAGCGCATTCAGGTGGACCTCAACAACGTTACGCTGCTCGACGCGCTGCGCATTGTCGGCACTCTCTCCAATACCTTCTGGCGCCCGGTCACGGCCAATACCATCTTTGTCGCCCAGAACACCCGCGCCAAGCGCACCGAGCTCGACGAGCAGGCCGTGCAAACCTTTTATCTCAGCAACGCATGGCAGCAGAACGATCTGAACGACGTCCAGACCGCCCTGCGCAACGTCCTGCCCAACGCCAAGGTCTACGGCGTCGCCAGCCAGAATGCCATCGTCATGCGCGGCACTCCCGACGAGTTGCTGCTCGCGCAAAAACTGGTCGACGACCTCGACAAGGCGCGCGCTGAGGTCGTCGTTGACATCGCGGTGCTTGAGGTCAGCAAGAACTGGGAGCGCACCCTGGGCATCGCCTGGCCCAGCTCTGTCTCGGTTGCGCTGCAAACATCGACCAGCAGTTCGTCCTCATCCTCCTCCACTACTTCCACCAGCTCGACCTCAACTCCCACTCTCTATAATCTGGCCCATCTCAAGGCGTCGAACTTCGCCGTAACCGTCGGCTCGGCCACGGCCAACCTGCTGCTCTCCGACTCGAATACCAAAATTTTGCAGAATCCCCGCATCCGCGCCACCGACGCGCAAAAAGCCACCATGAAGATCGGCGAGCGCATTCCCATCGCCACCGGATCGTATTCTTCCGGTGCCTCGACATCCACCGTCAGCTCCCTGGTCAACACCCAGTTCCAGTACCAGGACATCGGCGTCAACATTGAAATGACCCCCACCGTCCACTACGACCACGATGTCACGCTGAAAATCAAAATCGAGATAACCTCGCAGAACGGCTCGGTCACCATCAGCAGCGTCACCGAGCCCATCATCGCCCAGAATGTCGTCGACCAGGTCATTCGCCTCCGCGAGGGCGAAGCCAGCATCCTCGGCGGCATTCAGAACAAGCAGGACATCTCCACCGTCACCGGCGTACCCGGCCTGGGTTCCATCCCCATCCTCAAGTACCTCTTCGGCTCCAAGGATCACCAGATTAAGGACGACGAGTTGGTCTTTCTCGTTGTCCCCCACATCGTTCGCACGCAATCGCTCGACCCCGTGAATCTGCGCACCATCGACACCGGCACCGGCCAGACCATCGAACTGCGCCACGTTCAAGGCGATAACCCAGGCTCGAGTCCTGCTGTGAATCCTCCCTCGGCGCCAGCCTCAAACCCGCCTCCGGTAACGCCCCGCGCTCGCCCGGCCGCTTTTGCACAGCCCGCTGTCGGCACGGTTCCGGCGCAAAGCGCTCTGGCGGCCGCTCCGGCAATCTTGGCGCAGATGAGCGCCGCCGCGGATTTGAATGAACACAAGGCAACGGCGGCGGTTGCCAACGCCGCGCCCGCTCAGCCGCATAGCGGGCCGGTAAATCTTATGCTCAATCAGCCCGCCGGTCCGGTGGCTGCCGGCGCCACCTTCCAGGTTCCCGTTGTGCTTACCGGTGGCACTAACATTGCCGCCGTTCCCATGCAGCTCCAGTACGATCCGGCCAAGCTCTCCCTGGTCAACGTCACCCCCGGGGACTTTCTCAACCGCGACGGCCAGGCGGCGGCGCTGGTGCACCGCGACGACGGGCCAGGCTCGCTCACCATCAATGCCTCGCGCCCGCCGGGAGCCGCCGGAGTCAACGGCGCAGGCGTTATCTGCGTCCTCAGTTTCCAGGCAAAAGCAGCGGGGCAAACCACCCTCGCCATCACCCGCCCGGCAGCCGTTAACAGCGCCCAGCAGCAGGTCACGGCCACCGGCTCGCAAATCGACATTGTGGTGCGATAAACCCATGAAATCCGTGTTCCCCAACTCGTGCCAGAAAGTATCGTTCCGGTGAGAGCCGCCTCTCCAATCCGGATCGTCCCCAGCCGGGAGCGGGGTCTCACGCTGGTCGAGTTGATTGTGACCATTGCCATTCTCGCCATCCTCGCCGGAGGCGCGGTGCCCATTGTGCGCTTCCAGGTAAAGCGCCAGAACGAGCGTGAACTGCGCCGCGAACTGTGGATGATGCGCGACGCCATCGACAAGTACAAGGACGCCGCCGACAAAGGCGCCATCCAGACCAAGGTGGACAGCCAGAACTACCCGCCAGACCTGGAGACGCTGGTCAACGGCGTAGACATTCAGAGCAAGAAGGTCAAGTTCCTCCGCCGCATTCCGGTGGACCCCATGACCGGCAAGGCCGAGTGGGGAATGCGCTCCATGCAGGACGATCCCAAGTCGGACTCCTACGGCGGGCAAAGCGTTTTCGATGTGTATTCCAAGTCCCAGGGAACGGCCCTGGACGGTACCAAATATTCCGACTGGTAGGCTGTTGGCATGGTGAGCAGAATCAAGCACGGCGATCGCGAGCGAAGCGAGGCTAACTCCGCCAGCCGGCGCAGAGAGGGTTTCGTGAGCAGAATTCGCAAACACGACGCGGGCTTTACGCTCATCGAGCTGATGATCGTCATGGCCATCATCGGCGTGCTCGCCACGCTCGCCATTCCCAGCTTTGTCGGCGCCCTCAAGCACGCCCGCGAAGCCGTCCTCAGGGAAGATCTCCACGTCCTCCGCGAGGCCATCGACTCCTACACCATGGACAAGCAGAAAGCCCCGCAAACCCTCGACGACCTCATCCAGGACGGCTACCTCAAGTCCGTTCCCGAGGACCCCATGACCCACAGCAAAGACACCTGGGTCACTGACACCAGCGACTCCCTTCACTCCCTCGATCAGACCGACCCCGGCATTGACAACGTCCACTCCGGCTCTCAAGATACCGGCTCCGACGGCCAGCCCTATGCCTCCTGGTAGCTCTCCTCACAGAATTATGCTGTCCCCTGAACTCTCCACAATCCAGCACGAACTCGCCGCAGTCTACCGCCTCTATGCCGCCCTTGCGCGGCAGATGGACCCGGAATCCGGCCTCGGCGGCCAGCTCCTCTATGCCGGCCGTCTCCACCCCGACGGTTGCCGTCTCGTACGCGCCGCAAACATCGCCGGAGCAGCCTCTCTCGCCGCCTCGGCAGAGCCAGCCGCGCTCCGCCAGGCCGTCCGCGACGGCGTCATCGATTTCCTGGTCACCACCCTCGACGAGGCGCTCCGCATCCTCAAAAACGAAATCCGCAAGCGCCAGCCCGTAGCCGTAGGCGTTGCCGCCCCGCCTCAGGCCCTCCTCGCGGAAATGCTCCAGCGCGGCGTTCTCCCCGATCTGCTTCCCCCGGCGTCCGTCCTTGCCGAGCCGGCTCCCGCCAATCCGGAAGAAGAAGCCGCCTTCATCGCCCACGGCGCACAGCGCCTTCAAGCGCCGCCCCTGTCCCCGGAACGCCAGTTTCTTGTCTTGGAAATTCCCGCCGCCTGGGCCCAGCGCGCCGCCGATTTCGACGCCCAACTCCTCGCCCATCTCGCCCCCGACGACCACGCCAACCGCCGCTGGCTGCGTCTCTCGCCCCGCTACCTCGGCTCCCAGGCGCGCCGCCTCCGCTCGCTTGAATGCGGCGTCGATGCAGCTTCAAAATGGATAGATTGGATAAATCAACTGCCCGCGGACTAAAGCAGTTCTCCAGTTGCTATAGAGGGGAACCAAGCCGCTCAGTGGCTTTTTCCTTAAGAAAAAGCCACCTGCTACCAAGCAGATCACGCTACAGGGACTGGAGAACTGCTCTAATCCCGCACAGACAGAATGCAGAAAGTTACTCTACCGCGCCGGCCGCTTCAATCCGCGCCCAGAGTTCCTTCACCCCATACCCTGTCTTCGCTGAAACCGGCAGCAGTTCGTCCAGTTCCAACCCCTTTTTCAGCGCCAGCAGGTTCCGTGTGCGCTCGTTGCCGCTCAGCCGGTCAATCTTGGTGGCCACCACCACAAGCTCGCGCCCCTCGGCCCGCAGCCAGTCGATCAGTTGCCCATCGCTCTCCTGCGCCGGCACATTCGAGTCCACCAGGCACACGCTCAGCTTCAGCATCGAGCGGATCGCAAGATAGGGTTCAATAAACGCCGGCCACCCCTCTGAAATCGACTTTGAAATCTTCGCGTACCCATACCCGGGCAGGTCCGCAAACACCAGCTTCCGCCGGTTGTTCTGGTCCTGTAGCGCAAAAAAATTGATCGCACGCGTCCGCCCCGGCGTCTGTGAAACTTTAGCCGCCTTCTCGCCCACCAGCGTGTTCAGCAGGCTCGATTTGCCCACGTTCGACCGCCCCAGAAAGGCAATCTCCGGCACATCCGGAGCAGGGAACTGTTCCGCGGCCATCGCCGAAAGCAAAAATTGTGTCGTATAGCGCATAGGATTCCAGTGAAAACAAGTTCCGCCAGGCTGATCGGGTGCCCCAGGTCTCGACTTTGAGACCTGGGAGGCCGAAACCGCCATCTTTCTTGAGGATACAGGAAGCGTCCTCTCCCTCCCCGCACTGCGCAACCCACCCCTTGCCGTCCAGCGGCAATAAAACTTCAAATTATAGTGACAGCCCCGCTCGTCATTTTGTATAGTTGCCCCCACCGGCTTCCCCCGGTCTCCCCCACATGAGGTCCAGCTATGCCAGGCATTCAAAATACCGTCAACTCCGTTCTCACCACCACCCAGAGCCTGTTTACCGTCCTGCGGGATGTGTTTCTCGTGGTTCTGTTCGTTGTCCTGCTCGGCTTCCCAACCCAGCTCAACTCCATTCTGACCAAAGCCGGAATCTCCCAGCTCAATGGCGGCATCTTCACCTGGCAGCAGCAGGCCCAGCAGGCCGCCACCCAAAGCACCAGCGCCGCGCAGGCAAACTCCTCGGCCTCTGACGCGCTGGACTCCGTAAAGTCCACGCTCGACGCCATCGCCAGCCAAAGTAAGGACCCAGGCATCAAAAAGCTGGCTGCCGACGCCTCCAGCCAGGCCTCTGGCTCCATCGCCTTCCTTGACAATGCCAACAGCTCCCTGGCCCACTCCGTCGTCACCCAGGAAAAAATGCTGCAAACCTCCGTCCCCGGCGCCACATCCTCGCCCACGCCCCCGGCCTCCCAGGGCTGGGTTTACATCGGCCGCGCCGACCCCACCCACCAGTCCTGGCTGAACCCGCCAAGGCCTAAAATTTCCTCCGGATCGCCCGCCGTTTCTGCCGGCCAGTCCGTCACCTTCACCGATGACATCTTCCTGCGCGCCGACAAAGGGCCGAATCAGACCTTCAATCAGGCCGCGATTCTGGGAGCCGTCCGTTCCGGCACCTCAGCCACCATTACCCAACTGGATTATTCCCATGCCCGCAAAGGCGGCGACTTTGTCTGGATAAAAGTTGCCGTGAAAGCCGGCCAATAAATGTCCTCCGGCAGTGAAGTATCGGACCGATGGTCTGGACAATCAGGAACGGTGCAACACAAGTTTTGCCCGTAATAGCATTTTCGGAATGGGTGTTGACCCAATCCATGCGCTCAAGTGGCTTTTCCTGACCGGGGTTCCCCGCGATTCGGGTGAAGAGACAGGTCTTCGTCGCTGGGGTGGAAGTAAAAGCCGCCTGTCACGGTTCTAAAAACTCTACGTGTATTCTGAAAATGCTCTTGGAGCAGCCAGACTCGCCACCATGAGTTACGTCTGGGATGAACTGCCGCCAACTCGCTAACTCGCTATTTCCGCGAAGCGGAAGCTAACTTGCTGATCTTGTTTATAAAGCTTTCAGTCAACCTGTTTGTCCATGAGGAAAGCCGGATGCTTTAGGGGTGGAGGTCACCTTCAAAGAGGTCTGTGCCCGGAGCGCTCCATGCCGTCCTGCGCCGTAGCCGCACTGCTTTGAGAGTACCGGGACATGGTGTAAAGGATGTCATGAGACTGAATCTCCCAAGAGCTGGGTATAGGGCATGCTGGTTTGCGGTGCGTCGGATGTCGCCCCCAAACGAAAAGATTAATTATGAATTAAACCGTCAGAAGTCGTTGTAAATTGAAACAACACGATGATCGGTTGAATGGTCTTCAATGGCAGAGAGAGGCGAAATATGAATATGTGGGATTTCCTGAAGAGCTTGCTGACAACTCAGACTGGGGTCTTGCTCATCGTTTTCGGAATGCTGTTGATCGTTATCGGAATTGTTGGCACTATCCAAGGCAGAATTGATCCTGGAAAGAATGGGAGGATTGCGGCAGGGGCACTAGGCTTCCTTAGCCTCATCGGGGGAATTTGGCTACAAGGTCATCCGATACTCTCTTCGGGTCCCGTAGTCACTAAGCAAGATTTGTCGAAGACTACCCAATCACAGGAACAGGCGAAGTCAGGACAATCGCAGGGAACTCCGCCTGATGCGGCAGGATCGGCGCGGCCTCCGGCCGATGCCAAGCACGAGTTGCACACGGGGTCCGGCGGTGGCAGCAAAACGATCGGTTCCAACGTCCCTCCCGCTTTCGTTCCGCCTGGCAAAATTACCCCACCAAACAACGAACTCCCCACAAACACTAACCCGCTGCAGGGCAACAGCGCACCGGCGGGAAATAATTCACAGTCGGGCAACATTCCTCCGCCCCCTCCGCCGCCCCCGTCGCCAAGAGTTCGCACGCTGGATATGAAATCGTTTGAAGTAGTCCACGACGGCAAGGGAATTTCTCCAACATGGAGCTTCGAGATTTCAGTAAACAAACAGTTTGCAGGCGTCATCCCAACCCACACGTTCGAGAAGACGGATCGGCTGATGATTGTCAATCAAACCGGATCCGTGAACTGGGAGTCTCCGACGCTGCAAGGGACTGGGCCGTATGTCATTGACATCCAGGGAATCCGCGGCGGAAAGCGCTGCGAATGCAGCGGGACAAAATTTATCTCCGAAGATGATGCGCGGCAAGGTCTACCCATTCAGGTGCACTTTCAAGACAAGATCAAGCAGGTAGGTGAATTTAACATGCAATTTGCCGTCACGACCAAATAGTGAAGGTCCGCTGTTAGGTAATGGTCCCGCCGTCGGGCAAACCGCGAACGGTCGGTCGATGCCCATGCCTGGTGCATAGAGTCCAAAGATCGTCCTAGGGCTAAGACCTTCAACACTGCGGAGCGGGTATTCGTATAGAGAAAGCCTCTTCCCGTCACCAACATTTAGTGCCCCACGCAGGCTCGGACGTAATTTCGCACCACCAGCACCAGTTCGCGCTGCATCACCTCAAATTGCTCCTCCGGCATATCCGACTCCAGCAGCCGCCGCTTCACCCCCGCAATGATGCTCTGAAGCACTGTGGCCATCAATTGCAGATCTGTCTTCAACGTCTCAGGTGCGCTCTTCAGCAGCTCAACAAGCGCATCTTTCGCTCGCGCCTCTGCATCGGCCGCAATCTTCGCTCCCTCCACATCGGAACTCACGGCATATAGCGCGCGGCCCTTTTTCGGGTCACGCATCTTCACCTCCAGGGATGCCACCACCAGCGCTTCAACCATCTGCTCCACTGGCTGTCCCCGCTGCGCTACGGAAACCTTATCTACCTCTGCGAGGATCTCCTCCACATGAAGCTTCAGAGCGGCTCGCAGTAAAGCGCTCTTGTTCGGGAAGTACTGATATAGGGTTCCAACGGACACTCCGGCCCGAGCCGCTACGCGCGTCGTCGTCAGCTTCTCCTTGCCGACCCTAAGCAAAACCTGAACAGTCGCCTTCAAAATCGCGTCTACACTTGCGGTGGAACGCGCCTGGACGGGCGATTTTCTTGGCTCTGAGCGGGTTGCTGTCTTCTGCGCCAAATGCGAAGTCCTAATCTGAAGTTTTCTTCATCTAAACATAGAACAGAGCCTCACAACGAGTGACACGCAATCGGAGAGACACATGACGAATCAGACCCAACTTGGCGGCACATTCAACTTTCCCAGTACTACGTTCACCGTCCACCGGATCGGCTACGGCGCCATGCAGCTCGCAGGCCCCCATGTTTTCGGCCCGCCCCATGACCGCAGTGAAGCCATCGCCGTTTTGCGCGAGGCCATCGACTCCGGCGTCAACCACATTGACACCAGCGACTTCTACGGCCCGCACGTAACTAACCAGATCATCAAAGAAGCCCTGTATCCTTATCCTAAAGACCTCACTCTCGTTACCAAGGTCGGTGCTCGTCGGGGCAACGATGGCTCCTGGATTCTCGACCGTTCTCATGAAAATTTGGTCGAGAGCATCCACGACAATCTACGCAATCTCAGTCTCGATGCCCTCGATATCGTCAATCTCCGGATGGGCGGTCTTTCCGCCCCAGAGCCCGGATCCATTGCAGAACCTCTGCAGGTGCTCATCGAACTCAAGCAGCAGGGACTCATTCGCCACATCGGCCTCAGCACGGTGACGCCAGAGCAGTTCGCCGAGGCCCAAACCCTTGCCGAAATCGTCTGCATCCAGAACTTTTACAATGTTGCTGTCCGCGGCGATGACGCGTTCATTGACGACCTCGCCAAACAAGACATTGCCTATGTCCCATACTTTCCCCTCGGCGGCTTCAGCCCGCTGCAATCCTCTGTCATGGATACCGTCGCAGCCTCACTCGGCGTCACACCCATGCAAGTTGCACAGGCTTGGCTCCTGCATCGTTCACCCAATATTCTGCTCATTGCAGGAACGTCAAGACGCACTCACCTGCGCGAAAACCTCAACGTAGCCAAACTGGAGCTTGCACCCGAGGTCATCGCACAGCTCGATTCCATCGGCGTCGCAGGGGCAACAAAGCAAGATTGAGATACGTTTCCACGGAAATCCAGCTTGTTTTTACGGGCAAAATCCGCCAAAAAGTGCCAATCCATCCGAAATGACGCGCTGGCGAGCGTCGCTCCGCTGCCTCTGGAGCGCCGCATTTCGCCGATTTTCGCCACCAGGCGCCCATTCGGACTGAAACACCACGAACCAAAACCGCGCAGCCGCACCGCAGCTATTTGCAGATAATTACCCCACCCAGGCGCACAATTGTTCCATAGTGTCATTCGCAGCCAAAGTAACGAATTCCGGTCGGAGCTGGTTGCTTCAGCCCCAGAACGCAAAAAACGGAGGGAGCAGGGGCCTTCAGGCCCCTGAAAACCTCCCATAAAACGTGGCTTTAGCCTCGGAGGGATGTTTTCGGACTTCTGCCCCAGCCTTAACCGCTTTTCCGGAACCTGAACAGAACGCACCTGAAGGAGTTTTCAACTCGATGCAGAAACGTATAAATCTCGCATTACGGTACAGCACCCTCAAAAACCTCCAGAAACCACCCATAACTCCTTTGTTATCTAATTTTTGACCTATAACTCCTTTAGAATCTAATTTTTGCGGCGACACCCCCTTCGTATCTCGTTGAAACTGGAGAACATGACTAAATATATAGGGGGGGGAGGGGGGTAGGTGTCCCAGATCACTTCCGCCACAGCGGACGTAACCTGGGACACCCACAAAAACAGACCTACTGCCGGGCCGGCTGGTTCCCGGAAATCTCCGTCGCCGGCACTGCGGCCAGCACGTTGTTCTCCTCGGGCACAACCGTGGGCAAAGGGCTTTCCAGGGCCAGGGCCAGCACCTCGTCCATCTGGTCCACAAAGTGCAGTTTCATGGCCTTCTTGATGTTGTCCGGCATCTCGGCAATGTCTTTTTCATTGGCCCTGGGCAGGATGATCTCAAAGATGCCGGCCCGGAGCGCGGCCAGCAGCTTCTCTTTCAATCCGCCGATGGCCAGAACCTTGCCCCGCAGCGTGATCTCGCCGGTCATGGCCACGTCGCGCCGCACCGGTATCTTGGCCAGAGCGCTGGCCAGCGCGGTTGCCATGGTAATGCCGGCCGAGGGCCCATCCTTGGGAATTGCGCCCTCCGGCACATGCAGGTGCAGGTCCACGTTGCGATAGAACTCGCGGCTGAGCCCTAAAGCAGTCGCCTTGCCGCGAATGTAACTCAGCGCCGCCTGTGCCGACTCCTGCATCACGTCGCCCAACTGCCCGGTGATGGTGAGCTTGCCCTTGCCGTCCAGAACCTGCACTTCCGTGGTCAGAATGCACCCGCCCGCCTCGGTCCAGGCCAGACCGGTCACCAACCCGACCTCGCTCTTCTCGTGCACTTCCGATTCGCGGTACCGGGCCACCCCCAAAAATTCGTGAATGTTCCCCGCCGTCAGCTCTTCCTTGTGCTTGGCGCCGTTTTTCACCACCCGGCGAGCCACCTTCCGGCACACGTTCCCGATCTCGCGCTCCAGGTTGCGAACCCCGGCCTCCCGTGTGTAATAGCGAATGATCTCCAGAATCGCATCGTCGCCGAAGGCGATGTTTTTCTCGCTCAGCCCGGTCTGTTCGCGCTGCTTCTTCACCAGGTACTGACGCGCAATCTCCAGCTTTTCCTGCTCTGTATATCCTTGCAGATGCAGAACTTCCATGCGGTCCTGTAGAGCCGCCGGAATCGTATGCATTACGTTGGCCGTAGCCACAAATAGCACCTGCGACAGGTCGTAATCCACGTCCAGATAGTGGTCCTGGAAGGCTGTGTTCTGTTCCGGGTCCAGCACTTCAAGCAGCGCCGAAGCCGGATCGCCACGGAAGTCAGACGCCATCTTGTCCACTTCGTCCAGCAGGAAGACCGGGTTCTTGGTCCCCGCCCGCTTCATATGCTGGATGATCTGTCCCGGCAGCGCGCCGATGTACGTCCGCCGATGCCCGCGAATCTCCGCCTCATCGCGAATCCCGCCCAGCGACAACCGCACAAACTTGCGCCCGGTAGCCTTCGCAATCGACATCCCCAGCGAAGTCTTGCCAACCCCCGGCGGCCCTGCAAAACACAAAATCGATCCCTTCGGATTCTTTACCAACTGACGCACCGCAAGAAATTCAAGAATGCGGTCCTTGATTTTTTCCAGACCGTAGTGATCCGCGTTGAGCACCTTTTCCGCGTACTCGATCGATCGTGTTTCCTTGGACCGCTTCTTCCACGGCACGGCCAGCAGCCAGTCAATGTAATTGCGGCTCACCGTGGACTCGGCCGACATGGGTGGCATGGCTTCCAGCTTTTTCAGCTCCTGAATCGCCTTGTCGAGCACTTCCTTGGGCATCCCGGCGGTTTCAATCTTTTTGCGCAGCTCGTCGAACTCGCTCTTTTCCCCGCGCCCCAATTCCTTTTGAATCGCCTTGATTTTTTCGTTGAGGTAGTACTCTTTTTGCGCCCGCTCCATTTGCCGCTTCACGCGCGACTGAATGTTGCGGTCCAGGTCCAGCTTTTCAATCTCGATGTCTAGCACGTCGGCAATGCGAGCCAGTCGCGCCGCTGGGTCAAAGATGGCCAGCAGTTCCTGCTTCTCCTCAATGCCGAGCTGCAGGTTTGCTGCGATGGTGTCAGACAGCTTGGAGGGCTCGTCCATGCGCACCGTGGCGATGATGGTTTCGTAGTTGAGCGACTGCTGCAGCTTGACGTACTGCTCGAACAGGCCGGTGACGCGCGTCATCAACTGCTCCACCGCCGGAGTCATTTCAAACTCAGTTTTGCCTGTGCGCACCGTGGCCACAAAGAAGCCATCGCGGTCGTTTACCTCAGTGGATTTGGCGCGCTCCACGCCCTCCACCAGTACCTTGATATTGCCATCCGGCATCTTGACGCTCTGCACGATATTGCAGATGGCCCCGACCTGGTAGATATCCTTTGCTTTGGGCTCGTCGATCGAGGCGTCGTGCTGGGTGGCTAGAAAAATCTTGCGATCACCGCTAAGCGCTTCTTCCAGGGCGCGCACGCTGGACTCGCGCCCCACGACAAAGGGGGTCATCATGTACGGGAAGATCACCATGTCCCGGATGGGCATCATGGGCAGCTTGCGCGCTTCGATTTTTTCGCGGGTTGCAGTCATATTGCCCCCAAAATATTTAGGTGCGCCAAAGAAGCGCCAGCTGCGCGCTGTTGAAGCGGCTCATGTTGGGATTGTACATCGGAGGAGAATTGCCCGTGTCTCTGCCGCGAACAGGTGTGCCGGCGGCGGAGTGGATGCCGCCTGCTTTCTCCGTGAGGCATTACCAGGGTTTGCAGGATTGGATATTCTTCGCGGAATGGAATCCATGTCAAATATAGAAGCCGTAAACTGGAATTACACTCAAACCTTACCCCGGTGCCTGGAGGGATGTCTTGAATAGTTTCGATGTAACCATTGCGGGCGAACTGAATCTTGACCTGATACTGTACGGTCTGCCTGAGGTTCTGCCTCCAGAGCGCGAACTGTTGGCCTCGAAGATGATGCTCACTCTTGGCAGTTCCTCAGCCATTGTTGCCCATAACCTGGCATCGCTGGGCTGCAAAGTCGGGTTCTCCTCGTGCGTTGGAAGCGACAGCTTTGGTGTGATTGCCACGGACCGGCTTCGCGAAGCCGGCGTGGATGTATCCACCGTGCATTGCCTTGGCGGCGACGTCAAAACCGGCCTTACGGTGATCCTGCCCCGTGAGAAGTGGCGCAACATTCTCACCTGTCCCGGCACCATCTTCGCACTCAAGCCCGAACATCTGGACATGGAGTACCTGGCATCGTCGCGGCATTTTCACCTTTCGTCGTATTTTCTGCAGAGGGGCTTGCAGGCGCATGTGCCGGAACTTCTGCGCGAACTCAAGTCCAAGGGACTTACCATTTCCATGGACACCAACGACGATCCGGATGACCTCTGGGAGTCAGGCCTGCAAAAAGTGCTGCCGCTGGTGGATATTCTTCTGCCCAACGAACGGGAGGCGATGAAGATTTCCCGCTGCGACAACCTGGAGACGGCGATTGCGCGCCTGACGGAGATGGTTCCGCTAGTTGTGGTGAAGCTGGGTGCCCAGGGTGCAGTGGCTTGCCGCGGCGCGGAACGTCACCACAGCGCAGCGCTGAATCTGGACGCGGTGGTCGATCCGGTGGGCGCCGGCGACAGCTTTGACGCGGGCTTCCTGAGTGAATATGTGCGCGGAGCCGATCTGGCGGCTTGCCTGCGCAAGGGCAATCTGGCCGGCGCGCTTTCCGTTTCGCGGCCGGGAGGCACGGAGGCGTTTCGCGACAGCGCATATCGCGAGCGCTTTTTCCGTGAGAAAGCGTAGCAATTCCCTGCCAAGTAGAGGATATGTTTTTGTTCACAATGCTAGGGGCGTAGCAACAAAAGCCGATTTTTCACAGATAGCGGTGTTTTATTAGCTGCGCAGGAGAAATTTTGAACAACTTCTTGGTTCCAAATTCTGTAGGCGATTCTTTCTTATTTTCCGTTATCGTGCAAGACCAGGCGGCCGCTGCCGAATTGCTCGGCTGGACGGAAGATGAACAGAAGCACTCTGGATACTTCCATACTTTGCGGGAGATTCTGCAACAGCCAGCCACATGGCTGGAAACGGGCAGGCAGTTGGCGGCCATGTCCGCCTCTTTGCGCCAATCGCTGGTCGGCGTCAAGACCATGGTGCTTACCGGCTCCGGCAGCTCCGAGTATGCAGCGGAATGTGTTCGTATTCCTTTGCAGAACCGGCTGTCGATTCCGGTTCAGACCATCGGCGGCGGCATGCTGCTGACCCATGGCGGCAAGGCTATTGCGCCGGGGCGCCCGGGCCTGATGATTTCCTTTGCCCGTTCCGGAGACAGTCCTGAAAGTGTCGGCGCAGTTTCACTCCTGCTTGAAACAGAGCCTGAAATCCGCCACTTGGTGCTCACCTGCAACAAGGATGGGCATCTGGCCACAACCTGGCTCAACGATCCGCGCGTGTGCGTCGTCGTGCTGGACGAAAAGACCAATGACCGCAGCCTGGTGATGACGAGCAGCTTTACCAACATGGTGCTGGCTGCGGCCTCGCTGGAAACGTTGGAAACACCGGAGAAATTTCTTACTCTTGCCCAGGGCCTGAGCCTGAAGGCGGGTGAATTGCTACGGAATCATGTTGACGCCCTTGCCGCTCTGGCTGGCCGCGATTTCCAGCGCGTGGTTTATCTTGCCAGCGGAGCGCGCTTCGGCGCTGCGCGTGAATCGGCCTTGAAGATGCTGGAGATGACCTCCGGGCGTATATGGGCTACGTGCGAAACGTATCTGGGCCTGCGCCACGGGCCCATGAGCGCTGTTCATGCAGATACCCTGATCGTCTGCTTTCTTTCCTCCGACCCACTGGTGCGCGCCTATGAGTGCGACCTGATTCGAGAGTTGAACAGCAAACATTTGGGCCTAGCCAAACTGATCTTCGGCGAGAAGATTCAGCCGGACCTGGCGCAAGGCGAGGATGTCGTCATCGACCTGAACGGCCTGGCCGAACTGGGCGACGAGAACATGCCGGTTCTCGACGTGATTCTGGGGCAACTGCTAGCTTTCTTCCGTTGCCGCAAGGAAGGATTACAACCCGATTCGCCATCGAGCGACGGCGTGATCAACCGCGTAGTCCAGGAGTTCAAGCTGCACCATCAAAACTGAGGACCCCGCTCCTGTGCGCAGCGGGGATTCGCTTCAGTCGGATTCGCTAAACGCAGGCTTGACTTTACGGGAGGTTTTGCGGATATCAATCGCAAGACCCTAACCCGCATTTCTCACAGGGGGATTTTTGATAGCGGTGACGGTAAATAAAAAAGGGCTTGGAAAGGCCGTCTTTTCATGGCATAACTGCGTTATCGAGGCGTAGTTATTGCCGTTCGGAGGCGGCCT
>JARLGF010000078.1 GCA_031296165.1 Occallatibacter sp. | reverse complement strand
TTTTGCGCGCCGCCAGGGTCTTTTTAGCGAGCGCGGCCTTCAACTCGGCGTCGAACTCGGCCGGGGAGAGCGGGCGGGCGGATTTGCGCAGCCGTTCAATGTCATAAAAGGCGCGCCGCTCAGCCAGAAACACGTGCACCACAAAGTCCACATAGTCGAGCAGGACCCAGTCTCCCTTGCGGCGCCCCTCCACGGAGTTGGGGTACACGCCGAACTCCTTCTTGAGCCGGTGCTCGATCTCATCGGCAATCGCCAGCGTCTGGCGATCGTTGCTGGCGGAAGTAACCAGGAAGAAGTCGGACAACCCGGAATCAATGGGGTCAAGCTCAAGGATGCGGGTGTCTTCGCCTTTCTTGTCTTCACAGGCGGCTGCTGCGGCTTGAACGAGGATGCGGGTTTGCTGGTGTGCTTGCGTAGTTGTCATACGGTAGATAAACTCTCCAACCTTAATCGTAGCCCTTCACCATGGCAGCAGCAAATCGGAATCCTAACTATATAAGCCGTGCAAACGGATATAAGTGGAAACGGCGTTGGGGAGCAGTTCATGCCCTCCAGTCCGGCTTTCCGGTGCAGAGTGGATCTGCTCCCGTATCTCCGAGGCGCTGATCTCCACATTCAAACCTGGCAGAAGGTAGAAGGGCGCGCGGTCTCCTGCAGAATTCAAGAGAAAATAGGAGCATATTTCTATACCGCCTTCCGTCTTGTCCTCGCCGAGTGCAGATTCCATCGTCAATCCAGCAGGTAAAGCAGCTATTAGGCCGGCAATCCGTTGGTCGGGCCGCTGGTCAGGCCGCGAGGCAACAATCAAGGATGCTGCAAAAGGAATCTTCGCGGCGCCATGCCAGCTCCGCAAGTTGAAATACGAGTCAGCCCCCATCAGGCAAAATAGCTCTCCGTCCGGAGGCAGTACGGCGCGCAGTTTGAGCAGTGTTTCCAGTGTGTAGTTGGGCACGCCGGCAGGTTTAGGCGCATCGGCCAGTGAAAGGCTGAAACCCGGTTCTTCAGCAATTGCCAGCCGCGTCATCTCAAGGCGGTCTGCAAAACTGGCGCTCGATCCACCCGGCTTGAGCGGCTGCGCGCCAACCGGGGCAAAGAGCACGGTATCCAGCTTGAGCGCCACGCGGGCAGCGCGGGCCACGGCCAAATGGCCCAGATGAGGCGGATCGAAACTGCCCCCGAAGAAGGCAACGCGTCTGCCGCCATGGTGAAACGGGTCCATGCGTTCATGGTACCGTCTCGCGGCGCTCTGGTAGCATCAGTCTCAATACGATGCGATTCCTTATAGCTTTCCTGGCCCTCGCCGGCATGGTGGTTTCCACGCTGGCCCTCCGCGTTCACTACTCCACCGGAACCGAGCCCTGCGACATCAACGAGAAATGGGACTGCGGCGTCGTGAACCACAGCTCGTATGCCGAGATTGCGCACGTTCCCGTTGCGGCCGTGGGCATTGCCGGCTACCTGGCGCTGGCCGGACTCGCGCTGGCACAGCGGCGTTCTGTGTTAGCCGTCTTGGCGGGGCTTGCGCTGGGATTTTCGCTCTATCTAACCTACATTGAGAAGTCCGTCCTGCAAGTTTATTGTCTCTATTGCGTTATCTCCCTGGGCATCATTGCGCTAGTGGCTATCCTCAATCTGGGCTGGATGTTCGCAGCCTTCCGGGTCCGGCAGCGCACCTAAGGTTCCTGGCCGGCTCCTGCCTTACCCTGCACAACGTCCGCACGTATGCCCTGCGCTGATAAAATTGAACCAAAGACATGCTCACAGGAAGATACGCACGCTGGATGTATGAGTGGGAGACACGGCTGACCACGCGCGACGAAAATCGCGTGGTGCGTCCGTTGGAGTGGGGTTTCGAGTGGATTGCGCCGTTTCTTGAGGCGAATGGCCTTGGCGACGCAGTGCCCAGCCCGGATATTGTGAACGACCCCGCAGCCGCCGAAGCGGCCATGGTGCGCATCAACCAGCTCCTCATCCAACACAGCGACAAATTTTTTGGATACGAGCGCCCTACAGACTTCCGCCTGGAAGACCGGTACCCACAACTGTTCCCCACCAATGTGCGCCCGGAAACCCTGGCCCAGGACGCTGCGATCCGCCAGAAAGCCGCTGAAGGAAAGATTCCCAAGGCCCAGTTTCTGCGCTTCACATCGCCGGAGAGGACGCCTTACCCGGTCAACGACCAGGTTAACGCCCGCTGGTTTCCGGCCCCGGAGCACAAAGATCCCACGCGGCCCAAGCAGGCCATTGTGGTGCTGCCGCAGTGGAATGGAGACGGCTTCAGCCACAACGCGCTGTGCACCATCTTCAATCGCATGGGCATTTCAGCTCTACGGCTCTCCATGCCGTACCACGACATTCGCCGCCCTGCGGAGCTGGAGCGCTCGGACTACGCCGTCAGCGCCAACATCGGCCGGACGCTAGCCGCATGCCGCCAAGCTGTTGTCGATATCCGCTGCTGCATTGACTGGCTGCAAGAGCAGGGCTACGAGCACTTCGGCGTGCTGGGAACCAGCCTGGGCTCCTGCTACACGTTTCTGGCCAGTGCCCATGACGCGCGCATCCGGGTCAACGCCTTCAACCACGCCTCCACAGCCTTTGGTGACGTCGCCTGGGCCGGGCAGAGCACCCGCCATGTCAAGCAGGCGCTGGAAGAGGCAGGACTCACCCAGGAGCGTGTGCGCGCCTTGTGGTCTGCAGTCAGTCCTTGCTACTACTACCCCAAAATTGCAGGCCCCGAAGCTGGCGGACCGCAGAAACAAGTGCTGGTTGTGTATGCGGACTACGACCTTACCTTTCCCAGGGAATACTCACTTCAGGTGATCGACGCCTTCCGCCGAATTGGTCTCAACTTTGAACCCCGCGTCCTGCCCTGCGGCCACTACACCACCGGCGAAACTCCCTACAAGTTCATCGATGGCTGGTACATGGGCTGGTTTGTCTACCGGGCGTTCAAGGCTCTGCGCAAGGAAAAGGCAGACGGCCTGAGTGCGGCAGAAGCTGTCCAGGCGAATGAAGTTGAAGAGGAAGCCGTCACCCGCTAACGCGGATGCGCGGCCTTCCACTGGGCGACCCGGTCCTTCACGGCCTCCAGTTCGTCTGCGGTGATGTGCGTCCCGATCATCTGGCGGTTGGCGGCATACTTTTCCTGATTCGGTCCTGGCACTGAGGCAGCAAGATCAAGCCAGTAGTAGGCTTCCACATCGTCGTGCGGAACACCCTGGCCCATGGAGTAGAGAACGCCAAGAATACCTTGCGCGCCAGCGTCCCCCTGCTCTGCGGCTTTGCGATACCACGCGGCAGCCTGCACCATATCGCGGGGGAAGTGCTTGCCTCCGTCGCGATAGAGCGCGGCCAGGTGGATCTGTCCGCCTGCGTCGCCCTTTTCCGCTGCCTTGCGATACCACGCGGCAGCCTGCACGTAATCCTGTGCCACGCTTTTACCGGCGGCATAGCTGTCCCCAACGAGTACCTGTGCGGCGGCATCACCGGCGTTGGCCTTAGCCAGCAGAGTTGCCTCAATACACGTACCCTGGGGACTCACAGTCTGCGCGGCAACCGGTATTGCCGCCCACGCAACCATGAGGCCTAGCGCCAGGCACATCCAGGTCGTTCTCATCTGTTTCTCGATCATTTATCCGCAACAATAGCAGATTCCGCGCTGGCAGGAACACTCTTTCAGACGGTTCGCGGCCTTATCCACGCCCGCATCTGTCCCTCTTCGCATTACTCGGTTCTCAAGGCTTTCATGGGATCGGCCGCCGCCGCTCGACGCGCGGGAATCATGGCCGCTAGAGTCGCGACGGCCAGCAGTAAAACGATACTGGCTGAGATTGCCAGCGGATCGACGGGCCGGGTTTCATAAAGCAGACTCCGCACCCAGCGCGTGACCACGAAGGATGCGCCGAGACCCACGAAAACGCCGCCCACAACCGGAGAACAAGCCTGCCGCAACACCAGAAGCGTCAGCCTGGTACGATCCGATCCCAGCGCCACGCGAATGCCAAATTCCCGCAGTCGCAGCGATACGGAGTAGGAGAGCACCCCGTAAACCCCCAGCAGCGCCAGCAGCAGGGCTGCCGCACCAAAGCTCGAAAGCAGCAGCGTCTGGAAGCGGTCTGTCGCCACCGAATCGTTTACCTGGCTGTCCAGCGACTTCAGCGTGGGAATCGCGATCTGGGGATCGACCTTCCAAATCGCTGTGCGCATCGAGTTGGCCAGCGCCGCCGCCGGCAGCGAACTGCGCACCAGGAAAACCACACGCCAGCGGGGATTCTCCCAGTAAGGCATGTACACCATGTTCGCGGTCTTCTTCAAATCGTTCACGCG
>JARLGF010000077.1 GCA_031296165.1 Occallatibacter sp. | reverse complement strand
GGACTACGAGGCGCAGGCGGCTATCGAGATGGAGGGGATTGCCGTGGATGAACCGGACGAGCCGGGCTATGAAATGGAATTTGCGGGAGGGGATTGGACTGCGCGGGAGCCGGTGAGGATTGGAGCGGGACCGCTTTGGCGAGGGCTGGTGGAGGATTTGCGGGCCGGAGCGAGCAAGGCCCGAATTGCAGGGCGGTTTCATGCGGGAGTGGCCGCGGGTTTTGTGCGGGCAGCAGTGATGGCGCGTGCGGCTACGGGCGTGGGACAAGTGGCGCTGAGCGGCGGGTGCTTGCACAACCGGCGGATGGCGCGACTACTGCGCGTGGGGCTGGAGGCGGAGGGGTTTCAAGTGTTTCAGCACGTACAAGTCAGCCCTGGAGATGGAGGGCTGAGTTATGGACAGGCGGCGGTTGCGGCGGCGATGCTGGCGAAGTGGAGTTAGCCGGAAATGTGGACTAACTGCTCGGCTTCTTCGCGCGGGCCGAGGATGGACATGCGTGGGATGCGGCCGCGGACCATGGCAACTTCGTCGCAGCGGTGCAGACGCGGGCAGTTCTGGCAGTCTTTGAAGACTTTATCGGGAAGTTCTGCCTTGTCTTCGACGGTGCGGAAACCGTATTTGAAGAAGAAGTCGGGGATGCGGGTGAAGAGGCAGGCTGACTGGATGCCGTGAGTTTCTGCTTCTTCAAGGAGCGCGGCGAGGATGCGGCCGCCGGCGCCCTGGCCCTTGGCTTCAGGCCTGACAACGATGGAGCGCACCTCGCAGAGATGCGGCCCGTAAAAGTGGAGCGCACCGCAACCGAGAAAGACACTGCCATCGGATTCGGCGACGGTGAAGTCGCGAATGTTTTCGCAGATCTCCGCGAAGGCGCGCTTGAGCAGCGTGCCGTCGCCGGAGAGCGAGTTCACCAGGTCGTAGACATTGGTGGCGTCCTGAAGCAGAGCCTTACGCACCAGCATGAACGGCCTCCGCGGCATGGAATGGGGCGATGCGGGCAATGCGTTCCGGCGCGGCGGCAAGAGCCTGGCGCACGCGTTCGCGCGCGGTTCCGCCAACGACGTTGTGACAGTCGAGCGTGGCCTGAAGCGTGACGGCGGAGAAAAAGTCCTCAGCAAATTCGGGGCCGAACGTGTGCAGTTCATCGAGAGTGAGTTGGTTCAGCTCAACGCCTTTCCCCAAGGCATAGCGCACGGCGTTGCCGATCTTTTCATGCGCGGTGCGGAAGGGAACACCCTTGTGGACGAGATAGGTGGCTGCGGCCATGGCATTGAGGTAGCCGGACTGCGCGGCCAGGTTCATGGGTTCGCGATTGAATTGAAGAGCGGTGGTAAAGCGCGCTACGAGAGTGAGCATCCGCGGGACAAAATCGACCGCGAAGGCCGGCTCCTGAGTCTCCTGCATGTCTTTATTGTAGGCCAAAGGCAGGCCCTTGAGTTGCAGCGTGACGGCTTGCGCCGCGCCGTGGATGCGGCCGACCTTGGCGCGAATCAGTTCGGTGAGATCGGGGTTCTTTTTCTGCGGCATGGCGCTGGAGCCGGTGGAAAAGGCCTCAGGCAGCGTGACGAAGTTGAACTCCGCAGTTGCGAAGAGGGTGATTTCCTCGGCAAAGCGGCTTAGGTGCAGGCCGACGAAGGTGAGCGCGTGCAAGTACTCGAGAATGAAATCGCGATCGCTGGTGGCGTCGATGGAGTTGGCGGTAGGAGCGGTGAAACCCAGCTCCCGCGCGGCGATGGAGCGGTCGAGAGCAAGAGTTGCACCGGCCACTGCGCCTGAACCGAGCGGGCAGTAGTTTAGCCGCGCGGCGCAATCGCGCAGGCGGGCGGCATCGCGGAGAATCATTTCAACGTAGGCGAGAAGCCAGTGAGCCACGAGCACGGGCTCGGCGCGCTGCATGTGGGTGTAACTGGGCATGACGGATTCGCCGGCAGCGTGGGCCTGCGCGACGAGGGCACTGGCCCAGGCGGCAAGTTCTGCGGCGACGAGGTCAATCTGCGCGCGCACATAGAGGCGCAGGTCGGTGGCGATCTGCTCGTTGCGGCTGCGACCGGTGTGGAGTTTGAGGCCGAGCGAGCCGATGCGTTTGGCCAGAGATAGTTCGACGAAGTGATGAATGTCTTCAGCGGAGGGGTGATTGCGCACCAGTTCCTGGCCCGCTGCAGAAGCGTGGTCGGCAGCGATCGCGTCCAACGCTGCGCGCAACTCCGTTGTTTCACTCTTGGTCAGGATATGAGCGGCATAGAGAGCCGACGCGTGCGCCTTGCTGGCGGCTACCTCCTGAGGGAGAAGCCGCCAATCAAAGACAATGGAACGCTGCCACTGTTCGAACTCACTGTCGAGCGGCTCGCGAAAGCGGCCGGACCACATTTTCCCGGATTGTTTTTCGTTGGACATTGTCTTAAACGCACCTCATGCTATTCCTTCTCCTTGCCGCTGTTGAGCTGGGGCATTTCGCTGCCTTTGCTGAGCGTGAGGAGGCCGGCTTTGGCGTAGGTGAGAAGCTTCTCCCGGGTGTCGGTGATGTCGAGGTTGCGCATGGTGAGTTGTCCGATGCGGTCGCGCGGAGAGAAGACGGATTCGGTCTTCTCCATGCTGAGGCGTTCGGGATGGAAGGTGAGGTTGGGCGACTCGGTGTTCAAGATGGAGTAGTCGTTGCCGCGGCGCAACTCGAGTGTGACCTCGCCGGTGATGGGTTTGGCGACCCAGCGCTGGGCAGATTCGCGGAGCATGATCGACTGCGAGTCGAACCAACGGCCCTGATAGAGCAGACGGCCAAGCTTGCGGCCATTGCTGCGGTACTGCTCGATGGTGTCTTCGTTGTGGATGCCGGTGATGAGGCGCTCGTAAGCGATATAGAGCAGGGCGAGGCCCGGGGCCTCGTAGATGCCGCGGCTCTTGGCTTCAATGATGCGGTTCTCAATCTGATCGGACATGCCGAGCCCATGGCGGCCGCCGATGCGGTTGGCTTCGAGAAGAAGCTCGACGGGGTCCGTGAACTCCTGGCCGTTGAGGGCGACGGGAAAGCCTTCTTCAAAGCGAACGGCGATTTCTTCGCGCTGGATCTGGACATCGTCGCGCCAGAATGCGGTGCCCATGATGGGGACGACGATCTTGATGGATGTGGAGAGATGCTCCAGGTCTTTGGCTTCATGGGTTGCGCCAAGGATGTTGGAGTCAGTGGAGTAGGCCTTTTCCGCAGACATTTTATAGGCGAAGCCGGAACACTGCATGAAGGCGGACATCTCGGCGCGGCCGCCTAATTCGTCGATGAAAGCGGTGTCTAGCCAGGGCTTGTAGACCTGGAGGCTGGGATTGGCGAGCAGTCCGTAGCGGTAAAAGCGCTCGATGTCATTGCCTTTGAACGTGGAGCCGTCGCCCCAGATGTGGACATCGTCCTCCTTCATGGCGGCCACCAGCATGGTGCCCGTGACAGCGCGGCCAATGGGGGTGGTGTTGAAGTAAGGGACGCCGGCGGTGGTGATGTGGAAGGCGCCGGCCTGGAGCGCGGCGAACCCTTCGCGCACAAGCGGGCCGCGGCAGTCGATGAGGCGGGCCTTTTCAGCGCCGTATTCGAGGGCCGCGCGCGGGATGGCCTCGTAGTCGGTTTCGTCGGGCTGGCCAAGGTTGGCTGTATAGGCGTACGGGATGGCGCCCTTCTGCTTCATCCAGTGCAGGGCGGCGGAGGTGTCAAGCCCGCCGGAGAAGGCGATGCCGACTTTCTGGCCGATGGGTAAAGATTCGAGAATTACGGACATGCTTGCGAAAACCTCAAAAAGAACTCAACGTTAACTTCGGATTAGGAGTTTGGGGACTGCTCGATCATCTCGAAATCCCATTTGTCCTTGTAGGGTGTCAGTAACTCCAACTCGCGATCCAACAGCTTCTGTCGGTCTGGAGTTCGCGCTTTCGTCGGATAAAAACTAAACCAGACTTTGCCGGGCTTATGGTCCGATCCGTCGTGCTTTTTCATCCTGAACAATGCGAGATTAGTCTGGGCGGCAGTTTCAGCAACTCCTATAGGAAGGACGACGCACTGATAATCCTTTGGAGTCTTGACGCACACGAGGACGACGATGTCTGCATGAAATGATCCCGCACGTCTATTGAAGAATGGAGCATCACAGTTGTGTATATGTTCCTCGGTACAAAAGCCGTAACCGAACCACCAACCATTACGTTCGTAGGTGGCGTCATACGTACATCCTTTAACCTGGATTTGCCACGTCTGGCCATTTTTCCCGGCGAGTAAATCGACATTTGCGGCCAATCCCTCCAAGTTCAAATCACGAACCAAAAAACCGTGAGCTTCGAGTTCATTAGCAACAATACGCTCGGCAATTTTGCCTACGTTCATTCTGTCTATCTGAGGAAGGCCCATCTGAGGTTTTCCTTTCCTTCGGGGGCTGAAGCCGTGTCCTTTCAAAGCCACGTTTAGGATGCTGTGCTACTGAAAGCTCTGCACATTTGCCAGGCCGCCGAGGAGCAGAAGCAGCAGGGATTTTTCCGCGTGCAGACGATTCTCGGCCTGATCGAAGACGATTGACTGCGGGCCGTCGAGAACCTCGTCGGTCACTTCCGCGTTGCGGCGTGCGGGCAGGCAGTGCATGAAGACTGCGTTTGGCTTGGCTTCCTTCATCAGCGCCTCATTTACCTGGAAAGGCCGGAAGATGGGTTCGCGCTTGGTCGATTCGTGCTCCATGCCCATGCTGACGCAGACATCGGTGTAGATGGCGTCGGCGCCCTCGGCGGCGGCGTGCGGGTCTTGCAGCAGGCGCACTTCGCAACCGTTCTTTTCCGCGATCTCGCGCGCGATGGTGACAATCTCAATGTCTGGCGAGTAGCCGCGCGGCGTGGCGATGGTGACGTTGGCGCCCAGTTGTGCGCCGGTGAGCATCAGCGAGTGGCAGACGTTGTTGCCGTCGCCCACATAGGTAAAGTTAAGGCCGACGGTTGTGCCGAAGTGCTCTTCAAGAGCCATGAAATCGGCCAGCGCCTGGCAGGGATGCTCGAAGTCGGAGAGGGCGTTGATGACCGGAACGCGCGCGTTGGCGGCCATTTCTGTGATGGTGTCGTGCGCGTAGGTGCGCAGTACGATCACATCGACCCAGCGCTCGACATTGCGCGCCACGTCGGCGATGGACTCGCGCTCGCCTAGCGGCGAACCGGTCTGATCCACGAAGATCGCATTGCCGCCCGTGGTGTTGATGGCGGTCTCAAAACTGAGGCGGGTGCGCAGGCTAGCCTTCTCAAACATGAGCACCATCTGTTTGGCGTCGAGGGCGTGGCGGTATTCGCGCGGGTTGCTCTTGACGTCGTGGCCAAGCTTGAGGATGGCACGCACCTCGGCGCTGGACAGATCGGCGATGGAACACATGTCTTCGCCGGAAAGCCGCGCGGCGGCGGCAAGAATATCGGGGTCCTTCTGCACGGGAACTGCGGGAACACTGCGTTCGATGGTTGCTCTGCTAGCCACGATGATGTCCTCCTACGGATGGAGCCGCGGCGTGCGCGGCGGTGTATTCAGTGAAGATTTCGTTCAATGCGGCGATGGCGGTGTCCACGTGGGCGCGCTCGAGAATAAAGGGCGGCAGGAAGCGCAACACTGTTTCGCTGGTGCAGTTGATGAGGATATGGCGCTTGAGCATCTCAGCTACAGCGAGCTTGGCAAGGTCGGCGGAGTCGAGCTCGGCGGCAATCATCAGACCGCGTCCGCGAACGTCGACGATCGATTCATGACGCATGGCAAGGACTCGCAACTGGTCCTGGAAGTAGTTGCCGACTTCAGTTGCCTGAGCGAGGAGGCCTTCCTTTTCGATGCAGTCGATGACGGCGATGGCGACTGCGCAGGCCAGCGGACCTCCGCCAAAGGTGGTTCCATGCATGCCGGGATGGAAAGAGTGCGAGACCTCTTCGGTGCACAGGACCGCGCCCATGGGAATGCCGCCGGCGAGCGGCTTGGCGAGGGTGGTGATGTCGGGCTGAATGCCGTAGTGCTGATAGGCGCACCACTTGCCGGTGCGGCCCATGCCGCATTGAATCTCATCGGCGATGAGCAGCGCGCCGGTGGAACTGGCCAGTGCGCGAGCTTCCTCAAAGAACTCTGGTGTAAGGGGACGCACGCCGCCTTCGCCCTGGATGGCCTCGACGAGGATGGCGCAGACCTCAGTGGAGAATTTGGCGCGCAGGTCGGCGACATCGTTGAAGCGGACGAACTCAACGCCGGGAACGACGGGGGCGAAGGGCTCGCGGTACTTGTCCTTGTACGTTGTGGACATGGCGCCGAAGGTGCGGCCGTGAAAGCTTTGCTCGAGGGCGAGGAATTTGGTGCCGATGTTGCCGCCCTGACTGCGCTTGATGCCGGCATGGGCGCGGGCCAGCTTGAGCGCGCATTCCCAGGCTTCAGTGCCGGAGTTGGCGAAGAAGGCGCGGTCCAGGCCGGTGAGGTCGGTGAGGCGCAGGGCAAGCTCCGCCTGGCCCTCGTGGAAGTAGAGGTTCGAGGTGTGGATGAGCGCCCGGCTCTGGCGGGCGATGGTATCGACGATCGCAGGGTGGTTATAGCCGAGGGCATTGACGCCAATGCCGCTGAGCAGGTCGAGATAGCGCTCGCCTTGCTCATCTACGATGTGTACGCCCTGGCCACCGGTAAAGAGGATGGGGTTGCGGTCGTAGGTGGGAAGCAGCAGCCGGCTTTCGGCCGCGCGAATTTGATCGAGTTTTGTCAATTCCATTTCTCCTCAGGCAACCATGACTTCAGTGCCATGGGCTACGCGAGAGCTGCACAGGTCGGGAAGGGAGCCGGCAGCTTCGGCGGGCAAAATTCTTACGCGTTTGACGCCGTTCAACAGAGCTTCGCGGCAGGCGGCCAGCTTGGGCAACATGCCGCCGGAGATGACGGCGCTCTTAGCCATCTCGGCGATCTGATCGATGGAGAGCCATCGGAGCACTTCGCCGTTTGCGCCCTTGACGCCGGGAACGTCGGTGAGAAAGACGAGGGCATCGGCGTGGCAGGCTATGGCGCAGGCGGCGGCCATTTCGTCGGCGTTGATGTTGTAGTATTCGCCGTCGAAGCCGAGAGCCATGGAGCAGAGAACGGGCACGCCGTTCAACTGCCAGATGGCTTCAAGCCAGCGGGGATCGCTGGAGGCGATTTCGCCCACGTAGCCGAGGTCGGGCGCGGTGCGCTTTTTGCGGGCGCGGAAGAGCAGGCCGTCGCCGCCGGAGAGGCCGACAGCGGGTTGGCCGATAGCCCCGAGAGCGGCGACGAGGCCCTTGTTGACCTTGCCGGCGAAGACCATCAGGGCAATGTCGCGGGTTTCAGCATCGGTGACGCGGAGGCCGTCGATGAACTCGCTTTGCTTGCCGAGCGCCTTCAACATGCGGGTCAACTGCACGCCGCCGCCGTGGACTACAGCGACCTGGTTGCCGTCGCGCACAAGATCGGCGATAGCGCGCGTACAACCTTCAAGCAGCGACGGATTTTCAAGGCCCACTCCACCCAATTTGACGACGTACTTCATTCCTGGTCCTCCGCGGCGAATTTCATTCCAGACCCTCTGCTTCGCGCCAGCCGAGCATCACGTTCATGTTCTGCACGGCCTGCGAGGCGGCGCCTTTCAGCAGATTGTCGAGACAACTGACGATGACGGCGCGGCGGCCGCTTGAGTCGAGCTGGAAGCCTATATCCGCATAGCTGGTGCGCACAACGTACTGAATCTGCGGAAGGCCCTTCTCATGCAAGCGCACCATGGGGCTGCCGGCGAAGAACTCGCGGTATACGTTCGCGACGTGCGCGTGCGTCTGCGCCTGTTTGAATTGGACGTAGACGGTGGAAAGAATGCCGCGCGGAATCGGCAGCAGGTGAGGCGTGAAGACGATTTCGCTGGAGTCGACACCGATCTGCTCCAGAAGTTCGCCTGTATGGCGATGAGTGAAGACTCCGTAGGCGGAGAGATTGTCTGCCGCGTACATGAAATGCGTTTTGGCGGTGGGCGACTTGCCCGCGCCGCTGACACCGCTCTTGGAGTCGGCGACGATGCCATGGTCCAGGTCGACGAGTCCGGCGGCCACAAGAGGCTTGAGGGCAAGGATGACGGAGGTTGCGTAACAGCCGGGGTTGGCGACCAGGCGCGAGCCGGCAATCTGCGCACGATGCAGCTCAGGGAGTCCGTAGACTGCCTGAGTCTGGATTTCCGCAGCCTGCTGGGAGCCCTCGTCTTCAAAGCCATAGACGGCGCGGTTGGCTGCTTCCTCAAGCCGCCATGCGCCGCTCAGGTCAATGACGCGCAGGCCGCGCGCGAGAGCCTGGGGAACCCATTCGCGAGACTGCTCGTGGGGCGTGGCGAGGAACAGGAGATCGACGCCCAGATCGGCAAGAAGATTCCAGGAGAACGGCTGCATGGTGAGCTGGCCGCTGAAACCGCCAGCCAGTTGGGGATGAATCTCGGCCAGAGGCACGCCGCCGCGCGCAAGGTCTTTCTGGTCCACGCGCCCGGCAAAGGCCGGAGGGGCGCCTTTGAGGCGGGGATGATGCAGCAGGAGTCTGGCCAACTCGGCGCCAGCGTACCCTGTAACTCCGACAACTGCGGTTTGTATCGTATTGGTCATGACTCGAGCATGGTCCTCAGCCGGGCTTCCACTTCGTTTGCCCGGCGCGGGTCGGGGCAGATGACCAGGACGGTGTCATCGCCAGCAACGGTGCCCACTACCTCCGGCCATCCCTCATGGTCCAAAGCCGCAGCCAGCGGCTGGGCTCCGCCCATTACCGTGGCCACGACCACCTGATTCATGGCCTGGCGCGCGCGCAGGCCGAAACTCTCAATCATCTCTTCGACGGAGGGCGGACCGTCGTCCTGGACAGCCGGCGCCGCGCCATGGCTTCCGTTGCCGTTGGGCAGCGCATAGCCGCCGGGGCCCTTGGAAAGGCGCAACTCGTGAATGTCCCTGGAGAGAGTGGCCTGGGTAACATGAATGCCGCGGCGGCGGAGTTTGCGGCGCAACTCGTCCTGGTTGGCTACCAGGGAGTTGGACAGCAATTCGCGAATTGCGTCGAGGCGTTGATGTTTCATGAGCATTTTCCAATTTAAATTGCCGGCAAATCAAAGGCGCGGTCCGCAAGCGGAAACCGCGCTCGTATAAATATACAACTCCATTGGATAAGTATGCAAGAAGCGGGGAGTGGGGAACGGGCATGAAGTTGTGGCATCAATGGTATTGGAGTGCCACTTTTTTGCTGCGTTTTTCCCGGTACATGGCCTGGTCTGCCCGGGTTAGCAATTCGTCAAGGGATTCGTGCAGATCCTCTTCAGAAGTGACGTGGCCAACGCTGAAGCTGAGGGGTAAGCGCCGGGCAGTCTTGGCATTTCGTTGTATGGAGGTTTCCTCCAGGCGTAGGGCGACGAGCGTGATCGACTCCTGGCTGAGCTGGCCTGCTATAGCGAACTCGTCGCCGCCGATGCGCCCCAGCACATCGGTTTCGCGGAGGGTGGTCTGGAGGATTTCAGCCGTTTCGGCGAGGAACTCGGAGCCTGCGGTATGGCCGAGGGAGTCATTGATTTGTTTGAGGTTGTCCACATCGATATACAGCACGGAGAAGGGCAGGTTGGAACGATGCGCCATGCGCAGCCCCTGCTCGGCAAGCAGGTAGAATCCGCGGCGGTTGTACAGGCCGGTCAATTCGTCGCGCAAGGAGAGATCGTGGATTTCGATTTCCATGATGTTGATACGCCAGGCAAGGAATAGCAGCAGGGCAAGGGAGACGATGATGGCCAGGGAGGCGAGAATGGCGGTGGCGTAATGCGCGGGCATTCGGTTGGAACTGATGAAGTGGGCTCTGACCGCTTCCCTGAGGAAGGGCAGGAAGAGAAGGATGGGCGAGAGTATCCTGGCGATCCTGCTGCCGATCCCGCGTCCTAGATAGATGGAGAAGATGCCTTCTTCGGTGCGGCGAAAGAGAGCCACCAGAGTCATCAACGAAAGACAAAGCAGAGGTAGCGGCGAGGTCACAACCGAGGTGGAGGGACTGAACGTGCGGGTGATGCCGAAGATGTGTCCGGACACCAGGATAAGGACCAGCAGGCAAAGGCAGAAGACGGTCAGATCGGCAAGGTGAACGGTGAAGCGCTTTCGAGTGCGGCCAAGGGCGATTGCGATGCCCAGGAGTACGAACGCGGCTGCGGTTTGGGGGGACATCCTTCCGGTAAACAGTGATCCCTGATCCGAGAGAAGCGGAAGTTCGACACCCGGCGTGACATGAAATTTCTGCTCGACGATCACAGCAGAGGCGAGGAGCGTTAATACGACGGCGAGAATCAGGGCTATGCTGTGCATCCACCTGGAATAGCGCAGTTCAGAGAACTGAAGTCCGAGTGCGCCGAGGAGTGCTATGAGTGCGGTTTCGGCTCTCATGAGTTGCCAGCCGTAGGGCATGATCTTGCCAAGCGCAGGGATAAGGCACCCAGCCAGACTGACGAGAGCCAGCGAGGCCACGATGGCCAGACAGGCTCGCTTGACCGAGGCCAGAGTATTGAGCAATGTTGGGTCGGGTTCGCTGGTAGGCAAAACGGGATCAATTTTGGGCATTTTGCACGGCAAAACCGGAAGTCAGCGCGTGAAGAAAATTCCGATTCTGGAATCAGTTTAACGCGTGCGGAACTCTCAGAAAAACTAAATATAGAGGGTTTGAAGCATAGAATCTGGTGTATTTCAGGATCTTTCGCTGGAAATGAGGGCACCGATTAGACTTGCTGACTCGCCTGCCTTCTGGTCAGTCATCTCATGCTGCGGGAAATCTATGCTGCGAAAAACCGATAACAGCTCTGCGCTGATACACTCTCCATTGGCCGCGCGTTCGCATTGCTTGCGCTCCCTACTACAATCCCATGACATCTATCACACCGCTCTCCACTATTAATGACCTATTTCGCCGCGTATCCGCGGCAGCCAACCCGCGCGCCGTGCTCTGGCAGAACGAGTTTGGTCAATGGCAACCCCTATCCTCCGACCAGATTTACCAGCGGGTGCGGTCGGTGGCCGAGGCGTTTCTCGGCTGGGGTGCGCAAAAGGGCGACCGTATTGCACTGATTGCAGAGAACCGCTGGGAGTGGGCAGTTACCGACTTTGCCGCGCTGGCAATGGGTGCCGTGGATGTGCCCATCTATCCGACGCTCACCGGCGAGCAGGAGGCTGCGCTGATTGCCGACGCAGGCTGCCGCATCGCCGTGGTCTCAACGCGCCAGCAATACGACAAGCTGAACGCTGTCCGCAGCCAGACACAACTGGAGCGGATTGTGATGATGGATTCCGCCGAACCGGAGGGAGCGATAGCCTTCAGTTCGCTGATAGCCGGAGCCGATGCCCGCGGCAGCCAGCACGACCCGGTGTTCGATGCGCTGGTCCGCGCCGTCGAGCCCAAGGACCTGGCAACGCTGATTTATACCTCCGGCACGACCGGCGAACCCAAGGGAGTTGCGCTCACGCACGGCAATATTGCTGCGAACCAGAACATTGCGCCCCAGGATTTTAATTTTGACGCGACGGACGCTTGTATCTCCTTTCTGCCTCTGTCGCACATTACGGCGCGCGCGCTGGACTACGTCATGTACCATTGCGGGGCGCAGGTGGCCTATTGTTCAAAGTTCGACAAACTGCCGGAGGCGATGCGCGAGATCCGGCCCACGGTGTTCGTGGGAGTTCCTCGCGTTTTTGAGAAGATCCGCCAGGAGGTGGAGCGGCGCGCGGCGCAGTCGCCGGTGAAGAAACGCATGCTTGCCTGGGCGGTGAAGGTGGGCGCACGCCATGGCGACACGGTGTATGACGGTCGCCGGCCCTCATCGCTGCAATGGAAGCTGGCCGACAAGCTGGTCTATTCTCAGGTGAAACAGGCCTTCGGGGGCCGGGTTAAAGTTTTTGTGCCCGGCGGCGCACCGCTGGGCATTGACACGGCCAGATGGTTTGCTTCAGTGGGGATTGCGCTTTGGGAAGGATATGGCCTGACGGAAACTTCGCCGGTAATTGCCCTGAACACGCCCCTGCACCACCGCATGGGCGCTGCCGGAATGCCCATGTCCAATTTGGATCTGAAGCTGGCCGAGGATGGGGAGCTTCTGGTGCGTGGGCCATCGATTTTTGCTGGTTACTGGCACAAGCCAGAGGCCAATGCCGAGTGCTTTGACGAGGAGGGCTATTTCAGAACCGGCGACATCGGTCATCTGGACGCGGACGGGTTCCTTTTCATCACTGATCGCAAGAAGGAACTTCTCAAGACTTCGGGCGGCAAGCTGGTTGCGCCCCAGCCCATTGAAAGCAAGCTGGCTATCAGCCAGCTGGTGGCGCAGGCTGCCGTGGTGGGCGACAAGCATAAGTTTGTTTCAGTGCTGATTGCTCCCAACTTTGTAGCGCTGGAGGATTGGGCGCGGCGCCACGGCATCGAGGCCAAATCCCGCACAGAACTAGTGGCAGACAGCCGAGTGATTGCTCTTTACGGCGAGATTGTGCGAGGGGTGAATGGCAGCCTGGCCAACTTTGAGACGCTGAAGCGCTTCCGCGTCGTTGCGGAGGAGTGGACGATCGACTCCGGCGAACTGACGCCCTCGATGAAGCTCAAGCGGCGGGTGATTACGGCACGATACGCGGCGGCAATCTCCGAAATTTATGCCGACGAAGCGACCTCACACGGCGAATAGGCGAGACCAGCTTGCCGCTGAACAGGCTGCGCTTGCTCCACATCCGCTGGAGCGCGCCGAAAAAGGGCGCCCCGCCGGCTCCCACGGCCAGCAGACTACCAAAGAGGATGATGGCGTCGATGTTGAGACGGCCGGCGCTTGACCAGTAAGCATCCGGTTCCAGATTCAGCCACAGCGCAAACTCATCGAGGGTGAGCGCGGCGCCCACGCCGTAGCCGACCGACATGAGGCGGCTGAAAAAGATGGAGAGCGGGGAGTGCGAGCGGCCCAGGTCAAGCAGCCATCCGTAGCCCACCAGCAGCAGGATGAGAATGCCCCAGACCAGGTGGTGGATGTGGAGGCCATGTACCATGACCCACTGGAGCCGTCCTTCATGGTTCACGATCCGGTAGACAACGATGCGAATCCCGATAAAGGTGATCAGGAAGGAGACCGAGGCGATGAACATACGCCGCCGGGGCCGGTCGGGGATGGTGGAGCGGATCAGGAATCCCAGCCGGGTCAACTGCAGCAGCACCAGGAGAACGACGATGACCATGCTGGCAAAGGCCAGCAACAAGAGTGCTCCGGTTCCGGGCATACCTTATTGAATCATTGCGACGGGGTTTTCCAAAAGAGGAAATGCATGGGGCGTAAATTTTTGCGGGGCGTGAGCACGGTCACGAATTTACTTTACAGCGGCGGAGTACACTAGATAAGGCGTCGAGACCGGCGATTTCACTGTCTTGTGCGCACACTTCAGGGACAAGTTCCCGGCCCGGCTCAGAGAGCCGCGCGAATTCTACGAGGAGATTTACGATGCGAGTAGCTTTGCTGACCGGTGGCGGCGATTGTCCCGGACTGAATGCGGTGATTTACGCGGCTGTGAAGAAGGGCATCAACCACTATGGAGATGAGTTCATCGGCTTTCTGAACGGCTGGCGGGGCGTGCTGGACAACAACTTTATCCCGCTCACGCTGGAGAGCACAGACGGCATCCAGTTGAAGGGCGGCACCATCCTGCACTCTTCGCGGACCAACGTGAAAAAGATTCCCGGCGGCATCGAGAAGGTCCAGGAAGTTCTGAAGGCCAACAAGATAGACGCATTGATTGCTTTGGGCGGCGACGACACCCAGTCAGTGACCCTGTTCCTGAGCGACAACGGCGTGCCCAGCGTAGGCGTTCCCAAGACCATCGACAACGACATCAGCGGCACCGACACCACTTTTGGCTACGACACGGCCGTTATGATCGCGACCGAAGCTGTAGACCGTATCCACACCACCGCCGACTCGCACAACCGCGTGGTCGTGGTGGAGGTGATGGGCCGCGATGCCGGCTGGATTGCCTATGCCTCCGGTGTGGCCGGTGGTGCGCATGTGATTCTGGTTCCCGAGAAGGAAATCGATATCGACCATGTGTGCAAGCTGCTGAAATACAACTACGATCACGGCAAGCACTACGGCGTGGTGGTGGTGGCCGAAGGCTGCCATCTGCCCGAGGTAGGCCAGGTGATGGGTTCCGAGCAGGTTGATTCCTTTGGCCATGCGCGGCTGTCGGGCATTGGCGAGGCTCTGGCCGATTTGATCGAGAAGAAGACCGGCTTTGAGACGCGCTCCGTGAATCTGGGCCATACACAGCGCGGCGGCGTTCCCACCGCCTACGATCGTATCCTGGGCCAGCGTTACGGCCTGCACGCCATCGATATGGTTCACGACAAGAAGTGGGGCCGGATCGCCGTCCTCAAGGGCCTGGATATCACCGACATTCCCATCAAGGACGCCATCGCCACCAATCGCCGCCTGGATCAGCGTTTCTTTGACGTGATCGCGGATCTGGAAGCGAAGGTCTAAACGCAGGAAGATCAGCGGAAAGCAAAAAGCCATCTTCACAGCGAGGATGGCTTTTTGCTTTGCGTCGCGGCCACAGCGCCAATACGTTAAAGTGAGGCTGTGCTTTACCGCCTCTACAAACCGGCGGACTTTGCTGCGCTCTATGCGATCGAGGAGGCGTGTTTTGAGCCGCTCTTCCGCTTTGGCCGCCGGTATATGCGGCAACTCATCGATTGCGCCACTGCGGCCACCTGGATTGCGGAGGAGGATGGGAGGATGGCGGGCTTTGCCATCGTGGAGTGGTCTGAAGAGACGACAGGAACGATTGCCTACATTCAAACCCTCGAAGTTGCGCCGGATTGGCGGGTGCAGGGCATTGGGGGCGAGTTGTTGCGCAGCATCGAGGGTTCCGCGCAGGATGCAGGTGCGCAAGCAATCTGGCTTCATGTTCATGCCGACAACGCAGCGGCAATCCGGCTCTACCAGACGCGTGGTTATCTAAGCGCGGGCAGGGAAGAGAACTACTACGCACGCGGCATGGCGGCGCTGGTCTGTATCAAGCCGTTAGATACAATCCAGGAACAGAGGTGACAAACTATCTGGCCGCCCTCCACGGCGCCGAGGTGAAAAAAGGCCTCAATTGCAGGTGCGCGTAAAATAGGAATACATCCCCATGTCCATTAGCAATCCGAATCTCCCCAAATCGGTTCTTGCCCTCAGGGCATACTCAGCCCAGATGTTCGTGCACGATCTTCTGGCAGGGATCACGGTGGGTCTGGTAGCGCTGCCGCTGGCGATGGCCTTTGGCATTGCGTCCGGAGTCACTCCGCAGGCGGGCCTTTACACGGCGGTGGTGGCTGGGTTTCTGATCTCTGCGCTGGGCGGTTCGCGTACCCAGATCGGCGGGCCGACCGGGGCTTTCGTGGTGATTGTGGCCGGTATTGTGCTGCGCTTTGGCATGAGCGGCCTGGCCATGGTGACTCTCATGGCCGGCATCCTGCTGTTGCTGATGGGGCTCACAGGTCTGGGCGCTGCCGTTCGCTTCATACCGCGGATGGTGGTGATCGGTTTTACCAACGGCATTGCCGTACTGATTGCCTCTACACAGATCAAGGACTTCTTCGGCCTGCGCACTGGCCCGGTTCCGAGTGAGTTTCTGCCTCGCATGAAGCTGCTGGTGGAGGATTTTGCCAGCCTGAATTCAGCGGCGGTGGGGCTGGGGCTGGGCACGCTGGCCATTCTGATATTTTTGCCACGCATCACCAGGCGGATTCCGGCTTCGATTGTGGCCCTGCTGGTCTGCACCGGGGTGAGCGTTGCGTTTCACCTGCCGGTTGAGACTATCGGCAGCAAGTTTGGTGGTATCCCGCGCGGATTTCCTCCGTTTGCCATACCGGATTTTCATGCAGAGCACATACTGCCGCTGATTCCCTCGGCTTTTACGGTGGCGATACTAGCAGCGCTGGAGAGCATGCTCTCAGCGGTGGTGGCCGACGGCATGACCGGTGACCGGCACAACCCTAACGTGGAACTGGTGGCGCAGGGAATCGCCAACATGGTGTCGCCGCTGTTTGGCGGTATTCCCGCGACCGGTGCGATTGCCCGCACAGCAACGAATATCCGCGCTGGGGCGCGCTCACCGGTTTCGGGTATGGTTCATGCGCTTACGCTGCTGGGGATTCTGTTGGTGGCTGCGCCGCTGGCGAGCTACATTCCGCTGACCACGCTGGCAGCAGTGCTGTTTGTGGTGGCCTACAACATGGGCGAATGGGGGGAAATCGGCGCTATTTTGCAGATGGACTTCATGGCCATCTCCGTGTGGCTGGTAACGTTCGCGCTCACTGTATTTGCCGATCTCACTGTAGCAGTCGGCGTGGGCCTGACGCTGGCGGCTCTGCTCTATATCCACCGGGTTGCCGAAACCACAACTGTGTCTCCGGTAACTGACGAATACATACGCGATGGTTTGCCGCATGTGCTTCAAGGCCGAATTCTGCCTGACTACGTGACTCTGCTGCGGATTCACGGGCCATTTCTGTTCGGCACAACGGAAAAGCTGGTGGAGGCGACAGTTAACGTGGAGGCATTCGCTCCAGTAGTGATTCTGCGGCTGCGCAATATGACGGCGATCGATGCGACAGGCATTCACTCCATTGAGACCTTTGCCAAGCGTCTGCAAGAATCCGGCCGGACGATGTTGCTCTGCGGAGCGATGGAACAGCCATCCAAGCTGTTGCAGGGAGGGCGGTTTCTTGACCGCGTAGGGCGTGAGAACATCTTGCCGAATATTCAGGCCGCGCTGGACCGTGCCAAAGCGGTTCATGCGGCCGACCCGGATGCGGTAGCTTGAGATTCGTAATCGGGCAGGCGACCCATCCTTCGTGTTTCCGGCGAAGATTTTCACTTATAACAGCAATTTCACACTCCGGCAGGAGGTATTGACTTGAACCTGCACGTTGTTAAAGACTGAGGTCGATACTTCACGCGTGCAATGGGAGAGGGCGCCATGTTCGACAAAAGCAGTGGCAAAGCTGCAGGAAGCGCGTCCCCTGAAGGCGTGAAGCGAGTTTTTCGCCAACCCTCGATCAAGGACATTGCACGGCTTGCACGCGTATCGCACCCCACGGTTTCCCGTGCGCTCCAGAACAGCCCGCTGGTAAATCCCCGAACCGCAGAGAAGATACGGAAGATCGCCGCCGAATCGGGTTATCGCGCCAGCGCCGTTGCGCGCGGTCTGGTGACCAGGCGGACGCGCACCATCGGACTGGTGGTGACAACGGTTGCCGACCCCTTTACGAGCGAAGTGGTCAGCGGCATAGAACAAACCGCCAACGACCATGGCTACAGTGTATTTTTGGCTGACTCGAACGCCGATCCAGAGCGCGAGCGAAAGGTGGTCCAGGCATTTGCAGAGCGGCGCGTGGACGGCATCATTGTTACCTCTTCGCGCGTGGGCGCTTTGTATCTTCCGATGCTTTCGGAAATGATGGTTCCGATTGTTCTGGTGAACGATCAGCATCCTGGGGCATTTGTGCACTCGGTGATGATCTGCAACCAGGAGGGAAGCCGGGCGGTGGCCAAGCACCTGGTTGAGTTGGGGCATCGGCGTATTGCTTATCTTGGCGACAAGTTCGGTTATCAATCGGACACGGAACGGTATGCGGGCTACAGAGAGGCTTTGGACGCAGCCGGGATTCCGCTTTATCCAGAGCTTGTTGTGCATGGCGACGGCAAACCGGAGGCCGCCATGCAGGCGATGGATACTCTGCTGGCGCTTAAGTCTCCTCCAACCGCGGTGTGCTGCTATAACGATATGTCGGCTCTGGGAGCGATGCGTTCCATTTATATGCACGGACTGCGCGTGCCGGAAGATATTTCCGTGGCGGGATTCGACGACCTGTTCGTTGCGTCCTATACCCAGCCACCTCTGACAACGGTTCGCCAGCCCATGCGGCGGATGGGGAAGTTGGCGATGGAGAACCTGTTAAAGCTGATGTCGGGTGAGGAATCGGAGGTCAAAATAAAGGTGGAAGCAGAGTTAATTGTGAGGGAGTCGACGGCGCGAGTTAAATAGACCACGCAGCGCGATCGTCAGTGGTATACGGCCACAAATACATAGATATGGAGTTACATTGATCACTGCATAGGCGTTGTTGCAGACGGAAGTAATGGAGAGACTCTCTCCATTACTTCCGTCGTGCCCGGCGGCAGAGACCCTTCCGCCGGGCACGCATCGCCATGATTTGCTCCTCATGAGACTTCGGCGTTTGATTCAGTTTCGTCTCGCTTCATTTCCCGCTCGCGCAGCCAGATGAAGATTACGGGAGTGACGATGAGTACGTGGACGAGGGAACTGACCATTCCTCCAAGCACAGGAGCGGCGAGCGGTCTCATAAACTCGGCGCCGGTTCGCGTGGACCACATGAGAGGCATAAGGCCTGCAACCACCGTGGCTACGGTCATGACTTTGGGGCGAAGGCGGAGCAGTGCGCCCTCTATCACAGCTTCACGCAGGCCTGTGTGTGTGAGCTTGCCTTCGGCCGCAATTTTCCGCGTCACTGCTTCTCGCAGATAGATGACCATGACGACGGCAGTCTGCACGGCGGTTCCGAAGAGCGCAATGAAGCCAACCCATACGGCAACCGAGAAGTTGAGTCCCAGCGCCTTGACAAGGAAGACGCCGCCAGAGAGCGCGAAGGGAACAGCGAGCAGCACGTGCGCTGCTTCCTTTGCGGAGCCATAGGTGCGATAGAGCAGGACGAAAATTACGAGCAGAACGACAGGAATGACCATTTCCAGGCGCTTGCGCGCGCTGATCTGGTTCTCATACTGACCGCTCCATTCGATGTAGTAGCCGGGCGGCATTTTGACTTGCCTGGCCACTTCGCGCCGGGCCTGCTCGACGAATCCTCCCACATCGCGGCCACGCACGTTGAGCAGGACCGAGCCGCGCAGCAGACCGTTTTCGCTGCTGATCATGGATGGGCCTAATGTGGTGGCGATGGTGACCACTTTACTGAGCGGGACCTGGGCGCCGTTGCTTCCAGTGACCAGCACTTCGCCAAGTTGTTGTGCGTTTTCCCTGAAGTCGCGAGCATAACGGACGCGCACCGGGAAACGCTGCCGCCCTTCGATGGTGGTGGTCAGATTCTTGCCGCCCACGGCTGTTTCGATCACGTCCTCCACGTCGGCGACATTGAGGCCGTAGCGGTCCGCGGCCTGCCGGTCCACGGTCATCTCAAGATAAGGAGAGCCGGTGGTGCGCTCGGCATAGAGATCGGTGGCTCCGGGAATCTGACTTGCGACTTCCTTGATTTCTTCCGATTTCTGTTCGATCACACGCAGATCGGGGCCAAAGACCTTGATGCCGATCTGCGTGCGGATGCCGGTGGAGAGCATGTCGATGCGATTGCGAATCGGCTGCGTCCAGATGTTGGTGACGCCGGGGATTTGTAGTTTTGCGTCGAGGCGGGCGAGGATGGCATCTTTGGTCAACCCCTTGGGCCATTGTTTTTTGGGCTTGAAGGTAATGGTCGTCTCGGACATATTGACGGGCGCCGGATCGGTGGAGGTTTCCGCGCGTCCAACTTTACCCACTACCATGGCGACGGCCGGGTCGGCGGCGATGATGCCATCCTGCTGGCGAAGAATCCTGGTTGCCTCAGTGAGAGAGATGCGGGGATCGGTGATGGGCATGAAGAGCGCCGTCTCCTCATCGAGCGGCGGCATGAACTCGGAGCCGATGGTGGATGCCGTATAGAGAGCCGCGGCCAAAAGAGCCAGCGCAGCGGTGAGCGTGATGAGCCGATGGCGCAGCGCCCAACTCAGCACGGGCCGGTAGATGGCGTGCAACAGGCGCATGACGGGGTTTTCATTTTCGCGGTGCAGCTTGCCGCGAATGAGAAAGGTGCACAGAACCGGCACCAGGGTAATGGCCATGATGGTGGAGCCGATCATGGCGAAGGTCTTGGTGAAGGCCAGCGGATGAAACATCTTGCCTTCCATGCCGGTGAGCGCGAAGACCGGAACGAAGGCCAGGATGATAATGACCATGGCAAAGGAGATGGGTCTGCCTACAAGCCGCGCGGCGTTGAAAGTGATCTCCCAAATATGCTCTCGATAGTTGCCGTGCTGCTGCTCGTATTGTTCCGCCTGGCGGATGACGTTTTCAGTCATGACGATTCCGGCGTCGACGAGCACGCCGATGGCAATGGCAATTCCGCCCAGCGACATGATATTCGAGGAGATGCCCACGCCCTTCATGCATAGGAAGGCCCCTAATACGGCGAGGGGAAGAGGAATGGTGACCACAAGAATGCTGCGGAAGTGCCAAAGAAAGAGCACATGGGCGAGAGTGACCAAGATGATTTCTTCAATCAATGCGTGGCGCAGCGTGTCCACGGCATGGCCGATGAGTGTGCTGCGGTCATAGAAGGGAACAATCGTGACACCGGCTGGAAGGCCGGGCTGAATGTCGGCGATCTTTTTCTTGACGGCCTGGATCACGTCGCGCGCATTGGCGCCGTAACGGATGACAACGACTCCGCCGACTGCTTCCTTGCCGCCCTTGTCGAGAACGCCGCGCCGGAATTCGGGACCAAGCTGGACGCTGCCCACGTTGGCCACCGTGACTGGCGTGCCGTTGAAGGCGCCGAGCGATATGTCCTCAATATCCTTGAGGTTTCGAATCAGGCCAATGCCGCGCACCATGCTCTCAGTGTCACCAGACTCGATGACCTTGGCGCCGACGTTGTTATTGCTGCGTTCTACAGCGGCAATCACATCCTTGAGTGCGATGTTGTAGGCACGCAGCTTGATGGGATCAAGATCGATCTGGTACTGCTTGACGAATCCGCCGACGCTGGCGACTTCAGCAACTCCAGGCACGGAGTTGAGCTGATATTTGATGAACCAATCCTGAATGGAGTGAAGGGTGCCGCTGTCGTAGGGGCCTTCAACGGTGTACCAGAAGACCTGGCCCACGCCGGTTGCGTCCGGCCCCATCATGGGAGTTACGCCAGCGGGCAGGAAACTTCCCGCAAGGCTGAGGCGCTCAAGAACGCGGGTTCTGGCAAAGTAGATATCGACCGAGTCCTCGAAGATGACGTTCACCATCGAGAAGCCGAAGGCCGACGAGGAACGGACCGTGCGCACATGGGGCAGCCCCTGCAGGTTCACGGTGAGCGGATAGGTGATCTGGTCTTCGACCTCTTGCGGACTGCGGCCCTGCCACTCAGTGAAGACGATGACCTGGTTCTCGCTCAGGTCGGGGATTGCGTCGATGGGTGTATGCAGAAGCGCCCAGTAGCCCCAAACCGCCAGCGCGGCATAGACGGCCAGGATCAGCCAGCGATTCTTCATTGAAAATTCGATGATGCGGTTGATCATGCTGCCTCCTACCTGGCGCCGAGGTGTGTGTGGAAGGTTGCGATCACGCCGCCATTTCTGCGCGCTTCGACAAGGACATTCAGCGATCCAGCCATGGGCGGCTGGCCTTTACCTACATACATCTGGCGGCTGGCCATCCATGGAAGGGCGAAGGAACTCTTCATTTCCGGCATGCTCATTGCCGGCATGGCAGGCATGATCAGCGTGACAGTTACCTGGGCATCGCCAATGGGCTTTCCGCCGGCATCGGTCAGGTTCACATGGAAGGGATTGTCTGCGCCCGCTTTCAACGGATCGGCGTCGGCATGAAATTCGATCTTTGCCGCATTGGCATCGGCCGTTTTACCCGCAGCGGCGGCTGATGCAGATTGGCCGGCGGAGAATTCTTTAGACCCTCCGTAGAGACCCGACATGCCGGAGCTCAGGTGTGCTTGCGAGTCGATGAGGAAGTTGCCGTTGAGCACAACCTTGTCGCCCAGCGCCAGTCCGCTCGACACCGGGAAGAGATCTTCAGCAGGAGCGCCGAGTTGTACCTCGCGCGCCTCGAAGACGCCGTTGGGCCTGGCCAGATAGACAATTTTGCGTGTACCCGTGTCGAGCACTGCGGAGCGAGGGACGACGATGGAAGGTTGGGCGGTGCTGCTTACGAAGGTGGCGTTCACAAACATGCCGGGCAACAGGCGCATGCCGGGATTGGCCACATGTACATGCACAGGAACGGTGCGCGTCTGCGGGTTTGCCGAAGGTTCAATAAAGTCCACGCGGCCGTGCACAGTCCGGTTGGGCAGTGACTCGGCGGTGATGTCCACAGCCTGCCCGAGACGAATCTGCGGCAGTTGCTCTTCATAGACATCGGCCTTGATCCAGACCTGGCTGAGATCGGCAACCGTGAACAGCGTATCGCCCGCGTTTACATATTGCCCCTGCGTTACCTTGCGATCGACGACCGTCCCGGAGGCGTAGGCGTAGATGGTCACATGGGGCACACCGCTGGTTTCCGGAGCACCGATCTGTTTGCCATTAATGCCCCAGAGCTCGAGCTTTCTGCGGCTGGCTTCGACAAGCGCATCCGCCTGCTGGCGCGCATAGACTTCGTCGGACTGACGCAGTTGATTGCGGTTCTCCTCGGCGAGGCGGAACTCTTCGAGGGCTGTCGCCACTTCGGGACTGTACACCTCGGCCACCGCCTGACCGCGCTGCACGCGTTCGCCGGTGTATTGCACATGGAGCTTGTCCAGGCGGCCACCGATGCGCGTACTCACCGCGGCAAGTTGCGCCTCGGGCTGTTCGACGCGGCCAAACGCCGCAATATCCGTTTTCAAGGAGGCGGTGCGGACTTCAGCAACCTGCACTCCGGCGGCGGTGATCTCGGCGGGGCTCAGTTGAACCGTGGCGCCGGGCTGCGTGCCTGATTGTGAGTCAGGCGGCGTGGACGGGGTGGCGCTGCCTGCTGGCGATGCCGGTCCCGAGGCGAAAGACGGCCGTTCCCTTACGGCCAGAATTCCAACGACGAGCGCAGCGGTCAAAATTCCAGCAGCGGTGCCAAGCGCGATCAACTTCTTTTCCCTTGCATTCATTATTTTGTCCTCCCGGGAGCGGGCGCATTGGCTTCGGACACACCGGCGAGGGGCGCGCCAATTGCGCGTTCCAGCCCGGCAATGCCCGCGTCCGAGGCCGCGGATGCCTTGTAGAAAGCGGATTGTATGTCGAGCAGCAAATTCTGGCTGTCAATGAGATTGGCAAACTCGGTGCGATTGTTCTGGTATGCAGCGGCAGAAGCTTTGAAAGCCGCATCCGCTTGCGGAAGCAGCGTATCGCGATAGAGCCTGATCCGCTTCTGCGCGGCCAGCAGATCAATCTGCGCCTGCCGAATTTCGAGGAATACCGCGGAAGTGCGCGCTTCAAGTTCTGCTTGCGAGACATCCGTCGCCGCATCGGCCTGCCTGGCCTCGCCGTCATGGCGCGCACGATTCAAGGAAGGAAGATTCATCGTCAACTCCGCCATGTAGGCATTGCGCGAAGCGGAGCCGGTGGGCATCAGCATGTATCCCAGGGCAACGGTAAAGTCGGGCTTCATTGCCAGCCGGGTCAACTGCCCCTGATCTCTGGATTTATCAATCTGTTTGTGCAAAGCAGCCAATTCAGGGCGGTTTTCGATGGCCGTGCGTTCCAGTTCTTCGATCGGCGGCAGCGCTGCAAGGCTTGTGTAGCTGCCGGCAATCTCGATTGCCTCGTCGGGGCTGCTGCCGCGCAGTGCGTTCAATTGCGCGCGTGCGTTGTCGCGCTCTTCTTCCAGTTCGATAAGGTTTTCGTTCAGGCGGGTCAACGCCATCTGCGCACGCAGCACGTCGGCCTGGGAAACCTTGCCGGTTGTGTATTGAGCAAGCGCCGCGGCCAGAGCCTCTTTGAGTAGCGATGCCTGGCGGCCGTTCAACTTCATCTCATCGGCATTGCGCATCAGGTCCGCACATGCCTTGCGGACCTCGGCGGAGACTTCCTGGCGCAGCGATTCGAGTTCGCTGGATGCGACTTCCACATCGTCCCCGGCCAGTTTCCCTCGCAGGTCGCGCTTCTGCTTGCTCAGGAAAGATTGTTGCAAGCTGACCATGGCCTGTGCCTGGTTCAGATCCCACGGCTTGCGGAGAGGCGTGTCCCAATCACGCACCATCAACATGGGATCGTCGAGGCTGCGCGCGGTTGTGGTTTTAAGCCTGGCTAGCGACAAGCGGCGCACAGCCGCTCGAATTTCAGGATTGCCCTGGAGAGCTTCAGCAACCGCTTCATCGACAGACAAGGGAACAGCAGCCGAACCCTTTTCAACAAGCGGAGGGCTGGCTTTCGGCAAGCTTAGAGCAGGCTGTGGAACAAGGGCAGAGGACAACTCCGTCTGTCCCTCACAGACAAGGGATAGCGCCAGCACAAACGGCGCAAGAACACAAATAGATTTCACTTTTCAACTCCACGGTAAACGGCAGGAGAAACACTCCAGGGCGCACGAATGCGCATCCCGGAAAGCCAGGGAGGAGTTGAAGAGCTAGATTCTCAGGTTGAAAGCGCCCGTGGGCGGAGACTGGGGAGGGATGAAAACCGCGTCAGAAAATACTGCAGGAGAGGTGAGTGCATTCGAGGAAATAAACTCTTGCGCTACGGCCAACGAGGCCAGACCTGGAAGGTCTGGCGCAACGACGATGGCCGGAAGTGGATTGTGGGCAACGCAGCAATCCGTCTGAGCCGTATGCTCGGGCGCGGGATCGCAGCAATCATGCCCAGCCATGTGCGCGTGGGTGTGCGGCAGGCAGATTCCAACAGGCATCAAGAGCGCACCGATAAGTACGATGGCTACGATTGCCCGTTGAAAAAAGCCGCTCTGCATGATGGGAGTCTACCATGATTGACGCTTTTGGGAGTGATATGCGTCACGTATTATGCTCGGAGCAAAACGGGGTCCGCAGTCAGGAGTCACTTACAGAGTTCTCATAACTGGTTACACAACTCCGCCAATGGAGGGCAGAAAGTACTTTATTCATGCAATAAGCACCACTTTCTACAATACCTCTGTCGAGTGAGATCTGCACACGGGATCAAAAAACAGGGCACCGCTCCGAATAGCTTCGGAACAGCGCCCTGTTTTTGACAAATGTTAACCGAGGGCTTCGACTTCAGCGTACTTAGCCGCGGGTCATGGTGCCGTCCCAGGTGCTGACCTTGGCGGGAATTGCCTTTCCAGTAAACCAGGTTGTGGTTACATTCTTGGTTTCAGTGAAGAAGATGAACCCGTCGCGGCCCATGCAGTGCAGGTCGCCAAAGAAGGACTGCTTATGTCCGGTGAACCCAAAGATGCCCAGCGGAACAGGGATGCCGACGTTGATGCCCACCATGCCGCCATCGGTGCGCTTGGAGAATTCGCGTGCATAGTGGCCGTTCTCCGTGTAGATCACCGAACCGTTGGCGAAAGGATTATTGTTCATCAACTGAAGGCCTTCTTCAAAGCTGTCCACGCGCTTGATGCAGAGTACGGGGCCAAAAATCTCCTGCCGGCCGCAAGACATTTCCTCTGTTACATGGTCGAAGATGGTGGGGCCGACGAAATAGCCATTTTCGCAACCTTTCGGCACCTCGGGATTGCGACCGTCGAGAACCAGTTTGGCGCCTTCCTTGATGGCGGTTTCGATCCAGTTGAGAACGAACTCCTTGTGTCCTTTATTGACGACTGGTCCTTGACCCGTGCTCTTGTCGTATGCCGCGCCGAGGTTGATCTTTTTCGCCAGGCGGGTGACTGCTTCGACCAACTGGTCGGCTACGGAATTTTCGACGACCACTACTGGCAGGGCCATGCAGCGTTCGCCAGCGCATCCGCTGAAGGAGTTGATGATGCCCTGCGCAGTGCGCTCGAGAATTGCGTCCTTCAACACCAGCGCGTGATTCTTGGCTTCTGTAAGCGCCTGTACGCGCTTGCCGTTGCTGGCGGCAGTGGAGTAAATATGCAGGCCAACGCTGGTGGAGCCGACGAAGCTCACGCCCTTGATGCTGGGATGCCGTAGCAGAATTTCGGCTTCAGTGCGGCTGGCAGTCACGATGTTCAGCACGCCGTCGGGCAGGCCAGCCTGCTTCCAGAGTTCGGTAATGCGCATGGCCGATTGAGGCGCAAAACTGGCCGCCTTCAGCACCAAGCAGTTACCAGTGGCGATGCAGATGGGAGCCATCCACCCCTGCGGAATCATGGCAGGAAAATTCCACGGCGCGATACCGGCAAACACGCCGAGAGGTTCGCGAAACTGTACTGTGTCGTAGCCGCTGGAAACATTCATCAGCGACTCGCCCTTCATCAGCTGCGGTGCGCCGCAGGCAAACTCGACAACCTCGATCGCCTTGAGGACGTCGCCCATGGCTTCGTCCCATTTCTTGCCGTTTTCCTGTGCGCAGAGATAGGTTAGTTCATCCAGATGCTCATCGAGCAACTGCTTCATTTTGAAGAGCACCTGCGTGCGCTTGGTCACCGGGGTATCGCGCCATGCCGGAAAGGCCTTCACCGCGGCCTGGATCGCTTCTTCGATTTCTTCGGCCGTGCACTGCGGCGCATAGGCGATCACAGCGCCGGTCGAAGGGTCATAACATGGCATGTATTTGGCTGTCTTGGATTCCTTCCAGGTGCCGCCGACGCCATACTTTAGCTTCTTGGCGGGCACGCCGCTGATGGCCTCTGGTTTGGCATCGCCGGGGACAAAATAGTAATGATCGGTCGTTGCGGTTTCTACGTCTGCGGTTGCAGTAGACATGGTGATTCCTCTCTCAACAAATTCGTTTCGTGCCTATCCAGGCAGGGACTTCGGCGTAACAGTTGACTATAACAGAATGGCCAAAAACCTTCGCCTGGCACGTGCAAAGTACGCGTCAGTAGACGGTGAAGAGGACAGGAACGGTGGCGGCATTGTTGCCAAATATATGACGATATTGGACTCCGCTACGCACGCGGCAGGTTCCAGCATATCCCGGGTTCAGTGGCCCCATGAGGGGTTGTCTATCAACTCCGGCAACTGGTTTCGTGCCACAACAAGTTTCCGCATTCCTCTCTTCAGAATGTCGCCATAGTCGTGGCCGACTGCGACGTTGCACATCCAGACGAAAATCAGTTTTTCGCTGCCTGTATTGATGGAGCGGTGTGCCCAGCCGGGAGGGATGAAGGCGCATAGACCAGGACGCATTTCAACGGTCATGGATTGCTCGTCGCGCAATTCGAGAAGAAGGATGCCCTCTCCGTGCTGTGTGTAATACACCTCAGCCGCATCCTGGCGCTCGTGGAAGTGTCCACGTGTCATGTAGTATTCTCTGCCAACCCTGCCTGGCGACATGGTGGTAGTTCCAAAAAAGATGTCGCTGCCTGGCTTCCTGTATTCAGCAATCTCATAAACGACCGGGTCTTGCAAACGCTCCACTTCCTTATCGGCCATATCGCGGTCCTGAAACAGTTCGCGCAATTCGCTCAATCGCTTTGTGTAGCGTCCTGTCGCCGGCGACACAGCGCCTGTGATGCTATCGATTGCCACGCCTTCGGGCATCAGCATATAGGCCGCTCCTTCCGCTTGTTCCTTACATAGATTGCAAATCACAAAACTGCTCGTCGAAATCGACTGCAGTCAACAGTGTCGATTATAAAATCGGTATTTCTCCGTGAGCGCTCTTGCATAGGAGAACCGAATGGGAACGCGTCTGCCTACACGCTGTACCTGCATTTGCGCCCTCACAGCAATGGAGATATTCCCCCTGACAATTCCAACCCTTCAGCATGGGAGGAGATGTACGGCGAATTTGCCTGTTCCTCGCCATCGCCGACAAGCAGGACATTCTGCTTGGCGTCTAACCGTAACTCGTCAATGTCATCAGTTCAGCTCTGCGTGCCTGGAACTGCTTGACACACGGAGCAAGATTGTAAAGATGGTGGTTTCAAACTTGGATGCAATTCGAGTGCAAACGCCTGCATATAGCGGAGCAATAAGGCAGGATGGGAATCGAAGATCAAAGGCCACTTAGCATCGTGGTTTTGGGGTTCACCAATTGTGGAACCGCTGTATTCGCAGCATAGAAGGACGCTGATAGGAGCAGAGACACGGGGGCACAGGGCTGCGTTTTGCTGCTGACTACCGATTACTGCTTTTCGTTCCATGGATCTTTGAGCAGGGAGCAGAGGCCCAGATCGTTGCCGTAGCGCTCTACTTCGACTTCGGCCATGTGGATGGCGCTGGCCATGCCGCGGAAAGCGGGGACGGCGTCGGAGCCCATGATCTGCGGGGAGACGAAGAGGTGAATGCGGTCAACCAGGCCGCCGGCAAGCAGGGCTGTGTTCAGGCGTGTACCGGTCTCGGTAAGCAGGGTCAGAATGCCTTCCTCGCCCAGTTTGTCGAGCACCTGGGCGAGCGGAACGCGTCCAGCCTCAGCTGACAATGCTTCAACGCGGACACCGCGCGAGCGGAGTTCACGGATACGGCCATCGTCTTTTGAAACCGTGAACACCATGACATCGTTGTGCGCCGTGGTTACCAGCTTGGAGTCGAGCGGCATGCGCAGGGCTGAGTCGAGTATGATGCGCTGCAAAGGGCGGCGGCGGCGCAGGTTGCTGCGGTCGGTGAGCATGGGGTCGTCGGCCAGCACCGTGTCTACACCGACCACGACGGCATCGGCCTGCCAGCGGAGGGGTTGCACGGCGGCGCGGGCGGTTTCGCTGGTGATCCAGTAGGGCTCACGGGGCGCGTGCTGGCCGGCGGGGGGGGCGATGCGGCCGTCGAGCGTCATGGCGACTTTCATCAGCACCAGCGGCCGTTTATGCCGGCACCAGCAGGCGAAGCCTTCGTTGAGACGGCGGGCTTCCGCTTCGCAGATGCCGACTGAGGTTTGCACGCCGGCCGCACGCAAGCGGTCAAGGCCGTGTCCAGCGACGGAGGGGTTGGGATCGATGGTGGCGGCGACGACGCGGCTGAGGCCGGCGGCGATGAGGGCTTCCGTGCAGGGCGGCGTGCGACCGGTGTGGTTGCAGGGCTCCAGGGTGACATAGGCGGTGCCGCCGCGCACACGTTGGCCGGCATGGGTTACGGCTTCCTTCAGTGCGGCAACTTCAGCGTGGTCCAGCAGGTCGTATTCGTGCCAGCCCTCGCCGGCTACCTGGCCCGCGGAATCGAGGACTACGCAGCCGACGGCGGGATTGGGCGAAGTGAGGGCAATGCCCCGGCGGGCGAGTTCGAGGGCGCGCTGCATCCAGTAGGTATCTTGATCGGAAACGCTCATTGCACCTTATTCGCTCTGCGAGGACTGACGAAGGAGAAGAAAATGATATTCACGATTAAGAAAAAGAAAACGCCGGACGCCAGGTCAATCCGAATAAGGGCGCCTAATTCACGCAAGATGCAACTCATGAGAACGGACATCAGGACAAGCAAGAGTTGATACTTGATCTCCTTCAGATTTGCCATGGCATTTCCTTTCGACGCCTATCTTACTCCAGCAGCGAGTCGACAAAAGCGGAGGGTGAAAACTCCAGCAGGTCGGACATCTGCTCGCCGACGCCGACGAAGCGGACGGGCAGGTTGAGCTCGCGGGCGATGGCGACGGCGATGCCGCCCTTGGCCGTGCCGTCGAGCTTGGTTAGGACGATTCCAGTTGCACCGGCGGCATGGGTAAAGAGGCGCGCCTGCTGCAGTCCATTCTGGCCGGTGGTGGCGTCCATGACGAGGAGTACTTCATGGGGTGCGCCGGGGACGAGACGGGCGGCGATGCGGCGCATCTTGTCGAGCTCGTCCATGAGGCCGGTCTTGGTGTGGAGGCGGCCTGCGGTGTCCACGTAGAGGTCGTCGATGCGGCGGGACTTGGCGGCGGCGATGGCGTCGTAGAGGACTGCGGAGGGGTCTCCGCCGTGGCGGGTCTTGATCATCTCCACGCCGGAGCGGGAGGCCCAGACTTCAAGCTGCTCAATGGCGGCTGCGCGAAATGTGTCGGCGGCACACAAGAGCACGGAGTGCCCCTGGGCGCGGCTCCAGGCGGCGAGCTTGCCGCTGGTGGTGGTTTTGCCGGCGCCGTTGACGCCGACGAGGAAGGTGATCTTTGGAGGCACCTGCGGTGCGGCAGCCGGCGCTTGCGCGCCATCAGGTTCGTGGAATCCCGCGCGGGTCTTCAGCGGGGCCTCGAGAATGGCCTGCAACTGTGCCTTGAGGAGGGTGCGGAGCTCTTCGCCGCCAGCGATGGACTGGTGGCGGGCGCGATCGCGGAGGGCGTCGAGAATGGCGGTGGTGGTCTGGACGCCGAGATCGCTGGTGAGAAGGGCGGTTTCAAGGTTTTCGAGGGTTTGCTCGTCGACCGCGCGGGTGAGGGAGACGATATCCTCGATTTTGGAGGAGAGAGACTCGCGGGTGCGCGAGACAGCCTGCTTCATGCGGCTGAAAAAGCCGGTTTTCGGGGCATCGGAGGCGGGGGCGGCCGCGCTGTTTTCGGGCTGGGCCGGGGTCTCTTTTTTGCTGCTGAAAAACTTCATGATTAGTTTTCAGTTTAGTCATCATGGAGTGACCGGTCCAATGCGCTAATCGTGGGTTAGGCTGTGATTCTGGAAAGAAGCACAACTCAGAGCCACAAGCGGAGAGGAACCGGTCATGAAGGAAAAGGTACGATTTTTGGGTCTGGATGTCCAT